>CAZAEM010000033.1:0-25174 GCA_964484225.1 uncultured Eubacterium sp.
CAAATCTATGTGATTGTCAAGTAATAGAAATGTAGCTTTGTATAGATAAAGCGGCAAAAATATTCCCGGCTGGAGCAATCCTATCCGTGCCGGGAATATATAGCCCATTTACTCGTCATTCCTATCCGCCCATATCACCACGTATTTTCATGCAAATCCGTATCTATGGTGAAGGTATCCTCGGGAAGATCATACAAGTCCTCCCAGTCATTATCCAATATCATTGCCGCCCGGCTGCAGTGTTCATCCTCATAACCGCCCCATTCGGAATCATATGTCCCGCTCCCTTCATCAAAGAAGAAATTATCCGCCTGTAAAAGATTATACTTTGCTTCTTCTTTCTTGATCTCATCATCATTCAGGCCTGCGATAGCTGCATATACCTCCAGAGTGCAGTGTCCAAGACAGTATTTTACATTATGCCCCCTGCATCCGGCATGTCCAGGACACCAGCTGAACACCCTTTTTTTCATTTTATGTCCCTGGCACTCATAGAACCATACCGGTTTTCCCCCAGATAGATAAGGGTTCATGACATAATTGCCATCTGCGCTTAAATTGGCATTGCTCTTGCTTACCAGGATATATCCGTCATAGTTTTCCTCCGCCCCCAAATCTCCCAGATTGGAGCAATATCCGATCCAGTAGGAATGCCCATTATACGTTACTTCCTGTTTCGTACTTCCATTTTTTTGAAGTACGATCTGGTAACTTGCGCATATATCACTTAATGATGTGCTGGTGATCCCGTCCCCCTTGTGGAAATTCTTTGCAAACTTACAGTCATTATAGTCTGCTCCATGTGCCCCGCAACCTTCGGTTTCTACATCACGGTAAAATCCATGTGCGTGATATGCGTTTTTCATGCTGCCAGACACTCCAGTGCAATCCCCTATGCCCGGATTATCTGATGTATGTCTGCTGAAATCACAGTATATGGTATACTGTGTATCATATTTCGTTGTTTCACAACCTTTATTATCATTATTATATGTGGCATCAACACTCTCTTTCTTATGCACCGCTGTGCCATAGGAGGATTCGTCATTACAGTAATAAGTATAACAGCCGTCTGCAGCCGCCGTATCTGAAATACCAGGAAGGAAGTTATAATTTTCTCCATCGGCATTGGTATAAGTATTATACTCTGCCTTTTTATAACAGGCAATGTTTGCATTTTTACATCCGGAACACATATAAACATCGCCGATGGATGACTGGTACGCATGGCTGTGATCCCAGAGCTGCTTGCAAAAATCCACATATCCCTGATCGTCAATATCGATCTCCTGCCGGTATACCGCCGCCGCAGCCATGATAGCTTTGGCATTGGAATAAAGATTGATCTGCGGAATCATACTTAATGCATCCTTATCCATGGTCTCGCCATCTTTTTCAGCAATATAAGAGAACGCCCTGCCGTCATAATATTTATAAACAGTCTCGCCGGAAAATTCTGTAATCTCATACTGTGTGCCGGTAAGCGGATCATATCCGCCCATCACGGGATGCCCTCCGTTTGCTTCTTTGGGCGTAGTATCTTCTTCAATTCCTCTGATTTCCCTGTACCAGCTATTATCTTTTTCCACGCATTCATTGGCAGCATTAACTACTACCGTTTCCCCACCAGCCATTACACTGTCACTTTCTGGAATAATGTCAAATGCAGCAAGAATAGCAGCAGCTCCGATCGTAACCAGGACGCAGATAAGGAACACCGGGGCAATTAAGGCAAGTGCCCACATAGCAAGCCGTCTGGGAGCGGAAAAAACCTTCCCAATAATATTAAATGTTTTTCCAACCACTTTGGATACAACCCCTACGGTACGTTTCTGTATCTTCATAACAGGCGACAGCTTACCCCGGATCTTACTGATTCCTCTCCCAACCTTTGTTGACTGAAAACTGTTTTTTAACTGTGCTGCACTTTTCCCTGTGAGGCGTCTGGAAACCCTGTCTATATTTCTTGCCCTTCTTGCTTGCCGTCTGGTCTGCCTGCTCATTTTTTTCTGCAGTTTTCTCTCTACTCTCGCATTTACCTTCAACTCCTTCCTTGCCGCTCTTTTATCCAAATGCCGGCCATAAGGCTTAACGACCTTCCCGACTTTTCTCTGCGCCCACCGCTTGATTCTTCCCCCGTATGTGATCATCCTGCATGTAAGTCTGGCATAATGGGAGGTCAGCATCATCCCATCATAAAAATCTGTTCCATTCATTATATTGTTAAACAAGGACAAGAGCTTTCTCCTGGATCTTTTTGTCAGATTGGCCTTTCCCTTTCTCAGTCCAGCGATATTTCTCAATTCAGCATAGCACTTAACGATCTCCTTATCTTTCCCTGAAAGTTTCTTTATCAGCTCCTTTATCTTCTTATCGTCCATATGTATCAGATCAACATTCCCCAGGTTTGCCGCCTTGAATTTAGTATTAAGTTCATGCATCAGGTATTTTATTTCCTGATCTGACAATTTCTTTTTGTACTTCCCTTTTTTATTTTTTAACACATCCGTTTTAACCCCGGCATTCCGTAGGGAATGGTCGATGTTGCCCAATTTGTTGTTGACGCAGAACACTTTTTCGGTTGCTTTTAGCTCTGCTTTTTTTATTATCCTGTTTGTGACCGGGTCTATCCATCCGGCATAACGATTTACCGTGCGGTATCCTGCATAGGCATTGGTCCCACCAAATGACTGTCCGAACGCCATAGCCCCTATTTCTGCAAAAGCGCTCTTATCCATTGTCTTTGTTTTTTTGATACGGAATACATCCGCATCTTCCTGTCCCGCATGGTTTTGCGGGGCGGATTGATATTCTGCAGATACTTTGCCACCGCTTTCCCTTCCCAGCACTGCCATTCTGGCATCTTTTTTATGTATCTGCCGTTTTTTTGATTCTGTGCCCGAAGAAACCGGGGCCCTATCTTTTTCACTTTTCGTTGCCGCCTGTGTCGTTTCTCCTGCAACAGTGGTTTTTCCCTTAGATGGGGTGTGCCCGGAGTTGGCCTGGTTTTCCTGCGTCCGCACGTCCTTTCGCCCTATGGAAGTGGCAGTAAATTCTTCCATGCCGGAAATGCCAAATACGCATGTCCGGCTTCCTTTCCTATCCACATAAGCCGTTTTCTCCAGAGAAACCAGCCCCCCATCTGCTTCCGGCAGATTTTCACTTTTCGCGATGCTTCGTACAGTTTCCCTTGTAACAGCAATTTTTTCCCCATTTGTCAAATGCAGGGCATATTGTCCGGGTTTAATCTGTTCGGGGGATTCAGATAGCATATAGTATAAGTTCGACATTTGGATGGGATCATGCGTTTCTGCGGCAACCGGCTTTGCCTCTCCCTGCATCCACGTTTCCTTAAATTCCTCATTTCTGCTGACATAAGCAACTGGAATGTCCTGGTATTTTAGCACCGGCTGTTCCGTTGCGTAGGAAATGATATGACTATGGTACTCACGAGAGGAAGTGCCGCAGTCATTGTCATAAAACGGTTTTTGTTTGTTCCCCACAGATGTTCCTTCCGTTGTGCTACCGGTAACAGATTGGGGTCCTGCTGTTTTCTTTGTCTTTTCGGCAGAAGAACTTGCCACATCTCCTTGCGGCGTTTTATCTTTCACCTTACCGTATTCTTCCGACTGTATCGTATCACTGTCTTTTCTGACAGTACGAATTTTTTCATTTTTAGTCTCGTTGTTAGTAGTCTTTTCTGCATACGGAATAGAAGCCGGCACATTTGTGCGGGATACGCCATTCCCCCCATCCCGCCCGCTTGTCGGCTGGTAAGTGGTTGTGTCCGTATTCCTTCCGGTATCCATTTTCTCTGATGCCCGGGGGCTGTCCGGTGTATGATTGTTGTTTTCCACCTTGATCGTATCGCTGTCCTGTCTAAACTGCTCCGGATCATATTCCGATGTTGCATTGCCTGCATAGACATGCTGGGGATTGTTATAAGGGCTGTAGCGTGACCTGTCTGCATCGCCGGAGAAACTTTCCCCGGCATCGTCTGCCGCAGGATCAGATTGCCCTTGTTGCGTCGGTCTGTTATCATACCTTGTTTCTTCCAGAGTATCCGTCTCTGATGCCCCGGGGCTGTCTGGTGTATGATTGTTGTTTTCCACCTTGATCGTATCGCTGTCCTGTCTAAACTGCTCCGGATCATATTCCGATGTTGCATTGCCTGCATAGACATGCTGGGGATTGTTATAAGGGCTGTAGCGTGACCTGTCTGCATCGCCGGAGAAACTTTCCCCGGCATCGTCTGCCGCAGGATCAGATTGCCCTTGTTGCGTCGGTCTGTTATCATACCTTGTTTCTTCCAGAGTATCCGTCTTTTCAAATGTATCATAACTCCGATAGGAAGCAGCCCCATACGTTTCCTGTCTATAAGGGTTTTCCGGTTCCGGGTGCTGTTGTTCTGTGAAATCAACCGTTTCTTCATAATGGATCATAGCCGGAGAAGACGCCTGTATTCTCTGCTTTCCCTTTCTTTTTTTAGATTCTTTCTCCTGATCAGTGATATCATCCGGCAGTTCCGGGCCAAGCTCTGGTTCCGACTTCATCTCTGGTTCTGGCTCTGGGTTTGGCTCTGGCTTTTGGGGCATTTCGTCAAGCTCTTCTGGCATCTCCCCCAGTTCTTTTTCCAGTTCTTCCTCTTCCAGTTGTTCTGCATCGTATGCCTGGGACAAAAGACCCGGAAGATCTGTTTTCATCTTTTTAACTTCCACATCTGTGAATAGATAAATATTGCCGGATTGATATGGTGTTTTTATGATGCCATGGGAAATGATCCGGTTTATATTTACCGGTTCCGTTCCCAGTTCCCGCGCGAGGGTTTCTGCCGTGTACGGTTTATGTTGTAAAAGCCTGCCCGTATCCATCCCTCTTATCTTTTCATCCGAGATCAGGTATGCCCCGTTCTCCCTGGAATACCCCCGTATCAGTCCGACATCAATATAAAGTTCTGCCTGTGGCTGGCTTAACGATGTCTTTTCCGATATGGCATAAGCAAAACTTTCCAAGTCCCTGTATCTTAATAACATTCAATCCCTCCTTTTTCTACAAAAGGCTGACATGTCCCACATCTGCCAGCCCATTTTATTTACGGTCTATTACCGTTTTCGGATTTTAATGAACCGATGGTAGATCCATAATACAAAAATCGCAGCGATCATTATAATAGTAAATATATTCTGTCCGCTTAACCCTCTGGAACCATCCTCCTCTGGTTCTTCGGCCTCTGCCTGTTCTTCCGGCCGTTTTTCTTCTGTTACAGATGATGATGTGGCAGAAAGCTCTTTTTCCCCTTTCTTCGGCTGCAGATTGCATACAATCTCCACGATAGGCGTATTATCCGATATAGCAAACACATCTGTGTAGGAAACGGTCATCACCCCGACATCGGCTTCCGGATCAGCTATGATCTTATAATTGCCATATGGAATGTCAAACCTTCCACTATAACTGTTTGAAACGTTTAAGGGAAAACGATAAATGGTATGGTCGTCTATTGACTCCACATAGACATAGACACCTTCCCCATCATTCGGATGTCCGGTTTTGTACTCTTCCATCTGCCCTTTTTCATAGCTTAACGTGAATGAAACCTGCCCCTTTTCCTTGGCTATGGCATCTGTTTTTAATCCCATGCCAGCCATAAGGCAGAGGATCAGCCCGAAAATAATGTTTTTTACACTCATAATCTTTACCTCCTGTATTCTGCTCTATTGAATTGATGTTCCGCTTCGTATGCATCCCTTTTCCTCTTTTTTTCCTCCTCTGCCTGGTAAAAGGCTTCCATGTCCGCTTTACGCTTAGCCTCCGCCAGCAGCGCCGCATAGTCAATGTCATTATTCTGTAAGATAACAACATTTTCATCCTCAAACAAGATACGCAGGATAGACGGATATTTACTTGGCTTGTCTGCGTGGAGTGCAAACATAACCGGGTTAGCAAATACGATATGGTACTCCCCTTTTAACACACTGGGGAGCAAGGAAAGATGGAACTGCGGATATTCTGTTTCGTCCAGCATATCGCATTGATCCTGATACTCATTAAGCAGACTTAAGACTCTGTTTAATTTTGCATCCATATGGTTTGCAAACTGCAGGTCAACAATGATATAATCATCTGATTTCATAAACCGCATATTGATCTTATAAAATATGGTCTTTATCGGCAGGGCGGAAATCTCCTGGCCTGTTTTTACCATTCCGGATGATACACTGATGATTGTGTCTGCTGTATGCTCTTTTTCGGGGACATGACAACAGGCTTCGAAGATCTCTTGTAAGGATTGTATCTGATTCATAAACTACCTCCTTTAATAAACAGGTAAACTCTCTTACCCTCTATTACAAGTATGTCTGCCGGTTTTCGCCCTCTGTTATACCTGCTTTGGGATGCCGGTCTCCCGGATACCGATTTCCCCGGATGCCGAATGCGGTCCCCGGGGCTGGCCCCGGGCATCTCCCCTCCCAGATGCATGCACCACCTGTGAGGGTATGAAAAATCACTATTATATAATTGTTCCATCCCACGAAATCTGACATATTATATATAGCATAGTGGCCGGTATCAATTTGCCGGGAGTAAAAAAAACAAATTGACATATACACGAGGTACGGGTATAATAAGATTATGATAAAAACATTTGCAGACAAATGATGTTAAAATAGTCGATTATCATTAGAAAGGAGGCTGCTATGGGAAATTACATCGAAACTCCAAAAATGAGCGAGATTTTATCCGAAGAATTTATGCTTCCGCTTGGATTATCCGCTTATAAACTGGCACAGGAAATTCATGTTCCAGTATCCAGAATCCAGGATATTTTACATGATAGAAGAAAGATTACGGCAGATACATCAATAAGACTTGGAAAATTTTTTGGCGTGTCTGATAAATACTTTCTTGACATTCAAGATGATATTGACATCAGAAATGCAAAAATGCAGATTATGGATGATATTGATGCTATTTCAGTATGTCGTTATGCACAGGTGAAATATTAAACGGTAAAGGAGGCTTATACCATGCTCATATTCAAAGAATTACACTCTGGCAATCCCATCATTATCGAAGCGAATGGCAGGGAAATCAATACCGAGTGCACACCGGAGTCGATGCTCTGGAAACTGGCAGGAAACAAAGAGAATATGCTCTGGGGAGTACCAACAGAAGAGTTCATAAAAACCTTTATTGCAGAATGTGAAAAAGATATGTATGAGGCCTTTGCCCCACAGCAGTACAAATTAAGAGAGGCCCGCATGAAAGCAGGAAGATATGACAGGGAAAAATTCGAACGGGAATTTGCTTCTGTCATCAAAGACCCGCTTGCCCGTATAGAAGACGGTCGGGATTGCTGGGAAAAGATCAAACAGGGAAGCGAAATAAAACAGGCGGTCATCTGACCGCCCTTTTTAATGAAAAAAATTAGTCCACCGGCATGAAGTCTATCGGATATGCAGTTACAATATGCCATCCGAGTTCACTTTCATCCCGCTTGATAACGAGCCTGACATTGAATGCTGACAGCACCCTGTCGCTGCCCTTTTTCATCCCATAGCCTGTCACGCCTTCTACTGGATCGTCTTCCGTGAAAAGGGAAACCTCCAGCATTTCCTCCTTTTTCATAAAGAGCCATTCTGCAATATCACACTGGATCCCTTCGTCAAACAGCATCCTTTTGATATACTCTTCTGCTGAATCATAGTCCGTAAAACTGCTTGCCATATTCAGTTCAGACAAGCGATTTTCCAATTTTCCCTCATCTAAAGCCACATGCTTTTCACATACATGGCTTTTCCCGGCAATTTCGTCTCCCAGCAACATAAGGGAAAAATTCCTTTTCAGGTACGGTACCATAGTGTTGTCTATGTACCGTATAACATTTTCATAATTGATTTTTGGCATATTGTGCCCTCCTTTTCGTAAAACCCTGTTATTTAGGTCCTTGTTCTCCTGTTACTCGCATACAGTATAGGCATGTGTGCCATACCTTCTAAGTATGCGGTTCCGCTTCTTCGGGTCGTCGGCAACCTCCCTGGATAATGTAGGGATCCGGCATCCCGTCTCAGCCATCTCCTTACTCTTATACGCTTCAACGATGCGCCCATGGAAATAATTTCCAGCGATAGGCCTGCTGAAAGTGATCTCAGCGGTATCGCCTGTGATCTGCGCCTCATATTCGAGTTTTTTACCGTCATACCTGGAACGGTTTAACACTTCCATAAGATATGGGAAGACAGCCTTTTTACATTTGAATATTTTTTTCATCTCTTCACCTCCTTTCTTTTTTTGGTTTACATAAACAATATGTCCGTTTACCCAGAGCAGGAAAACAGCCAGGCTTGACTTGCCCGGCCGCTACCTTCAAACGCAAATCTCTTCATTGACATCCCGTTTCAGATGATATTCTGCATCCGGACGCCCAATGTTTTCAAATTCACATATCATTCGGTCAATCTGCTTATTATATACCAAAGATGATCTGATGGAATCTGCCGCTCTTCCCGCGATAGACTCTATATCCTTGTCATACTGGATAATCTTTTCCAGCAGGGGGAGCTTCTCTTTCCATGCAGGAGCGCAGGTATGCTGGATAAAAGCCCCGTGGCCTTTTTCGATCCCGGCAGCTGTGTTTTCCATGCGGTTCTTTAACTGTTTTACGATTTTTATCATTTCTAAGCCGGAGATATCTGCCATGTGTGATTTTGTATCGGTAAATGTGATTTCTTTCGTCCTGCTGTTATAAATCCCCAAAAAAAGCTTATTTTTATAGAACAAAGCGGTAAGATGTTCTTTTCCCTTTTTATTATATGCCGAGGAAACAACGGCAGAAATATCTTTCCCTTTTGGAAGATGAGAAAGCAGTTCCCGGCAGCTTTTCTCCAGTATCCCTTTGTTCTCCATATACCTGTCGTGATCCTGTACTCCCTCCTCAAAAGAAAAATACATCATATGGCATCGGCTGACACTCTGCATAAGAAGTCCCCCTTTTATAGTAAATATGTCTGTTTCCCCTGAAACATAAAAAAAGCCCTGCCGATAACGGCAGGGACTTACTCCCATTCCTTTATGCCATGGATGCCGGTTCCCGAAACTTGCCGGATTCCAAGTCTTTTAACATCCCGAGCCCCCATTTCTTATTCTTCTGTTTGTTTTCCTCTGCCATTTTAAGTATCTCCGGGTGTGCTTCCAGTTCCTTTTCCACCCGCTGAACGGCATCTTCCAGTTTCTCATCCGCCGGCACACATTCGTCTATGATGCACTCTTCCACGATCTCAGCAATCTCTTCCGGCTTCATCTTGTCAATGACATCATCCATATCCAGTTTGTGGCACCATGACCACAGATAGAGCCTTACATTATCTTCGTCCACATCAGTCCAAAAAAACGCCCGGTATACCCTCGCATGCCATTCTGAAATAACGATCTTTTTCCCTCTTACAACAATCTCTGTTTTTGGTCTTGGCAGCATAATGACCGCCTCCTTTCTCCCTGTTTGTTATATATAGTATGGCTGTTTTAAGGAAAGAGAGTTTCCCTATAACAGTCTTTTTTTATCATACTATACAACTCACAGGTTCGCAACAAAATCCTCCGGTTTTGTCGTCATGGCACGGTAAAGCCTTGTATCTTCCGGAAACTTGTCAATAAACGGAATAATGGATTTCCCGTTGTAGATCAGCCCCTGCCCGTAGCCGCCGTTTGTAATGAATGGGAGCTGGTTGTCGCTGATGGAATAAATCGCCGCCAATTCGTCCCTGTCGTTCGGTGACTGGGACAGCATATAGACAAAGGTACAGTTATTGATGATCGCCCTTGCCTTTTCCGAACTTAAAAGATCTTCCACATTCTGCGTAATGCCAGTGGGTATGCCGCCCCACTTACGGGCCATTTTGTATACTTTTTTGGTAAACTCCGCTGAGCTGTCCAGACGCGTGAGCAGATGGAACTCATCCAGGTAGATCCATGTCCGGATGCCCTTTTTGTGGTTTTCGATCAACTGGTTCCATATATTGTTCAAACATACCGTAAGCCCCAGTTCACGCATATTCTCGCCCATCCCGGCAATATTATACGCCACGATCCGGGAATCCGTGTTGACATTGGTACGATGTGCAAATGTATCAAACGAGCCGTCTGTATACAATTCCAATGCACTGGCGATCCTCCGGGCGTCCTCTTCATCTTGTGAGAGAAGCACTTCGTAGAGATCCTGCAGTGTCGGCATGATCTCCTTATCGATCGTAACTTTGCTGCCATCTGCTTTCATTTCCAGCATATGCTTCATATAGTCCTTGTAGACATAACGTACACACCGGTTGATGATGGATTTTTCCATCGGCGTGAGCCCATATACTCCACCGAGTACGATCTCACAAATACTGCAGATGTAATCCGATTTCATAACGATCGGATCCCCGTCATCCGCATAATCAATATCCATATCCAGTGGATTTAAGTAAATGTCAGACCCTGCCCGGATCTCTATCTCCTCCCCGCCAAGCAGCTTGATGAGCGGCGTATATTCTCCCTGCGGATCAAGGACGTAGATCATATCATCCGTATTAAGCGCCACATTTACCATCTCCCTTTTTGCGGAGAAGCTTTTCCCGGTTCCCGGCATACCGAGGATAATGCCGTTAGAATTGACTGCTGATTTCCTGTTATAGATAATCATATTCTTGCTGACGGCATTCAGCCCGTAATAGAATCCACCCTTCTGGGAAACTTCCCTCATAGTGTACGGCAGAAACACGCTTGTGCTTTTTGTCGTCAGAAGGGAATTGATCCCGAGTTCCATGTTACAGAGTGGCAGGGAATCCTTGAACCCGCTTTCCTGAAGCATGGATAACGGTTTGAATTTACACAGATGCTTTTCCACGGTGGACTGGATGGTTTTCGTATCCTTTTCCAATTCTTCCTTACTGTCTGCATAGAGCATGATAAGTACGGAGACGAGAAAACACTTCTGGTCTCCATGTGTCACCTCGTCCATGAGGATAGATGCTTCTTCATAAGCATCCTTTACCGACTCTGGGATCAGTTCGGAGGAATATCCGTTCTTTGCGGCCGTCTTCTGCGCATCCATAACATCTTTTTTTGTTTTGGTGAGCTGCCTTTGCACCAGCTTGATCGCTTTCTCCTGTTCAATCGGCTGGATGTTTAAGTTTGTCACAATATCAAGCGGCAGTTCCGTCACATCTGCGATCATGTCTGTGCTCAGTCTTGTCGGGATATTGGATAAGAACAAAACCCTTGCATACTTCTGGTCCAGCTTGAAATAATTAGGTCCAAACTGCATACAGGCGGGCCCGATCAGGTCTTTTGTGGAAAGCCCCTGCTTTTTCATCCACTGCAAGTTAAACGACTCCCTTTCCACATTGTCTATGGATGCACGACAGTAAAAAGGATACTCGCTGTCCCGGTTCATCATGTTATACAGCACTTCCAAGCGTTCCATGAGGGTCATCGGTGCTGTCTCCCCGCCAGATATTTTCTTAATGGTCGTGGACACTTCCGTATCCAACCTGGAAAACTGCCCGATCACATCATCAATGGAATCGCTTTCAATGGAGATTGTCATGTATTTTAGATGCTGCATATTGCTTTTTCCCTCTTTTAACTTATCCCGTAATACCTGGTTATTCTCTTCCCGCAGCTCATCCAAGTCATCTCCTTTCATCTTCGTGAGGATGGTCTTTTCGAAATCCCTCTTATTGATCCGCTTGTTATTAACGGTAAACTGGACAAGCATATTAGAATCAAAAGTGTTGATCAGTTTCCCAAATGTATCAAATATCATCTGGGAGATGTCTTCTGCAGATGTCTTAAAGTCCACGTCTTCCAGCATATACGATTTGGTGAAGTACCCTTCTGTCGTCTCTATGATCCCGTTCTTATAAACCTGTTTGTATGGGATCGTTTCCTGAATAGTCCTTGGCAGTCTCTGCCCATGCATTGCCCCGCTCCGTTTATTTTTTTGTTCCTGGCTTTCTCTGCTCCGGGATGCCCCATCCTTCCTGTTTTTCTTCCCTGCCATAAATTTTCCATCTCCTTTCACGTGAACTGCCCATTGTCTAAAGCCAATGGGCTTCCTGACTAAGTTTCACTTAAACGGCTGTAATTCTTGATCCTTGCTCTTTTTGGTCCTGATCCGTTTCTTTTCCTGTTTCAGACCGTTATCATAGTACCTTTTCTTCGGCGATATGATGGTCTGGAATGCTGACTGTAAGAACTTTTCTAAGTACATCCCGTACACTTTGCCCCAGCCGATCAGGGCAAACGGGATCATACATAAAACCACGATATACCCCGTGACATCACTGGTAAGCGGAATATCCGGGAAAAACAGTGTTTTTATAAGATAAGAAGAACCGGCGCCAAGGCCAAGACAGACCACTTCCCTCGCAGAAAAAGGCCCTAACAGCTTTTCTTTGTATTTCCTGACATCTTTATTCATTTCCACCTGGATCATAATAAGTCCCCCCTTTGTTTTATACGCCTGCCACTTCATTGGCGATCTGGCTTGATTTCACAATACACATGATCTCTGTGAATCCAACAACAAGTGTTTCTACAAGCATTGCCAAGGCAGCACCTATACTGCTGCCGACACCATCCATATTGTCAAACATGGTAGTCATGACACCTGCATTGACAGAGGAACAAACGTAGAGTATCCCCATGATGACAGCCCCCTGCAGGATGGATCCAAAATATTTCTTAAGATACCGGATCCCATGTCCGGAAAACCCTTCCTGTACCATGCCGCAGCACCCCACCGGGGCAAAACCGCCGCGCACAACAATATCTATGAGCCTCCCATAACAGATGGCACGGATCACTAATCCAACCAGTTTACTGATAAGCCATGGAATAACAGCTAAAATGCCCATAACAATATCCAAGATCATATTGTTTTCTTGAATGATCCGCACAATTTGATGAAGGAAATCAGCCACCCCTTCCGGCTCCCCCGCCACACTCAGCGTGGCGGCCATCCCGTTCCCGATCTTTAAGAATGCTTCCAGGATAGTAATGCCATTGTCCATGATCAGCGTTTTTGCTATTATGAACTTTATCAGCATACGGATGAGTGTTTCCACATCAAACTGCTCCCTTGTCACCTTATCCATCAGTTCCATCAGGAAATAGGTGGTCATCAACGCAAGCCCGATCGTTTTCAGGGCATTGTATAACGCTTCCATAGTACCTTCCAAACCGTAGGAAGAGAACAGGGTGCCGTCAAGGATATCAATACAGTCCTCTGCCACATCGTTACCCACGATATCTTTGTAAAAGTCGTAGGCAAATTTTTCATAGATTTTGTCAATGGAATCCGGATACCCGTTCTGATCCGCATCTTCGTAATGGATCGGCTCTTCCTCTGCATATGCAACCAAATTAAACCAATGCCCTGTAATAGCAATATTTGCCACCTGCAGCAGAACAAAGCAGAAACTGAACAGGAGAAGGAATTTCTGTATATTTAGCTTTCTTTTCATATCCCCCACTCTCCTTTCAGCCGCCCATAAAGGTCTTGATATTGGCTAACATTGCTCCGCATACCATGGCAGAAACGCCTTTTGAGATCTCGTTGGCATGATCCGAGGTGAAAGCAATACCAAACCTCCATACTCCAAGGATCATCAAAATATCTCCGACTCCTTCAATCAGCGTATAAAACACATTGTTCAGGCTGTTAATGCCGCTGACAGCCTCTGCCCCTACGGAAAAGCCCTCTGCAAAAACAACATCCCCTGAAACAACCAGGTGCCCTATCATCATGATAGACAACAGCCAGAGTAATCTTTTCCCCCATTTCACTTGCATTCTACATTCACTCCTTCCTGAAAAACAGCCCGCGTCAAGTGGCGCAGGCTGCCGGGTTAAGACTTTTATGAGAATAGCGCGAGGATTGCCCCTACAGCAGCAATGACCAGGCCGCCGAGCAGAAATTTAATGCCCCTGGACTGGCCGTCCGGATTATCCTGTGCAAACCCAAGCCCGAGCGTTACCCCGCCAAATGTTGCAATGATAATACCAATCCCGATAACGATCGTTTTGACAAAAGACTTGAGTGACGTCATACCGTCCGTGATGGAATCAACAGTCGGATTTGCTGCATATGCCTGCATCCCGATCATGCACCCACAAAACAGCATTACCAAGAGCATCTGTGCTATCTGGTACTTGTGCGAAAGCAGATAATCCTTTGCCCGTATTCCATTCGGGTGTTTTTTCGTATTTTTTTTCATAGACGATACCTCCTTATAATATGTTTTTTTGCCCATACGGGCAGCGGCTTCGTTCCCCAGTTTTAATGGGCTTTGCCGCACGCTGCCCAGGGCGGTTACAGATAAAAAATGCAAGGTATCCTACCAACAGGTATTGGACACATATATAATATGTCAGCAGGATTTTACAAAAAAAAGAGCCTTTCGGCTCTTTTTTTGCAGGACTTGTGGTTATTCTATGTACGAATGTCAAAACACTATATACACTATACAGCTAACCCAATTCCATTTTCCAAAGCATATTTGATTGACTCTTCTACCGTCATCCCTCCTTTTTTCTTTTTGTAGACAAATTCCGGGCTGACGCCATTTGCCCTGCACGCCCCGGTTATTGTGGTATACCCCACTCCGAATATCGTGTGCTTGTAAACCTTTTCTTTCTTTTTCCGGTTCCTGTCCTTTTTGAATATTCCGGACGATTTTCCATCAGCTGTCCGGCAAAATGGAAATCACTTTTTAGATTCGTTTTTGTGCATACTGAATCATAATTTCTATAAGAATATTGGTAAAGGCTGCTACGCACCGCAGATGCGGCAAGGCCTTGACCAATATCCTCATAGAAATGTATAAGTGGTTAAGCACAAAAGAGGCGATTTCCGAGTACCGGAACTCTGATTTCCAAATTTCCGTATTTGTGATTTCGAGCCACAAGAATATTCACTTTTTATGCCAATCTTTGATGATGTCTTCAATCGTGCCATATTTTTCGTCTTGCAATTTATGTTTTCTGCTGGACAAAAAAAAGGAGCAGACCAGACAAAATGAAGTCTGGTCTGCTCCCGTGGAGATATGATTTTTATATTTGATATCCTATTATTGTAGTAGTATCGTCTGCTCCTAAAAGATCAAGTTTTGTGCAATTTGTTACATCCAAGTTTGTCAGCTGATTATTAGAGCAATCCAGAGATTTCAGAACTGCACAACTGCTCACATCCAAGTTCGTCAGCTGATTATTAGAGCAATCCAAAAATTTCAGAACTGCACAACTGCTCACATCCAAGTCCGTCAGCTGATTATTAGAGCAATCCAGAGATTCCAGAGCCGTACAACTGCTTACATCCAAGCTCGTCAGCTGATTATAAGAGCAATCCAGAGATTCCAGAGCCGTACAACTGCTTACATCCAAGCTTGTCAGCTGATTATAATTATAAGAACAACTCAGCTCTGTCAGAGCCGTACAACCGCTCACATTTAAGTTTGTCAGCTGATTATAATAGCAACTCAGAATTGTCAAAGCCGTACAATCGCTCACATCCAAGCTCGTTAGCTGATTACTTTGGCAAGACAGATCTGCCAGAGCTGTACAATCACTTACATCCAAGCTCGACAACTCATTGCCAAGACACTCCAGATGCGTCAAAGCCGTACAATCGCTTACATTCAAGTTCGTCAATTGATTATTATCGCAATTCAGAGATGTCAGAGCTGCGCAAGTGCTCACATCCAAACTCGGTAGCTCATTGCTAGAGCAAGACAGCTCTGTCAGAGCCGTACAACCGCTCACATTTAAGTTTGTCAGCTGATTATAAGTGCAACCCAGTTTTGTCAGCGCCGTACAATTACTTACGTCCAAGCTCGGCAACTCATTGCCAAGGCACTCCAGATCCATCAAAGCCACACAACCGCTTACATTCAAGTTCGTCAGAGAATTATCAGTGCACTTTAGAGATACCAGAGCCACACAGCCGCTCACATCCAAGCCAGACAGCTTATTTTCCCCACAATCCAGCTTTGTTAGTTTCGTACAGCCGCTCACATCCAAACTCTTTAACTGGTTATAAGTGCAACCCAGATTTGTCAGTTCTGCACAAGTGCTCACATCCAAGCCAGCTAGCTGATTAAAATAGCAATCCAAATATGTCAGAGCCGTACAACCGCTTACATTCAGGCCTGTTAGATAATTATTATCACAATACAGAGTTTTTAGAGCCGTACAACCACTCACATCCAAGTTTCTACTTAACTCCTTCCATGACCAGCTTATTCCGACCAAACGCCCACTGTGTTCGTCCCATGTATATTGCTCACTGTTTAGATCTTCGCTAACATCTGCGCCATGCGCTTTCTGCTCCTCAATGATTGCCTTCAACACTGCGACATCCTCACTATTTTTTTCAATCAAAGAAGGAGAAATTGTTTGCGTTGGCACCCCCGTTGGTTTTGATACTGGCAAAGTTGTCTCATCCGCATTCTGTGTCACAACCGGGTTCTTTTTCTCCCCCTGCTTTACCGTCACCTTGCAGATATATTTCTTCTTTCCGGCCGTCGCACGGATCTTCGCCGTCCCTTTCTTCTTCCCTTTGACAGAAATTGCATTTTTCCCTTTTTTCTTTATGGTGATACATTTCTTGCCGGAAACGATCTTCCATTTCGCTTTTTCCCTACTATTCTTCAATTTGAGCGTCTTTATCTTTCCTACTGTCATACTCAGTCTCTTAGGGCTCAGCCCTGTTTTCTTCGCCGCCGAAACAGGCGTCGGCCTCGCTCCTGCCGCCATGGCAAACAAGAGCATTCCTGCGATCCATTTTTTACTTCTGTTCTTCATTGTCCTCTCCTTTTTCTTATTTTCTTATGCCGGACTACGGCATCACAGCCCGGATACCAGATTTTCCACAGACATCCAGCCCGCTTTCCCTACAAATAGATGTAAGACATATTTTACCACATTCACGTGAAAATTGAAACTATTTTTTTGAGCAAAAATTTCAGAGATGAAGAACCATAATTGACAAATACCCCATAAAATAGTATAATGATACATACAAGTTGGAAATAAAGCCTAACAAAACACGAAAAGAACATGGAGCATAAAATGTTCTTAATTCTCCAAGAAAGCCAGTGATGTTTTTGGGAACCCCCAAAAAAGGTTCGCTGGTTTTCTTTTTTTGCGAATCAGCCGTATGCCCCGGCGCCAAAACAGGCCGGCATCACTGCCAGCCTGTTTCTCCATCGCCACTTCCTCAAAGGTATCAATCGTTAAATATCTTAACATCTAAAGCTCCTCTCACTTATACTGCCTCATCCATCAACCTCGTCAAAACATATCCATAATACCACTATCCCAGATATCCGATCCGTCATCCAGTTCTTCATATTCTTCGATGGCCTCTTTTGTCTCCTCGAAAGCCGCTTCCGCCTTTCTTTTTTCCTCCTGTGTTTCCGCCACTGGCTCCGGTTCGGACTCGATCACAATGCGCTCCCTTAATTTTGATGGATCCCCCTCACAGATACGGTCAAATACTTCCACGGCACTGATCGGCATGCTGATCACCCTGTCAGCACCTCCGGAAAGCCCCTCTTCGTATCTCTTTTCCTTATCTTCTTTAATCTGTTTTTCATCCCGTTCCTCATCAATCTTTTTCCGGTTGTCCAGCCGGATGATATATTTATACTCATCGCTTGCCGCACCGGTAAGTTTGTAATTCGGATGGTCCCGCAAATCATATTTTTTCTTAAAAAACGGTTTCTGCCCGCGCAAAAATACAATGCAGTCGTTATCATCCATCTCTCTGATCTCATTAAACGCCATCAGGCTTGCCGCGGTAAACTGGTAACTCTCGCTGTTGCTGCCTTTACCATGGGATACGGACATGCTCTGCTGGCGTTTTGTAGTTTTGCCGAGAAAGCTTTCAATATATTCGATCATGTCCTTTTCCTGGCTGCCGAGGAAGATAAAGGTATCGCAGTTGCCGATGATCGTTCCCATATCATCCTGGTACAGTTTTTTTAACTGTGCCAGGTTCTGCAGGATGATCATACAGCTTAAATGGTATGACCTCATGGTAGAGAGTTTTTCCACAAACCCCGGGATACGCCCGATATTTGCGAACTCATCCAGCATAAACCTTACGTCATATGGCAGGCTCCTTCTGCCCTTTACCACTTTCCCGCCGGCATGAGACCGGAACCATTCGGCTGCCTTTTTTGTCGTGAAACTGTCAATCAGGATAGTTTTATCCTTATCCCATACCTCGAACCGGTTCCGTTCTTCGTTTTCCACAATAACGGAACATGGGATACATTCTGCCTTTTCTTTAATTTCATCCTTATTTTTCCCCCATAAGTAACAGTCATGCCCCTTTTCCAGATAATACGACTGGGAGCATTCATTTTCCACCTGGTCATACAGTGTTTCAAATAGCTGTGTATATAATGTCGCAGCGAGAAAATTATAGGTCTTGTCCGCTGCCGGAATGATGATAAACAGCGCCTGCCTTTTTGTCCCCAGTTCTTCCAGGTGCAGTGTATCGGTCCCGGTGAGTGTCGCAACCGCTGAGATGTTAAATACATCCAGCCTTGTCATGGTAGTGATCAGGATGCTCTTTAATGTCTTCCCGGAGCCAATCCGGAACGTCTTATAAGACATGACGGCCATGCTGGTCGGGTTCTTCTCTTCCAACGCCTCAAACAAAAGGTCAAAAGACGATTTGGAGTTGACATTATTTTCATCTACCTGCGCAAGCCGGAGCATTTTCATCACATTAGCGAAATTTCGCTCCTTTACGGGCAGCTCTTCAATCATATAAAACACGATCGCCTGCAAAAGCGCCGTCATAGAATCCTCCCAGATAGGATCTCCGGTATTCTGCTCTGTATTTCTCGTATTATCAATGATACATTTTACCATGCTCCGGACACCGTTCTCGTCCCGGATGTAGGCAAATGGGTTGTACGTCATACTCTGGTGCATCCTGGAAAGGTTAAAAATCTTGATCTCATAGCCGTTTTCCTCTAATGGATGCGCCAGTTCTTCCAAAAGTTCCCCTTTGGGGTCGGTAAAGATGTAACTGCAGTTCATCTGCAGGGCATTTGGCTTAATGAGAGAGTAACTCTTACCGGCTCCGGATCCACCAAACACCGCCTGGTGCGCATTTCGTCTCGTTTTATTCCCGTTCATAGACAGATACAGATCTTTTGCCAGTATCATATTGTCATATCCGTTTGTCTCCGTTTTCCCGAACGGGGTGTTAAAACGCTTATTATAAGATTTCATGTCTGTATTCCAGTGTGCGGTCCCGGAAGCATCCCGGTCGTGGGCTCTCATCGTCTCCTGTATCCAGAAATATAACAGCCCCAGAGCTAAAAGAAACAAGAAAAACAGGGAATACCACAGCGTATACACCTGAAACGGCATAAATGTGAGCGGTTCTTTTATGATATGCCCCACTGCCATTCCCATAACAGTAAAAATATTCTGGCCCCTCTCCTCCTGGACATAACCCATGTGGAGTGCGAAATATTCCAATACCATAAAAAGGATGGCCCCAAATGTGAGGATATTCTGTCTGCGGTATTTTTTTCTCTGATCTTGATCCATGATATTTGCCTCCTATACCTCTTCGTCGGTGGGAATGATCCCGTCTTCCGATACATTGTACTCTTCCAGCAGCTTTTCCCCGCTGAGGGAGATACTATTTTTGGCATCATTGATCAGGTCATCCAGGCTCTGGTGCAGCTCTGCGTCCTCAAATTGCGTAAGCCCGATCATGTTTTCCGCTTTGTCGTATTCTTCCACGGCATCCGATAATAGGGAAACGGCCATTTCATATTCCTCCGGAGACAGGTGATCACAGTAATCCATCAGTTCCTGCTTCCGTTCCAAGGCCTTATCGTCTATCCCTGCCGGAGCCAGTATGTCCCCGGAAATATCCAAAAAATCTGCCAGGGACGTTTCCCCATTTTGAACGGATTCCAGATCCGCTTTCAGCACTGCCGGGTCAAATTCCCCCGCACGGATCCTCCCATACAGTTTCTGCGTCAGTTTATTCTTGATGAAATTTTCTGTATACGTCTGCACTTTGTCAGATTCATTCCGGTATACCACCCTGCTCATTTTTTCAGATACCAGTTTATCCATATATTCCCTGTCTTTCGCCCCCTTCCGGTACTCTTCTTTGGAGAGAACGACCGGGCGCTTCAAGGTGTCCACCTCCTGCTTATAGACAGTGCGCAGGTTTACCTGGTCATAATTACCCTCCCTGCCGCCTGCAATTCGGTAGGAATGCGGTCTGCCCTCTCCCATGAGCTGGTGGGTGACGGATGTATTGGTTACATGAATCACATTGTCTGGGTTGGCCGCCGATACCACATAAAATTCATCCCCGTCTTTTTCGATTCTGTTTAATGCCGTCTTTGTCATCCGGAGATCCCCAGAAAGGCTCTGGTGGGTATAATTGCCTGACACCCCGAGCAGGGCGATATTCGTTTTTGCCAGGGCATTGCGCACTTTTTCGGTATCATTCCTGGAAAAATAAAAATCTGTCCGGTCCCCCTTTTCACTTTCTTGTCTTGCAAAGACGATCCCGGATGTCCGGAACTCTTCCACGAGCATTTTTGCCTTGACCGGCTCGATCCCTTTTATCCTCCCTACATGGTTCAGGCCGTCTTCTTTGGCAAGAAGATTTAGGGTGTTGATGCTGACCTCAGAGGCCGGCTGCATGATATTTCCGTATTCATCTATGGTCTGTCTGCCCCGTGACATCGCCTTTTCTCTCGCCATCATGGCAAAAGGAAGGTCTTCCTCTTTGAACATACACATGATCAAGCCCTTACTCGGACCGTATACACACCTGGCTGTTTTACAGGCGCATCCCATCTCCTTCATGGCCTGTGCAAAATCTTTTTCACTGAAATCCTTATTGATAAATGTTTGCAGATCCCCGCCCTTTTTCAGATATTTTTCGATCTCCCGTGCTGCAGCTGCCTCGCTGCGGTCTTCCTTATCTTTTTTCAGCAATTTGATCAGTTCTTCTATGATCTGCAACGCCTTTTCCACATACTGCGGCGTCATGTTTAACACATCTTTTGCCACATCCGGCATAATAACCACCTCCCTTAAAAGTATGTCTGCTGGATTTATGCCGGTATATTGGAAAGAGTCTGGAACAGACATATTTATGATGAAATGACAGACAAAAAAGGGAGGCGATAAAATGTACTATGATAAAGATCTGATTTATGAATCTCTTTCCGGAGAAGATGTTGCAGAGAAACTCGGGCTTGGGGTTGAATACCATAACGGACAGGCAGAATGTCTCTGTCCTGCCGCAGACCACGACGACAAAAACTTTGGTTCCTGCAAGATCACGGCAAAAGGCTGCCGGTGTTTTGCCTGCAACCGTACCTTTTCCTTGGAGAAGATGGTCCAGGAAAAAAGGGGGATACCAAATACGAGGCAGGGATATCTGGAAACATTGAAGATCCTGGCAGGCTTCGCCGGAATTTCCCCGGAGGAAAAGGCTGTACCCCATGCACGTATCACGTTACCCTTTTCAGATGAGCAGCTTTCATTCATCGGGTTGAACACCAAACCGGCATATGTCCACAATCTCACCAGGATTTCGGCAAAAAAGCCTGTTATAAAGAAAAACGGGAAGATCCGGCATGTAAAATCTGTCCGGGATGCCAGTGGGAACTACCTGTTGCCCGGCTCCTCTGAAAAATTTTCCCTGCTTGCCCTTTACAAAGAGGACAAGGAAACTTTCTATGATATGGTGAGCGGAAAAATTGATGAAAAGCTGGAGAAGATCAACACAATGCTGATGATCGAATATCCGGATGAATTCCTGGAAACCTGCGGGATAACAGAAAAATCCTTAAAAGCCCAGTTTTTGGAATTCAGGAAAGAACTTCTTGCCATGAAGCAGAAATGCCTTATGGCCGCATAGTACAATTAAGGCCCCCTAAGAGGGGGGCCTTTGGTTTTATCTCTATTCTATAAACATACAAATATATCATAACTCAGATTGAAAATCATTCTTTTCTGCATCACGCATTTTCCTCCGTGTCGTTTCCATTTCTCTCTTCGCTCTAGCAATCTCTTGATTGGTTCCTATTTTATTATAATATTGACACTCCCCATGCCTAAAGGCAGGGGATTCTTGCTACCTGCCACTGCATAGTGGCTGGCCAGTCCATTTCTGGTAGGCCGTAGTGCAAGATATGGGTGTGCCATCACCCATCCCAGGGCAGAGCATATAGCTCCCTAGGCAGTATGTCTGACATTGCTATCGCCAACATACTCAGTCGAATTGCATATATTGTATGCGCCGACTATATCTCTATGTGTATGGAATCCGCATCCGCAAACATATTTCCTATCATTGGCATGATGACGCCTGCCGCATATAGGGCATGTCTGGCTTGTGTATGCCGGATTAACATAGACCACTTCGATACCTGCCAGTTTTGCCTTGTATTCGATATACTGTGCAAGGCGGTAGAAACTCCAGTTATGAAGGGAATGGTTGTTTTTACGACTTGTTCTTGTCGTAGAGCGAATATTTGACACTCCCCATGCCTAAAGGCAGGGGGAGTGTCAATCCGCAATGCTTCACTTCCTCGTCCGCAAAAGGGCATTCGCTACATTTTGACGGCATTTTCCGAAGTTTAATGATCGCTCCCATATGTTTTCTGCTCCTTATACGGCTCCGGCATCGGCATCCATGCCGTCACTCTTCCGTTCGGAACGCCACGTTCAGTTACCCATTCTCCATAACCATCCAGTTCCGCGATATAGAGGAATATCTCATAATCAGCAGTTTTCCAATTTGCTTTTTCAATTTGTATGAGTACGAGCTCTCCTTCCTCTGGCATTTGTTCCTCGCACGGGATCCACCCATCGTCATCCATGTGTGACCGGATAATATCTTCAATCCGGTTGATAATCCGCTCGTGTCTGTCCTTGTAGGAATAATCGCAAAGCCTGAATAACGGTTCCTGCCTGGCTTCTTCGATCTCTTCCAAAATTTTCTCAAGTATCTGCATTATTTTCCCTCCTCTGATCTATATGGTTCCGGTAACGGCATCCATGCAATTACTTCTCCACCAGCACAGTCGCCTCGCCACCATTTCTCGGATTTATCGGTGCTTCTATACATATGTCATGTTTTCACCCACATTCCATGCATACCCATGAATCCGGAATATTTTACACTGACAAGGCAGTTCCTTCTTACCTCCGGCAGTCGCTCCTCTACCGGTATCCACCCGCCGTTGTAATGCGCACTGCTCCGTTTCATATTCGCCTCCGCTAGCTTAGTGGAAAGCGCTTCGATGGTGGAGATTGCATCCTTTATCTCTTTTGCCCAATTGTCTCTCCATTCGGTAATATTGCAGTCTATTTCTGTATTTGCCTTTGTCAAGTTTTTTCCGCAGTTTAGGCGTCTCTTCCTTCTGGCTGTCTGTTACGGGATTGTCCTCCCCCTCTTTTTGGATATTTTTTGTTTTCCCCCTTGTCCTACCCCGTCAGCATGGAAAAGACTTTGGCTGCACATTTCTCACAGAATTCTTTGTCATTAAGTTCCGCATACATACCGTCTTTCTGCGTTTCCCCTGTTGTGCTTATCTGCACGGAAAAAGGATCCCCCGCAACTGGTTTCCCGCATTTGTCACAAACAATCGTTTCCACTCTCATATTCTCAGATCTCCTTTCTTGCTGGCACCTGCCGTTCTATCTGGACAGGTCAATCACTTCCCATCTCTGATAATAGTATGTCTGGTTTCGAAAGATGTTGTTTCTCTATAACAGTTATTTTGCCTGTCCCAGAATTTGATGAAATTCATCGCATCTTCCCCCTACCCTTCGCATACATAGTTGCCATCTTCGTCCTTTTTATAGATCAGGTTGCCATCCTTGTCCTTTCGGTAATAAGCCTGATTGTAATGATAATCGGATAAGTTTGCTGTTTCGCTGTATGGCTCATTTACGTAGCGGAACATGCCGCTCGTATTCACCTTGTAATAGCCGGTCTTAAAAAATTCTGGCATATGGATGACAATGTAGCCGTCCTGGGAATAAGTCATCCCCTTTGTCCAGTAATTCTCAAAGTTGTAGAAGATCCTGGTATCCGCCTTTAACTTCATCTGATGCAGCACAGTTCCCTGGTAAAAATCCACCTCCATCTCCTGATCCACAGGGAGCCCCGTGATATACCCTGCTTCACTTAAATCTTTCTCTGTCAGTTCCCTGCCATCTACAGAATTGATATTGTAGGATGCATAGAGTTCATCCTCCTCATCCTCCACCCTGCCAAACTCGTTTTCTATGGGGCTTTCGTCCAGTATGTTCGTATACCAGTTCGTAAAGGATAATTTATTCAGGTTGTTTAAGCTAATACCGCATACTCCGATGGTATATCCACCATCCATGTATCTCTCCCAGGCAAAATTATCTGTTATTTCTACGGAAGACTTATAAACCAGTTCATCACCCTGATAGAGTGTGGGGATCAGAAGTTCTGATCTATCCTTGGAGTAAAAAATCGTTCTGGCCGGTATGCCGTCCGGGGTCTCCACATCTGTCAGGATGTACGTCTGGTTGTTGTGCTCGTCATCCTTAAAACTGCACTCAATGTCCGGGATCTCATAAAAATCATCCCCATGCTTGATGTAATATGTGTCATCTTCCAGTTCACCCAGGCTGTGAATCGTAATGGCATACGGGTCCGGGGTCGCCTCTCCCGGTTCATTTTGCTTGGCAAACGGGTTTGTGCATCCGCACAAGCAGACTGCCATCAACAGAATAACAGCTGTAATCTTCTTTTTCATACAAGATTTCCTCCTTTTTTATTTATCTTTATTATGTCTGCCGATTTTTTATATTTGGCGTTTGGGAGTCCTGCACTGATTTACAAAGAAAAACTGGCAGAAAAATAGCGGCCTGCCGGGGTGTCCGGTAAGCCGCTTCTTGTTATCTCAAATCTGTTAATTCAGGTCAATATCTTTAGCGTAGGCATAAGAAATGATTTCACCCTTCTTTGTAGACATGTATCCTTTCTCATTATGGGAATAATCTGAAATATCAGCAGATCCAAAGTCCGTGAACTACTCCGACTTATAGAAGTCGGAGCTTCCTGCTTCAACCACCGCTGCAT
>CAZAEM010000034.1:0-22248 GCA_964484225.1 uncultured Eubacterium sp.
ATCTCTTGTCAGGCAAGGAAATCTTTTATGAGTCATCAAGAAAAGTCAACAACACCATTCTTCCGGCAGAACTGTGATATAGAGCGTCGCCGACAGGATAAAAATACCTGCCACAAAAATCCGGATTTTTGTTTCTTCACCCATCAGCCCATTGATGATCAGTACGCTGCATAACAGTTCTAACACGGTGGCGCTGATCACGGATACATATGACATTTCAATACCCCCGTTTCACATACGCCTCGTATTCTTTACGAAACCTCTTTTTCATCGTAGTTCCCATGCTGACCGGCTCTTTTATCCCCTTCATCCGGATGAACTGGTTCACATAATCTATGGACTCAATATGGGCAATGTTCACCGCTGTTCCTTTCAACGGCGACAGAAACACAGAATCTCTGACCTGGCTCAGAAAACGCTTCAATGGCAGATTGGGGACCTCAATGCACTCCCTTCCGTTATAAACAGATAAAATCCGGTTCTGATGCACGACATACCGGATGTCTGCCACATTGACCGGATAAGTGATGCCATCGCTCCTGAAATACATCCGCTCCGGCAGCTTAGACGCCTTTTCCCCACGGGTAAGTATCTCCTCGACAAGCCGCCTTACCCGTCCTTCATCAATCGGTTTCTCTATGTAATCATAACAGTGAACGCGGTGTAGCAGGTCAGCCTCCAGTCCGGCCAGTGAAGTGATAAAAACTACCTCCGCAGCCGCACAGGAGGGACACTCCCTTATTTTTTCGGCAAAGCTGATCCCTGAAAAATCATTTCTTTCTCCAGGGCATAAAATGATATCCACCAGGAAAAGGTCGATTTTACGCGTCAGGGCACAGCCCAGAGCCTCTTCCTGGGTGGAAAAGGCAAGAACATCCATCTCTCGCTGGATGGACTTCACGATCTTTACCAGTTTGTTCCGTGTCAGTTCGTTATCTTCCAGTATCAGTATCCTTTTCATTTTCCTTCGTTATGCTCATACTCACCCAGCGGATCACATACTCCAACACTCGGAGAAACATTTTCAGGGTTTTTTCTTTGGGTGCATTGATCAGTGCCTGTACTATCACATCGTCGCCGTCAAAGGGATCTCCTGCCACAAAGTAATTTAAATCCACTTTGTAGTCTCTGTGAAGCTGCACTGCCTTGTCTAACGTCATGAGAGTTTTTCCGTTTTCAATCTTTTGATAGGAAGACACATCCCAGTACAGTTTGTTCGCAAATTCCTGTTGGGTATATCCAAGTTTTTCCCGCAGTTCTCTCAATTTTTTTCCAATCTCCATGACCTCTGCATCGCTGAGCATTCTTTCCATTGTTTGAGCCACTCCTTTTTGTTCCATAGTAACAAGGATAGAATAATCAGTGCTACGGATTTATATTCCTTATTTTGGGACTCTGATTCTTTCCCCTGGGAATTATTTTACATTTAGAAACTATACAGATTTGATATTTAGAATACTTACCTGCCTGAAGTGAGTTCATAGGCAATGATCAACATTCTTTCTATTTTCTCAAGAGTACATGGCTTAAACCTTTCTAATACGGCTGCAATCTTGTCCTCACATTTAAAGGGTATTTCCCCTGTCATGATATAATCCATGTTTGTCTCCAGCGTAGCAGAAAGCTTCATTAGCGTGTATGCAGAAAAACCTTTTCTATTCGTCTCTATTTCAAATAAAAACTTACTCGAAATATCGGATTTCTCTGATATGTAATCCCTGGTATATCCTCTATCCTCACGAATCCAGCGAAGTCGTTCCCCCGGGGTTGCCAAATCTTTATGCATCCACACCAACTCCTTTTGGATCATTATAATTCTTATCCGATGCGGTTTCCATATGCTATTGCGTGTGTTTTTTATGGCTTTTGCGATATCACTTTGATTACTGCAGACTGCTCAAATTATGATGCTGTCCTTTGATAATGGCAAAGATATGTTTCATCCATCTCATAATCCTGAGCCTTTTTGACTTCCAGATAATAGTCCTCTTCCCCGCCTTTGATCACGGTTGAATCATTGCACAGCTGATATTCAGCAGACAGGTAGTAGGTCTTATCCCTCTTCACGTCAACTACAGGTTCTAATTTTTCTTCCCCGAAATCTGCCCTGAATATCCCCTCTTTTGTCGCCGCCAGTATCTCATCCTCTCCGGCCCCGACCATGATCTGCTCCTGCTCCCCGGACATAAACTTATCCTGGCTAAACGCAATGTCGGTAGGTATAACATATAGTTTTTTCCCCTGCTGATCAAACACCTTGATCTCTATCTTGTTTGATTCACGGTTCACACCGGCCAGCACAAAAAAATCATCTCCGACGGCCACCGCCGAATAGCCGAGCTCTTTCACTAAGTCGAACTCCCCACCTATCCTTTCACAGGTTTCACCGTCATACAGGCCGCTCATAGCCTTATCGACGGATGCCAGAAAAACATTCCCGGTGGCCATCACGGCAAACTGGTTTTGCAGAATTTCATCCTTCCGCACCTGACTCGAATTTTCCGCCTGCTGCTTCAGGTACGCCTGTACCGTCAGCTCCGGCAGATCCATCCTGGACACACTGTTCTCTGCTTCATTGATTTGAAACATATACTGCTCTACCGGATAATATTCCGCCCGATATTTCTCTGTATCGTCATAATAAGTCGGCGGATACATGGAATATTCAGTAAGCCATACATATAATATCCCCTTATCCGAATAAAAGTAGTGATCCAACACGGCATTTTTTGTGTCCAGCTGTTTTTCCAGTTTACTCTCCCAGGGAATATCTGTTATTTCCCAGGTATCGTCTTTAAGTTGAACACGATGCAGGTTGATCTTCTTTTTCGAATTCTTTTTATACTCCTGTCCGAATTCAAATAACGTCCCGTTCCTGTCCTTTTGCGGGTAGCGATACTGCATGACCCTGTTGTCAAACAAATCCTGCGGTCAGCAGTCGATGGCCGTCTCCACGTAAACCGGCCCTCCGTCTTTTTCCTGATTTAATTCTACCTCCGGTGTCTCCCGGTCGGTTTTCCCGCATCCACACAATATCAAGGATAGCATGACCATGGCAAGAATCCCTTTTTTCATCCCCGGCCACCTCTCTATCCGGCCAGACCCCTCTGGGGGATCAGCTCTTCCGGACGTCCGGCTCAAACTGATCCGGATAATTTTCGCTTCCCTCATATGCACACACGCCCATCCGCGGTGAATTGCAGACGGGGAGAAGCATCTCCATGCCGCAGGCATGGGTCTTTGCGCATTTGGCACAGAGCAGGCCGACGCCATCCCATGCACACTCCGTACAGATAAACTCGGCCGGATTTTTGCCACATTCCGCGCACACCAATTCAGGAGGATCATTTCTGGACAAAATAGTGATCTTTTCCCGCTTCTGCCCTCCCTTTCTGTAACCCGCAACCGTTATCTCCAGTTCTGTGGTGGAGCCGAAATCGTACTGATAATCAAACATCATTCCCTCTTCCAGCACGGAATCCAGCTTGCACTTCATATCGTGTGCCGGTTCAAACATGGCGAAATCCACAGGCGGATCAATATCATACGTATCTCCGTTGATGTCAAAGGAGCTCAAATGCCCGCAGCACTCCAGCCATATATCCCGCAAAAAAGAATCCAGATCCTCTAAAAGAGCCGTCTCCTTCACCTCAAGACACAGCCAGTAATCCCGGTCATATTTCCCGCAGACCACCAATTCAAAATAGCCGCACCGCCTGCCTTTCGTCTCTTTTCCCCATATTTTCTGACGCTCCTCACAGACCGGCAGATGCCGCATCATATAACTGAGCGTATAATCCCGTCCACAGTATTTACACTTCCCTCTTGTCTTTTTCGCCATACTCTCCCCCTCCTTTTCCAAAACCCCTCCGCTACTGCTGCGGCTTCGTTACCTTGAGATACTTTCCTGTCCTGTACACTTCCCCCTCCAGGTCAATGTAGAGTTTGTACTCATCCGCAGCCAGATTGTTGGCCCAGATGGTGTAGTAATAGTCCACCTCCCGGAAGACGTCCATGGTCTGGTAGGTCTCGTCGAAACCCACCATGTAGTAATTCCCTTCCCGTCCCACAAAATAGACTTTTTTGAGGCTGTGGTCCAGGGCGTGGATAAAGAGCAGATCCTCCTGCATCAGATACTCCGCCTGCATCTTTGGCACACGCCGGCACCGGCTGATGGGAATCTCTTTCATCTCCATCTCCGAAATCCTCTGGGGATGTTTCCAGTCCCCTCCCAGGTAATTCTCTATCTTCGGCAGAGGCTTCGTCAGTTCCTCGATATCCGGTTCAAAGTTGTAGGCGCGGAAATATCCCTGTCGTACCCCGAACTCGCTGAGCACTTCCCCTGTCTCAAAATCGTATTCATACACGCCGCCGTTGTCCTCGTCCACCGGCTCCGCGTAGGATCCGGCCATGGAGTACACCCGGCCCTTCTCCGGGCAGTAGATACCGTTGGCGCGGATCCTGGTCTTGGGGCACGGGAACCGCTTGTACAGGCTGACGGTCATCTCCTTTTCATTCACGGTGTAGAAACTCACGTAGGTCAGCGGGTCGTTATCAAAGGACGCCGCTTTGCGGCGCTTCGCCCAGTGGTTGTCAAATACGATGATATGCTTTGTATCCGGGTTGCCGTCGAAATCCTCGTCCAGCTCAAAGGCGGAGTGCTGCTGGTATACCCAGGGCACATCCCCCACCGGTTTCAGAAGTTTATCTGTCATGGACGTCCCCGCCCAGAATTCGGGATCCGAGAACATCCAGCGAAGCTTTTTGGTGGTGTAGTCTACACTGCAGAAACAGTGGATATTCCGCAGGGAAATCAGTATGGAATTATCCTTTTCATAGTAGGCCGCGGAGTTTACATGGGCCCAGTCCATCATATTTTTGTAGGTGTCGTCAAACAAATCCTCTATCTTCAGACTCCAGACAATGTCGCCGGTCTTCCGGTCGATCTCTATCACCATATCCTCCGTGTGCTCGAGCATGGTGTTGCTGCCGGTGAGAAAATTGCCGCAGGGCTCCTTTTCCTCCACAGTATGGTGGATCCCCTTCCGGCTCAGGTACGTCATGTAGACCCTTCCCAGATAGTCCATGTCGTAGGACAGGGCACACTGGGGGTTGGAGTAGGAGGGTATGGAGACTTCCTTTTCCATAAAGAGAAAATGCCCCCTGGCAAATGGAAATATTCCGTATCCCTTCACCCGGCGGCGCAGATAATAGCGCATCTTCCCCTCCCGGTCAAACACGCAGGTATTGATCCCCAGTCCGCCGGAGATCATGATGTTGGGGAAAGCCGGATCGTCGCAGACCTTCTTGACGGTAATGATATCCCGGAGATCTTTCGGCAGCTTTCTCGTATGGAGGGGAAGGACCTTCTCCTGCACCACCTGCCCCTTCCCGTCCAGCAGGGCGATATGCACCCGGTTATCCCGCTCCGGGTACATGCCGAGGATCGGCACTCTGTGATATTTGGCAGCCGGAACCTCGTAGGTGTAGTCTGTCTCCGGTATATCCCCGGGCACCGTCACCCGGACAGCGCAGAACTTTTCCGTGACAAAAAGCGCAAGAGCCGCCAGAGGAGTCTCGCCGAAGGGATTTTTTGCCACAAAAATATTGTCAAAGGTGTATCCCCCTTCCTGCAGGATGTCCTCCAGACAGGCGTCCCTCACGATACATTTCAGACCATGGGTCATTTCCCTCCGGATGTTTGTGGAGATCGGCACCAGGTTCGGCCTTCTCCGCCCCTCCGCATATTTTCTGGAGGCGGATTTCAGCCATGCCGTGTTGCACAGAGTCATCCTGCCGCCGTCTTCCAGGATAATCTCTTTTTTCACACTCTTCTGCCCTATATTGAGCGTACGCTTGATCTTACCGATTCCCTTCTTTTTCACAGAATTTATCTTGTCTACTATCACGAATCCTGTCCTCCATGTATCATCGCTTTCTCAATTTCACGCAGCACTTTCCCGGCACACTCAGCCGGGCTGTGATTCACTGTATCCAGCACGATCTCCGGATGCAGCGGCTCTTCATAGGCGGAATCCTTCCCGGTAAAACTGCTGATATTTTTTTTATACAGCCCCTTCGGATCTCTCTGTCTGCAGGTCTCAAAATCCGTGCTGACATACACTTCCAGAAAGGCCCCCTCCCCTGCCCTCTCCCGGGCAAACTGCCGCATTTTTCGAAACGGAGAGATGAAGGATACCAGTGTGATCAGACCGGCGTCACAGAACAGAGCCGCAATCTCGCCGATCCGCCGGATGTTCTCATTCCGGTCCTCGTCAGAGAATCCCAGATCCGAGTTGATCCCGCAGCGGATATTGTCCCCGTCCAGGAGGTACACCGCCCTTCCCTGCCCGTTCAGCATCTTCTCCAGCTCCACCGCGATGGTGGACTTGCCGGAACCGGACAGTCCGGTGAACCAGACCACCAGTCCCCTCTGTCCCAGAACCCGGCACCTGTCCTCGCGGGAAACCTTATTGGGCTGCCAGATGACATTTTCATTTTCGTTCATTGAAATCCTCTCTATGCTCTGAATATTGAACCGTTGTCGCGCAACATATCTTTGATCTTCCGTATACTCTGCTCATAGTCTTTGTCCGACAGCTGCATGTCCGGGGAGATATCCGTGGTCATTTCATTGCCCACCCAGACAACCTCAAATTCTCTCTCCACCACCGTCTTCATGATCTTGTAATCCGACTGGGTCAGACCGGTGGCCGTCACCACGAGGATCATGCCTGCGTCCAGCATCAGGTTCGCCACCTCCGCAAATCTCCGGATCTGCTCTGTGTGATCCTGTATACTGGTCTTTTTCGTGTCGGCTCCCACGCCGTACAGATAAGTACCCATACCCATGTAGTAGACGTAGCGGCCGCAGTTCATCAGCTCCCTCTCCAGAAGCTTGGCCAGCTTTTTCTTGCCGGTTGCCTCCGGCCCTGTCAGGACGATCATATTGGGCTTTTGGGCATAGTGCTCCATCCGGTCTTCCACCGACACGTCGGAGACCTCCCATTTGTAGTTTCGCAGTATGGTTCCCTCGCGGATCTCCTGCTCCTCATCCTCCAGTGCGTCGGTGATGATCCCGCCGCCGGCGATCTCATAGTTATCCACAATGACAAACCGGCTTGTCGCCGCCGCATCTGTCACCGTGTCGAAAGCGATGGGCTTGTCTGTGCGGAGAATACACTCTGCCACCTCATTTTTCCCCACGGAGGCGCGCTCCTCCTGGGCGGACAGGTCGGAGGAATTGATCACGCCCCGCACCTGCTCCAGCTCCATTTTCACCTTCTCTGCCCCGATCTTCAAATAGTAGATCTTACCCGGCACAAAGTCCTTTTTCCCCAGCCAGAAAATGTTGGCGGCGATGCGGGAACCGGTCTTCGGCGCCTGCTCCTGGGCCAGACACATCAGCTCCCCCCGGGTGATATAGATCTGCTCCACCATGGTAAAGCCGATGGCCATGCCCGGTTTGCCCTCCTTGATGGGAGGCGCGTTGAATGTCTCGATATTTTTCACGTGGCTGCGCTTGCCGGAGGGATAGAATACCACCTCCTGGCCGGGGCGGATCGTCCCGGTCTCGATGGTGCCCGCCACAATACGCCGGTCATCCCCGTTCCGGGTGAATTTGTATACATCCTGCACCGGCATACGGAACATCAGCTCCTCGTGAGCCTGCTCGCACTCAAACTGATCCAGCACCTCCAGGATGCACATGCCGTCATACCAGGGCATCTTATCGCTCTTTTTCACAATGTTCTCGCCCATGAAGGAACTCACCGGAAGAACAAACTTCGGCTCTATGTTGATCTTTTTCAGAAATTCCAGGTACTCGTTCTTCACGCTCTCGTACACCGCCCGGTCATAATCAACCAGATCCATCTTGTTGATGACCACGGCTATCTGTGTGATCCCCAGCATGGACAGCATATAGGCGTGTCGCCGGCTGTTCTCCTGCACACCCTCCTTGGCGTCGATCATCAGAAGCGCCGCCTCGGCGCGGCTTGCCCCAGTGATCATATTTTTCAGGAACTCGATGTGTCCCGGCGCATCCAGTATAATGTAATCTCTCTTTTCCGTCTTAAAGAAACACCTGGCGGTGTCAATGGTGATCCCCTGGGACTGCTCATCCTTCAGGGCATCCAGCAAAAAGGCATACTCGAAGGGCTTGGAGTTTCTGCGGCAGGTCTCCTTGACCTGCTCCAGTTTCCCTTCCGGCAGGGAGCCGGTATCCGCCAGGAGTCGGCCCATCAGCGTACTTTTCCCGTGGTCCACATGACCAACGATAACAATGTTCATATCCTCTTTCTTATTCATTCGTCATGTCCTCCTTACATATATCCGTTACGCCGCAGCTCTTCCAGTCCGCCGCCGCCCTCTTTGTCCTGGGCGCGCCCGGAGCGCTCTGCGATATTGGCAAATTTCCCGGTCTTCAATTCCTCGATCACTTCATGCACATTTTTTGCCGTGGATTCTACAGGAGTAGTACACGGCCCGCATCCAAGTGAGCGGTACCTCGTCCCGTTTCCCTGGTCGAAATACAGAGACACGGTGGGGATGTTCTCCCTCTCGATATATTCCCACACATCCAACTCCGTCCAGTCCAGAAGCGGGTGAACCCTGACATGGGTGCCCGGCGCGAAGTCCGTCTTGTACTGATTCCAGAATTCCGGCGGCTGATCCCCTACATCCCAGTCGTTGTTCTTGTCTCTGGGGGAGAAATACCTCTCCTTGGAACGGCTTCCCTCCTCGTCCGCCCGGGCGCCTACGATGACGCCGGTGTAGGGCTCCGCGTTGGTGTCCTTCTCATAGACCCCCTTATTGTGATTAAACCGATATCTGGGCCAGCTGGCATTCAACGTGTTGGTCAGCGCCTCGGTCTTCAATTTCATACAGCAGTCAATGTGGGATACGTTGCCGGAGGGGAATGTCTCATTTTTCTCCAGTGCCTCCGTGTTCTCCCCGTAAATCATATCCAGGTTCCACTCCGCCGCCAGCCGATCCCGATACTCGATCATCTCCGGGATTTTGTAATGTGTGTCAATGTGTACCAGCGGAATCGGCACGTGGCCGAAAAACGCCTTTCTCGCCAGCCATAACAGCACTGTGGAATCTTTCCCGATCGACCACAGCATACAGAGGTTGCCCAGCTCACTGTAAGCCTCACGGAGAATGTGTACGCTCTTGTACTCCAGCATGTCCAAATGATCCATTCGTCTTTTTCCTCCATCTGATTCGTTATAGTTATATCATATCCTAAAACACGAAATTTTACTAGGGTATTATAAACAAGAATTTTGTTATATTTGTGTCATAATTGTGTCACCCCCTTCAGCCTCCGGTATACGGTTGCGATCATCGTGGTGAAACATGCCCCGCCGCCGATAAAATTGGAAACCGGCTCCGCCAGAAACACTCCCATCACTCCCAGCCCCCACAGGTGCGGCAGGAGCAGCGTCAGCGGCACCACGATGATCACTTTCCTGAAAATGGAGAAAAACACAGCGCGCTTGCTGAATCCCAGCCCTGTAAAGGTGGTCTGTCCCGCAAACTGCAAAGCCATCATAAAAAACCCGAAAAAATAGACATGGAGACACGGAACCCCCTGCTCCAGCACCACCGGATCGTTGGTGAAGACCCCGAGAAAAAAACGGGGGAACAAAAAGATCAAAAGCCAGGCGGCCAGAGTGTAGAGGATCATGGAGACGGACAGAAAGATAATACACTGCTTCACCCGGTCGTATTTCCCGGCTCCATAGTTAAATCCCATCACCGGCTGGGCCCCGGAGCTGATCCCCGTCACCGGCATCTGGGCAAATTCCCGGACGGATCCTGTGATGGTCATGATCCCCACATAGAGATCCCCGCCAAAGCTCTGCAGGGTGGAGTTGGCCGCCATCTGGACCAGGGAATTGGTCACCGCCATGGTGAAGCCGGACATGCCCAGGCCCATGATCCGCAGGATCCTTCTCCCGCCAAGGCGCATATATTTTCTCCTCAGCGGGATCACCGCTCTCTTTCCCAGGAAAAACACCATCGTCCAGACCATGGCCACGCCCTGGGACAGAATGGTGGCACAGGCGGCCCCCCGCACGCCAAGCCCCAGGGTAAAAATAAATACCGGATCCAATACAATGTTGATCCCCGCCCCGATCACTACCGTGAACATGGCCGTCCGCCCAAACCCCTGGGCGTTGATAAAATTGTTCATGCCGAGACTGAGCATCACAAAAATATTGCCCAGAAGATAGATCGTCAGATAATCGTCCGCATAGGGGAACGTCAGATCGCTGGCGCCCAGAAGATAAAGGACCGGTTTTTTTACCAGAAGTCCCAGGACAGTGAGGCCCGCCCCGAACAGGATCAGAAGCACAAAACTGTTTCCCATTATGGCGGAGGCCTCCTCCTCATCCCCCCTGCCCCGCTGGATGGAAAACAGCGGGGCGCCGCCCATGCCCACCAGGTTGGCAAAGGCGAGAACCACGGTGATCACCGGCAGGCACACCCCCACGCCGGTGAGCGCCAGGGGAGTGCCTCCGTCCATCCGGCCGAGATATATGCGATCCACAATATTGTACAGCACATTGATCAGCTGTGCCATGGTCATGGGCACAGCCAGTCTCATAATATTTCCGCGGATGCTTCCCTTTGAGAAATCGCTTACTTCCAAGTTTTTTTATCCTTCTTTCCCTCCGCACGCAGCACGTGCTTGATATAGGAAAAGGTCTCCTTCTCCCCCCGGTCCCGGAGCATGATGAGCAGTTCCTCCAGCTGCCTGGAGGTCTCCTCATGCACCCGGCGCCGCTTGCGCCCCCTGTCAAAATACGCATATGGTTTTGTCTGGTCATAATCCGGACCATAATATATCTTGCTGGCCGCCACACGGTCACAGAACATTTCGATCAGATAACGGGTCGGCATCCGCACCGGTTCCTTCCGGTGCTCTTTCGGGCTGTAATCCGCCCAGTATTCAAAGTGGTGTTTATTTCTTCCCTGGTGATGCAGCCAGGCCCGGGAAAAGCCGTTCTCTTCCCGCTCCCCCTCGTTGGGGCTTCTGTCGCCCCGGTAGAATTTCATCCCCGGGATGAACTCCGTGGGACTGTACTTGGACAGGTCGTGTCTGAGCCCCTGCCAGAATATACCGGCCCTGAAACAATGTGCAATGACAAGGTGCCTGTGCTTTGTGATGGTTCTGAAATGTTTCAGCGGATGCATGTTCTGTCCTCCTTGGCCCGGTGTCGGTACGGTTTCGTCAAATACGCGTCCCCGGGAAAATTTTCCTTTCAAGTATAAGTATATCTGTGGCGTCCAAAACTGTCAAGATTTCCCCTGTTGGTTCATATATATGTTTAAATGTCATGATTCACGGTCGGTCCGGCACGTGGGCGGAGGGACTGTGGGTCAACCGGGAGGACGAAATGTGCATACTCTGATCCGGATCAACCAGTTTCTGTGGAGCGGGCCGGCGCTGATCCTTCTGCTGGGGCTTCACATCTACCACAGCTGCCGCCTGCGTTTTATCCAGCGCCGCCTCCCCACCGGTCTCCGTCTCTCTGTGACGGGGGATCAGCCGGAGGCCTCCGGCGGTTTCAGCCGTTTTGGCACATTGACCACCACGCTGGCGGCCACCCTGGGCACCGGCAATATCGTCGGCGTATCCACCGCCGTCAGCCTGGGCGGCCCGGGCGCCGTATTCTGGTGCTGGATCACCGGCGTCCTGGGCATGGCCACCACCTACGCGGAGTCCTATCTCTGTGCCAAATACCGGCAGGGGAACAAAGGGCAGGAAAAGGGGGGAAGCATGTACATATTGAAATATCTCCTCCAAAAGCCGGGACTGGCATTTCTCTACGCCGCCGCCCTGTGTCTCTCTGCCTTCTGCATCGGCTGCACCACACAGAGCAACGCGATCACGGATACCTGTGAGCAGGTGTTTGGCTTTATGCCCGCCATCACCGCCATCGCCGCAGCCTTTCTGGTGGGATTGATCCTGCTGCAGGGGAAATCCTGGATCGAGAAATTTTCCATGGCTGTGGTCCCCACGATGGCCATCTATTTTTTTGGCGGCTGCCTCCTGTATCTGATATTGCACAGGGATTTCCTGTGGCCCGCAGTCCGGCAGATCTTTTCCTCTGCCTTCGGCCCCTCCCAGATCGGCGGCGGCATCGCCGGATTTACCCTGGGAAAGGCTATCCGGTTTGGCGTGGCCCGGGGGCTTTTCACCAACGAGGCGGGCCTTGGCACAGCCGGTCTGGTGGCCGGCAGCACATCCGAGAGCCGGGCAGAAAACCAGGGGCTCATCTCCATGACCGCCACGTTCTGGGATACGGTAGTCCTCTGTGCGGTCACAGGTCTTGTGGCGGTGGCCTTCCTCCTGGAATACCCCACCGAGTTTACCACCCTCTCCGCCGGCTCCCTGACTGCTGCCGCTTTCGCCAAGCTGCCCTTTCTGGGGGATGAGATACTGGCCGTCGCCATCCTCTGCTTCGCAGTCGCCACCCTGGTGGGCTGGAGCTATTTCGGCAGACAGGGCTTCGACTATATCTTCCACGGCCGCGGAACCTATATCTATCTGGGGATCTACCTGGTCATGATCTTCGTGGGGGGAGTGATGCCGCTGCATCTGGTCTGGGAACTGACGGATCTCATCAACCTGTTCCTGATGCTGCCCACCGTCTATATGCTGATCAAATGTCGAAAAATCATACATTAGCGACATATTTGGAAATTTGTTCATACTTTGGACATATTTTTATTATTAAATATAAATAATATGTATGATGCCCAGGGTCAAAAGGTCAACATTGCTCGTGCTTGCACGAAAGCAGTGTTTGACCTTATTGACCCGCCAAACATGAGTAAGGAGCAATTTACGAAGTAAATTAGCGGATTACGAATGTTTGCCGTATTGCGGAAATTGCGAAGCAATGGAGCAATACGGGGCATCTGCCAAGGGACGAATGGACACAAAACGGATGCTTGCATACGTTTTTGTGTCTATGAGGACCGCAAAACGCCGAGAAGCAGCCATTTTTCGGAGAAAAATGAGCGAATTCGAGGTGTTTCGGATTGCGGGGGCACGTTAGTGCGGAGCAATCCGGGCACCTGCCCAGGGTCAAAAGGTCAACATTGCCAATATACCACGGAACAAAGGAGATACGGAATGCAAGCCAAGATTACTTCAAAATTAAAGGAATGGACACAGTCCCATCTGTCTCCATTGAAGATTGATTTCATGAGCCTGAACCGGCTCCGTCTGAATCTCTCTGCCGACAGCACACTTCCCATGCGCACTCCTTACACCGAGCAATCCCGGGCAAAGGCGGAATCCCTGCAAAACCTCATCTCTGAATCCGTCTGGAATTTCAACACTCTGCGGGTAGTGGTAAATCCTTTCGGCACGGCAGCGCTCACCGCCCTTTTACTCTTTCACACCGACACTCCCTGCCGGTTGACCTATACCGTCCGGGGGCACCAGAAGGACGCCTCTTTCTGTATGGAGGGCCCGGAAAATCAGACTTCACATGCCATACCCGTTTTCGGTCTCTATCCCGGCGAAGAAAATCTGGTGGATCTCATTCTCCACTCTGAGACGGGGGAAACCGTGGGAAGGCGCACGATACACATACAGACAGCGGACGTGGATCCCCTCCTGGACTCCCGGCACTGGCCCGTGATCCGGGACAGCGCCGGAGATATCCGATATTTTCTCTCGGTTCCGGCGGGGATCCTGGGGTGGATGCCCCTTTCCGGCGGCCGCTTTCTGATCGCTGAGGAATCCCTGGTCACGCCGGAGATCCGCTCGCCGCGCTGTACGCACCTCCACGAATTTGACCTGCTGGGTTTCACTCACAAAACCTACTATATCGGTTCCGGCATATCAGGTGTCGTGCAGGAGAAGGAACCCGGCGGCAGCCTTTGGATCCCCAGTTTCGACACGCGCCATGAAGAGCCCGTGCTTCTGGAGGCAGATCGCCAGACGGGCGCTATCCTCCGGGCTATGGAGCCTGTTCCCACGGCCGGTTCCGACGATCCCGGCAAACCGGGACCCATAACGTACGAAAGTTTTATCCAGCAAATCCGCACCGAACCGATACCGGTGGCGGAGTATCTTCTCAATCCCAGGGAGTACGCGGGGGAATTCTCTACTGTGGGCTGGCTGACAGCGCCGAGGATCCACAAGGGCGCCTCCATCGCCACCACCAATGCGGTGGACAGGGAGACATTGTTCCAAAAGTACGGGCTGGCCTTTACCCTGTGCGGAGACACCCTGCAGATCGAGCAGGGCGCACACCGTCTGCAGGAAATCCTTTTCAGCAAAAACGAGCGGATCTACCAGATAGATCTGTCAGAGTATCTCCCCGATGAGGAGGAGATGGAACTTCTCCGCAAAAAGCCCCGCCAGAGCATCACCATTCCTTTCACGGAGATGCACAGCGGGACCTACTATGTCATATTGCGTTTTGTAAGCGGGGAGCAGGAAGTACTGGAGGATACGATCACTCTCTCCCGGACCCGGCAGATGCCGGCAGTCCCCACCTAAAATATCCGTTACGCCGTTCCAAAATTGAATGTGGACCGCAACGCTGCGCCGGATCAAATATTGTCCTGGCCGTAGTATGCGTTGGCGCCATGTTTTCTGAAATAATGTTTGTCCAGCAGATACTGGGGTGCCTTGCCCACCTGCGGATTCAGCGTCAGGGTGTGGTGCGCCATCTCCGCCACCTTGTCCAGCACCACGGCATTGTACACGGCGTTGGCCGGCGACGTCCCCCAGGTAAAGGGTCCGTGGTTTTTCACCACGATCCCCGGCACCTCCATGGGATCCCTGTCCCCGATCGTCTCCACGATGACCGCGCCGGTATTTCTCTCATAGTCCAGATTGATCTCCTCTGCCGTCAGATCTCTCGTGCAGGGGATATCACCATAAAAATAATCTGCATGGGTCGTCCCCAGGGCCGGAATGGCCATCCCCGCCTGGGCAAATGTCACGGCCCAGACAGAGTGGGTATGTACCACCCCTGCCAGAGAGGCGTATGCCTTGTAGAGTTCAATGTGGGTGGCGGTATCCGATGAAGGGCGGTAATCCCCCTCCACCACATTGTGGTCGAAATCCACCACTACCATATCCTCCGGTTTCAGTTCATCGTACTCCACACCGCTGGGTTTTATCACCACATAGTTGTTCTCCCGGTCAATCCCGCTGACATTCCCCCAGGTGTAGATCACCAATCCCTTCTCCTGCAGTTCCATGTTGGCGTCATAAACTTCTTTTTTCAACTGTTCCAGCATATCTCTCCTCCTCTACTTCTTTCCTTTTTTGGCTTCCTCCAGCTCCGGATTATTCTCCCAGTGCACCAAAGCCCAGGCATGTTTCGTCTTCTCATCCTCGAAGAGCTTGACATTGACGCAGGTGTATTTGGTCGCGTAAGTGACTTTCAGGGGGTTGTGCTCCAGGTTGATGGATATCTCTCTCCTCCCCTGTTTATATGCTTCTCTGAAATAGCTGCGGGTGAGCTTCCTCTCATCCTCTGCCGTCTCAAAGATCGGATGGCACAGACTCTTCCACACATCAATAAAGTCGTCAAATTCCACGGGGATCTCCAGCCCCGCCGCCCGCATCGGGCTGAAAGAATTTTTGTTCATCACTTCCTCCCAGATCAGGCCGTCTGCCAGATCAAAAGAGTAGGAGTAATAACATTCTGCCATAGTACCATCCCCCTCTCTGTAACAATCGCTGCTTCCTTTGATATTTTTTTATGGAGGCGGCTGACGCCGCACAGACCCATGTGATAAAATATTGCGTAAATTTATTGTAGCACATAATTTGGGTTTTTGCAATTACTCCGGGAGCGTGTAAAAAATATTGCACCTTTGCTTCCTAATTGATATAATCCTTATTATGGATAATTTTTTATACAGCATCAACGCCACCCTGCCCATCTTCCTTATGATCATTTTAGGCAGAGTGTTATTCCAATTACATATCATTGACGAACACTTCACGAAGGCGGCGGACAAATATGTTTTTGTTGTGGCGCTTCCGGCTCTTGTGTTCCGCGACCTGACAGAGAACGACATCCGCGAAAGCTTTGATCTCCGGTATGTGCTCTTCTGCTTTTTTGTCACGCTCTTTTTTATCCTGGCCATCTGGGGACTGACAGAGGTCTTTATGAAGAACCCGTCGGAGAAGGGGGCTTTCATCCAGGCCAGTTACCGCAGCAGCGCCGCAATACTCGGACTGGCTTTTATTGAAAATATGTATGACAGCGCCGGTATGGCTCCCCTCATGATCATAGGCGCCGTGCCCCTGTTCAATATATTTGCCGTGGTCATCCTCACCCTCAAGGGGGAAAACGGGGGAAAGAGACCGGACATGAGGACTGCCCTTCTGAATATTTTTAAGAACCCGATTCTTCTCAGCATCCTTGTGTCTCTGCCCTTTGCCTTTCTGGGGCTGCACTTCCCCGCCTTTATCAACAAGGCCATCGACAGCGTGGGAGCCACCGCCACTCCCCTGGCCCTCATCTCCATCGGCGCCGGTTTTGAGGGGCGAAAAGCGATCAAAAAAATAAAGCCCACGGTCGTGGCTTCATTTATCAAACTGATCCTCCTGGCTGCCATTTTTCTCCCTCTGGCGATCTTCCTCGGATACCGCGATCAGGAGCTGATGGCCATCCTGATCATGCTGGGCTCACCCGCCACGGTTTCCTGCTACATCATGGCAAAAAATACAGGGAATGACAGCACGCTGACATCCAGTATCATCGTGCTGACAACCCTGCTCTCTTCTATCACATTGACCGCCTGGATCTTTATTCTCCGGTCACTCGGCGTACTCTGACTCCGGTTCCGGGATCCGCGGATCACACGTTGAAGTCGTATCTGGTTCCGGCCACGGCCTGCTCCTCCGCCTTGATGCTGTCCCAATCTACATTGCGGATCTTTTCCAGCAGTTCCTCCACGGAGTCCGCTGTGACTTTCGTTTTCTTTGTCCGCTCTCTCGCCTCGGCTTTCTCGGCCTTTTTTGCCTCCTCAGCCTTTTCTTCCTTTTTCTTCTCCGCTGCTTTTTCTCTGTACTCTCTGGTCTTCTCGCTCATCTTTTCCAGTTCAGCGAAGTAGGAGACCTTGCCCTCTTTGTCAACGGTAATGCCCATGCGGACTACCTCGTCTCCGTCGTCACCCAGCTGTTTCTTCATATCGTCCAGCTTGCCCGTGGCCTCGTCGATGACGTTCATGTACTTGTTTTTGACGTCCTCGTCCGCCGCCATGGCCTCCAGCGTCTCCGGGTCAAGCAGTACGGTGTACTCCTTGCTGCCTCTGGACAGATAGGACTCTGCCTCCTCGCTGGTCTCGTAATTTGCCACGATGAAGTCCATGTTGCCATATTTTTTCTGTAATTCCTTCAGGAGTTTCTGGGCCCGCTCGCTCAGATTGACGTCTGTTTTCTTCCTGGCCTTTTCTGCCTTGTCCGACTTGCCGGTTTTCTCTTCCTTTTTCTGTGTCGTGTTGTCGTAATAATTTTTCTGGTAAACGCTGTAATTTCCTATCGTATTCATCCTATGCCCTCCCTTGCATTTTTGGACTGCAGAGAATCCCTTCCCGCAGCGAGTCAACTTTTAAATATATATCGGTTGATCGGAAGAATAGTTTAACGGAGATACAGCAAAGTTTTTTTCTTCTTCTTATCTTTTCCTTTGATCGAATACCCTGCCCTCTTAAAAAGCTTTTGATATTTTGCCGCCTTTTTTGCCGGCATTTCCACAGCCACTTTTTTGGATATCGTCCCAAACGCCTTCTTCTCTGCCTTTTTCAACATAGAAGTTTTGAGCGCGATCTTTCTGAGTTTCTTACATTTATTCCATGCCTTTTTCCCGATTTCCTGCACGTATTTCCCGACCGTGACTGTTTTGAGTTTTGTGCAGCCCTCAAATGCACGGTTCGCAATCTTCACGACCTTGTACGTCGTCCCTTTCCTTTTCAGCGTGGCGGGAACCTTCACCTGGCTCGCCGTCTTTTTCTTCACTCCCACTGCCTCTGCCGTCTTTTTCTTTTGATTCAGGCGATAGACCACCTTCCCCTGTGTCAGGGTCTGTTCTCCCTTCTCATCCTCTTTCGGGGTTGCCGCAGGCTGAGTCCCGGGTGCGGCTGTCCCGCCGGGAGTGGCCGTGTTTGCCGGGGCCGGACTGGATTTGATCTCCGGTGCGGGTTCGGGCACCGGCTCAAGGGTTGTCTGGGGAGACACTGCTGTCACCACTGTCACGGAATCCGACTCCAGACCATCGGCCCGCGCCGTCACCGTGAAACTGCCTGCGGATTTTGTGGAGCGCACGATCACCAGCGCTTTGCCGTTAAATGCACTCCTCTCCCACTGGCCGTCCGTATCTTTGTAGCGTTCTCTGGAAACAGGGTCTCCGTTGTCCACGCCGACGATCTCACCGTCGCCTTTGATGTGGAATGTTATATCATCATCCGCATTGGGGGCGAAGTTCCCCTCTTCATCCTGCACATCTACCGTGATATAAGCGAGATCCTCCCCGTCCGCCTCGATCTTCTCTCTGTCTGCCCGGGCGTTCAGCCTGGCCGCCGTCCCTGCGGTGACCACCTGGTCCCTCGCGATCTCCGCTCCGCTTTCATCGTAGGCCACCGCCTCGATCTTCGTTCCGGCTTTGTAGTCCCAGGCAAGGGGCCACTCCAGATACAGCCGGTCGCTGTCCTCGGACTGCTGCTGGTAGACCCTTCCGTAATTGGTGGTTTTCTGCGCAAATTCCTTTTTCCCCTGGGATTTGCCATCCACAAACAACTCCACCGCCGGCGCGTTGGAATAGACACGCATGGGTATCTTTCCCACATCCTCGTCACTGTACGGGTTGATCTCGCCCGGGTCCAGTTCACTGAGTTCACTCTTCTCCGGATAGGTGACCTTTTCCCTCATGGCGTCGTCCTCCCAGTTCCAGTGGGGCAGGAGATGAACCATGGGTTTTTCCTTCCCATCCAGCCACTGGCTCTGATAGAGATAATAGTCGTCCTTGGGAAAACCCGCCGTATCCACAATGCCAAAGTAAGAACTCTTGGCACGGCCGTAAAAAGGCTCCGGCTCCCCGATATAGTCAAAACCAGTCCACACGAACTGTCCTGCGACATACTCTCTGTCCCGGTCGAAAATCAGCGATTCCGTGGCATTGCGTCCCCATCTTGTAGATCTGTTGTCGTAGGATGACAGCTGCCGCCCGGACACCGCATCCTCGGCCTGGTTGCCCGCCACATTATCTACCACATGATTTCCGTTGATCCAGGGACTGGCATAGTAACCCCGCGAACGGAGAGCGGATGCCGTCTCGGAACCGAAAATTTTCCAGTCCGGAAATTTTTCATGGAGGGAATCGTAGTACATCTCGCCGTAATTCAGTCCCACCACGTCCAGTTTCCGGCACACCTGATCTATGTTTTCCGGCACACCCCAGGTTACCTTATACTTGTTTTCTCCCATGGCGGCACTGCGCTTGGTATCCAGTTCCCTCACCCAGCCCGTGATTTCTTCCACGAAATCAATGGCCTCCTTCGAATTGGTCTCCACGCACTCGTTCCCGATCCCCCAGAGGATGATGGAGGGGCAGTTCCGATCCTTTTTCACGATCTGCTGCAGGTCGAACTTGGCCCAGGTCGTCCCCTCCTCTACCCCGGGGTATGTGCATTCCTTCTCAAAAAACTGATTGCCGTAATCATTCGCATTTTTGCCATCCCACCAGCTGTCAAAGGATTCCTCAAACACCATGATTCCCAGCTCATCGCAAAGCCGGATCAGATCCGGCGCCGCTGCATTGTGCGCCGTCCGAACCGCGTTCACGCCCATTTCCTGCATGATCATCAACTGTCTTTTAATCGCCGCCGGATTTGCCACCGCGCCAAGGGCACCCTGGTCATGGTGCAGGCAGACTCCCTGCAGCTTCATGGACTCTCCGTTCATGGAAAATCCATGATCCGCATCAAATTTCAGCCAGTTGAATCCGTAACGCGTCTCACAGCTGTCCACAACCGCTCCGTCGGCCAGCACCTCCGTCTTTAACAGGTAGAGATGAGGGCTGTCCACCGACCAGAGCCGGGGCTGTCCCGCCGTGATCCGCTGTGAGACATCTACCGATTTCCCGGGCTCCACCGTCTGCACTGAGCTGGTCTCCGGCCGCGCCCCGGCAAAGATTTTCCCTGTATCATACTCATAGATCGTGCTGCGCACAGAAATTTCCGCCTGGGATCCCGACTCATTTTCCACCGTCGTCACGATATCAGTGGCCACTGTACCGCTCCCGTATTCCTCTTCCAGTTTCGGCGTCCTGATGAGAACACCGTTCCGCATAACATGCACCGGCTCTGTCACCGTCAGATGGACGTCCCGGTAAATGCCGCTGCCACTGTACCAGCGGCTGGTTGTCTGGTTATTGTCCGTGATATTCGTCACCCTCACCGCCACCACGTTCTCCGTCTCTCCATCGCAGACCAGATAATCCGTGATATCAAAGGAAAACGGAACATAGCCGTTGGGATAATTCCCCACCAGCCTCCCGTTCACCCAGATATAGCTGTCCTGGTATACGCCGTCAAAATCAATGCTGATCCTTTTTCCCGCTTCCTCCCTGGCAACGAAAAAATGTTTTCGAAACCAACCTGTCCCCCCCTTCAGAGAACCTATACTGGACGGAATCTTGCTGTCAAAATCCTGTTCAATACTCCAGTCATAGGGCAGATCCACCTGAGTCCAGGACGAATCGTCGTAATCCTGCGCTTCCGGCGTCCCCTCGGCCTCCAGTCGGAAACACCAGTCCTCATTGAAATCCGTCGTCCTCTCCCCGGCACGAAATTCCTGCATGGTTCCGCGGGCGGCCGCCGCCTGCGGGCCGGCCGCTCCTGCCCCGAAAACCGGAATACTGTCAAAAACCAGCGCAAAGAGCAGCGCAAAAACCAGTATTCCCCTGAAAAACCGAACCTTTTTCCTGTAAAACATATGCATCCCCCTCTCTTGGTTCTTTATATAATTTTTACCACATGGAAGTGCCCTTTTCAATTAACAGAATAAACCACTTTTTACTATTCGAATATTTTTTGTATTCCTGATTTTGGCAAATATAGACGATTTTTTCAAAATATCTTTTTTTATATGAATCTCTTTTATTTATTTGAACTTACTTGAACTTTTTGATATACTGATGTCGGGGGCATAAGGTCAGGCATGAGCAGAAAGCGAGGGGGAATTTCCCATGGAACACAAGAGTACAAATTCATATCCGGAACTCGGCATCGAATTAGAACTGCCATTTTATCTGCGATCGATCGGCTACAATGAATACACGCCAAAATTCGATTTCCCGGAGGGCCATATCCGCCATCGCATCGTCATTGTCCTGGAAGGGGAATGTAAACTCCGGTTGGGGACATATTCCTTCCGGCTCCACCAGCACGACGGTTTTTTTGTCCGGGCGAATTTTCCCTGCAGTTACGAATCCCTGTCCGAAAAATGTTCTACCCAGTGGGTGGTATTTGACGGCTATGCAACCATACCTCTGTTTTCCCGGCTGGGACTCGAAAATTATATGATCTTCCACAATCTGGACACTGCCCGTCTTTCTATGAACCTGTCGGAAATGTATTTCACATCCATCAATACGGATCGGGCAAGCCGGCTCCGTAATTCCGCCATGGTCTACAAATTCCTGATCGACGTCTACACGCAGTCCGAGCAGGGTATCCGGGACGCGGAGGGGAAATTGAAAAACCAGGCCCTTTTGTACGCAAAGAGACATATAGATCAGTATTACGCATCGGATCTCACCCAGGAAAAGATTGCCAGAGAGGCGGGCATCACTCCACAGCATTTATGCCGCCTGTTTAAGAAATATATTCATATGACCCCCATTCACTATCTCAATCACGTCCGGATCGAACACGCCAGAGATTTGCTTCGCAAAACCACTCACCCGGTCAGCAGGGTCGGCGAGATGGTGGGGTATGGTTCGCCCCACTATTTCGCCACCGTGTTTCGCAAACTGGAAGGGAAGACTCCCAGCCAGTACCGAGAGATGGCGCGGATCGCAGCGAAAAACTAAACGCCCTTAGAATATCCCGGCTATAGTGGACTTATTACAAATAATCACGGGCGTATTCCGACCCAAAAAAGGCGCAAAACAACCCTTGACGTATCACATGTGTGCGTGCTATAGTATTGATACAGCGAAATGATGATTGCACAAAATATAGGGAGGG
>CAZAEM010000035.1:0-21881 GCA_964484225.1 uncultured Eubacterium sp.
GCCAGATTATCTTATCTGGTTATGATTTGGGGCTAAGCTCACGGATTCAGGTATAAGCAAACGGAGAAGGAGGGATTTGAACCCTCGCGCCGCTATTAACGACCTACTCCCTTTCCAGGGGAGCCCCTTCAGCCACTTGGGTACTTCTCCAGGCTAAATTATTAGTGTTATTCCAATAAACATGTACATTTCTGCACATGTGCAGGCAGACAACCGGCGAAAGATCGTCTGCAAAACGGAGAAGGTGGGATTCGAACCCACGGTCCCTTTCGGGATCACCGGTTTTCAAGACCGGCTCCTTAAACCACTCGGACACCTCTCCACGACCGCTTGAACAGTATATCATCCCTCCGCCACTTCTGTCAAGTGCATTTTTTCCCTGCCCCGGTATATATATCGGAACAATTGCCGGATCCTATGTCAGAACCTTTGACAAAAACTCCTGCAGGCGGGGATTTTTCGGATTTTCAAAGAACTCTTTCGGAGACTCCTCCTCCAAGATCATCCCGTCGTCGATGAAGATCACTTTGTTGGCAACTTCTCTGGCAAACCCCATCTCGTGGGTGACAATGACCATGGTCATGCCCTCCTGCGCCAGGGCTTTCATCAGATCCAGCACCTCTCCCACCATCTCCGGGTCCAGGGCACTGGTAGGCTCGTCAAAGAGGATCACATCCGGGTTCATGGCGAGGGAGCGGACGATAGCCACGCGCTGTTTCTGTCCACCGGAGAGGGTAGACGGGTATACATCTGCCTTGTCCGTCAGTCCGATCCGCTGCAGCAGGGACATAGCCTGCTCTCTGGCCTCCTGCACGACTTCTTTTTTCGTCTTCTCAATGGGATAGGGTTTTCGCTTTTTATCTCGGCTCCGGAACAGATTGGCAAGGGGGAGAAAAAAATTGGCGCATTTTTTCTTCCGCAGCTCCTGACACTGCACATAGACGGGGGCCAGCATGATATTCTGGAGCACTGTCTTGTTGTTGTACAGGTTGAAATGCTGGAATACCATTCCCATATGCCGACGGTGTATGTTGATATCCACCTTCTCATCCGCTATATCAACCCCGTTAAAAATGATCTGTCCGCCTGTGGGATCCTCCATACAGTTCAGGCAGCGCAGAAATGTACTCTTGCCGGAGCCGGAGGGACCGACCACCACAACGATATCTCCCTTATTGATCGTTATATTGATACCCTTCAACACCTGGTGGCCGCCAAAGTGTTTTTCCAGATTTTTTACGTCAATCACTTTTTCTCAGGCTCCTTTCCATAAATTTAATTCCCAGACTGATGATCAGGACAATGACAATATAGATTGCTGCCATGACAAGGTAAGGAACCATAAATTCGTAGCTGTTGCTGCCGATGTAGTTGAACGCCACATACAGATCCGACGCCCCGACGAAACTGACTACCGATGTCTCCTTGATCAAAGCGATAAACTCATTCCCCAGTGTGGGGAGAATATTCTTTACTGCCTGGGGGATCACGATTTTCCACATGGAAATGCCAAATCCCAGCCCCACAGCCCGGCCGGCCTCCATCTGTCCCGAGTCCACCGACATGATGCCGCTGCGCATGATCTCCGATATGTATGCGCCGCTGTTCAGTCCGAATGTCAGGATCGAGACCTGCACTCCCGTCATTTTCACTCCCAGGATAGGGAGCAGGACATAGTAGCCCACCAACAGCTGAACCACCATGGGAGTGCCGCGAAACAGACCTACATAAAAAGAACAGATGCCGTTGAGGATCCTCGGCAGACGCTTGTACTTGGGGATCACCCGCACTGTGGCGATCAGGGTACCGATCAGAATACCGATGATCAGGCCAAACACCGCAATGATCATCGTGTTTTTCAGACCCTCCAGCACTTTTTCATAACCGCCCTGGTCAATAAAAACCTCGATAAATTGATTCACCTTTTGTTCTATATTTCCCATATATACCTCATTCAAAGCGGGCCCGCCAAAGAGCGGGCCCATCTGATATTACTGCATTTTGTTTGTCGCTTCCGTGATGCACTGTGCCGGGGCAGTGTCAATGATTACATAATCCACATTGCCATTCACAAGATCCAGCACTGCCAGAGAACCGTTTTTGTATCCCACTGTGTTGACATCAAACCCATCAAAACCCCAGTCCTTATCTCCTTCACAGTAGAACTGTCCCGTGGTTCCGTTCTGGACGCCGATCGAGGTACTCTTATCCTTTTCCTTCAAAATCTTCTCCACGCTCTCTTTGTCCGTACACCCGTCAAACTCTGTGCTGTCACCCTTTACGATCAGGCGCTGGGCCGCATTGTAATAGGAATCAGAAAACTCTACGTATTTCTTCCGGTCTTCCTTGATCGTGAGTCCCGCCATCGCTATATCGCTCTTGTGCTGGCCTACGGAGAGACACACCGAATCAAAGTCCATATTCTGGATCACCAGCTCTTTTCCCAGTTTCTGCGCCAGGGCTGCCGCGATCTCCATATCGATCCCGTAGTAGCTTTTTCCCTTTGTGTACTCATAGGGTTCAAAGGATGCATTCGTAGCCACCACCAGCTGATCCTTGGAACTGTCCAGCTCCGCTGACTCCACTGCCGTCGGCTCTCCATCGCCAAAATACTTGTTGCAGATCTCATCAAACTTTCCGTTGTCTTTTGTCTCCTGGATAAACGCATTGACCTCTTTCAAGAGTTCCGGCTGCTGCTTATCCACACCAAAAGCGTACTGCTCTTCTGTCAGATCTACCTCTATCACTTTTACCGCCTGGCTTTTCGTCTCCTCCGCAGCGGCATTGGATGCAGAACCGGAAGTATTATTGCTGTTCTTCTGTTCGTCTTCCCCTCCGCATCCACACAAAGTAACGGCCGTCATCACAACGACAAGGCCCATCGCTAATAGCTTTTTCATTATACATTCCTCCTGTTTTTTACATATCTAAAAATGCAAGTCATATCTCGGAAGCGGCTGATGCCGCGTAGATCCACGCGACAAAACATCGCATGGATAGATTATACCATTACACGCCGGGAAATGCAAGAAATGCTTTCCCGCCAGGCAATCATTACTATCCACCGCTCCCTACGAAAGATTGGTAAACATATACACCGACAAAACAGCCCAGAGACCGCATCCGGCCGGAATGATCCATTGCAGTACCCTCGCCATCCACAAAAGCACTCCCTGTCTTTTCAGTGTCCGCATTTTCTCCCAGAAGACTCCCAGATACACCGATCCGCACAGCAGCGCCGGAACCACATACCGGAAATCCGCCGTACACATGTCCGGATATTTTATATTAAATATAATGTAACTCCCCATAACAACGGCCCACAGCCAGACACATCCATACCGCGCCGTCGGAGCCACCCATCTTCCCTTCCACACAACAAGGACCATCGCCACGAGAGAGAGCAGCACGAGAATAATATTGATATGGTCTATCCAAAACGCCACCGTATCCATATTCTCAAACTGAAATTCTCCGAAAACAGATGACTTCAATAAATATATAGGCACATTGAAATTTTCAGCCGAATCGTTGTATGGAGAGATAAAATATTCACTCAATGGAAAGGACAGAAACCGATCCACAAAAGACATATCTCCGCGGTAGAGGAAACTGATCCCCTCCGAATCCACATTATTGACATAGCCCAGGGGCTGGCCGAACAGGACAAGGTTGCGGATGGAATACCATAAACCCAGCGGCGCACAGACCAGCAGAAAGGCGATGTACTGCTTCAACTGATTTACCCACCTGTGTTCTCTGACAGACTGCCAGAACACATACAGCATACACGGTCCCGCAATGAGAGCCAGAGTTCCCACATTCAATTTTGTCATCATACCCAGACCCATTGTCACAGCCATTCCCATGAGCTGAGAAAATTTCCGGTCTCTCCACCAGCGTATCAGCATCATACAGAACCCGATCATAAACATGGTGGACAGCGCATCATTGTTCACCCTTCCGGCGCTGAAATACAGATGCGGAGAGAAGGAAAATATGACCATCACGATCAGGGCGGCCCCCTCCGACAATTTCAAATCCCGGCAGATCCTCCGCACAAAGAGAAGGGTATAGCAGGACGCCAGGCAGGAGATGAGTTTACAGCAGTCGAACAGAGCGTTCACATCCGTCTCGGCAAACAGCCATGAAAACAGTTTCATATTCCATGCCGCCAGAATATGAAAAAGCGGCGGATGATAGAACTGATAGTCATAGGAAGCCGGCAGGGCTCCGCCGGTAAACAGATTGTAGATATACGCCGCATGGCCGTTGCCGTCCGACATCAGCTTCCCCACATCGTGAGCGCGGATATACCAGGGCGTATAGAACGTATAACCGATCCTCATCACCATACCGGCTATCACGCAGAGAACGATCAGGCGGGGCAGATCCAGTTCCCTGCGGACGGCGAGAACGATTCCAAACACAACCAGCGCGACAATGGCAAGACGCATGACCAGACAGATCACCGGCTCATTGTTTATGAACCCTTTTTTGTAAAGATGATAATACAAAATCCAGATCACCAAAAACAACAGCGCATAGGGCTTGATCTTCTGCAGCACAGATTTCACTCGACACATACAAAAAATTCCTCCACGACAAATATTTACTCCCCCATTTTCAGTCCCGGAACGGCATTCAGATCCAGTCCGTGACGCACTCCCCTGATAAACTCATAATATCCGGCTGCTCCTATCATGGCCGCATTGTCCGTACACAATGCAGGCGGCGGCAGGAAAAATTCATATCCCGCCCCGGCGCAGGCCTGTTCCATACCCTTGCGCAGTCCCGTATTGCAGGCGACTCCCCCGGCAATGGCTACTTTGGAGATGCCGGTTTCTTTTGCCGCCAGCATGGTGTGTTCTACCAGCACATCCACCACCGCTCGCTGAAAAGAGGCTGCAATATCCGCCTCGGAATACTCTATTTGTTTCATTTTACAGCCATTGATATAATTCAGCACCGCCGATTTCACCCCGCTGAAACTGAAATCATAGGGCGCCCCCTCTATGGAAGCCCGGGGAAACTCTATGGCGTCGGGATCTCCCTCTCGCGAGAGGGCGTCGATCTTCGGTCCGCCCGGATAGCCCAGGCCGATCGCCCTGGCCACTTTGTCAAATGCCTCTCCCGCTGCATCATCCCGTGTCCGTCCCAGCACCTCATACTCTCCGTACTCCCGAATCACCACCAGATGGCTGTGTCCGCCGGATGCCACCAGACAGAGGAACGGGGGCTCCAGATCCGGGCAGGCAATATAATTGGCAGCGATATGCCCCAGGATATGATGCACTCCCACCAACGGTTTCCCCGTGGCATAGCTGATCGCCTTTGCCGTTCCCACTCCCACCAGCAGTGCCCCCACCAGCCCCGGTCCATACGTGACACAGATGGCATCCATGTCCGCAAAAGTCCTGTCCGCCCGGGAGAGCGCCTCCTCTATCACCTGGTTGATCTTTTCGATGTGTTTGCGGGAGGCAATCTCCGGGACCACACCCCCGTATAATCTGTGTATGTCTATCTGCGAGGCAATAATATTAGAGAGAACCTGTCTGCCGTCCACCACAACTGCCGCCGCCGTCTCATCACAGGAACTCTCTATCGCCAGGACTGTTATTTCACTCTTTTTCAATGATCTTCCCCTATCCATCATGATGACTTTGATGTCACTTCCTCCTTGGAGGCATCCTCAGTCTTTGCTTCCTGGAAACCGAGAATCTTCCACTTGCCATCTTCCTTCACCAGTATGTAATCCTGGTAATTCTTGGTATATTTCCCCTTCTGGTTTATAAAATAATACAGAGTCAGATACGCGCACTCCTTGCTGTTGATGGTCTTATACTGCACGGCCGTTCCCGTCTCTGCCGAATAACTGACGATTTTATACCCGTAATCATGGAAATGGGCCAATTCCTCCTGCATTTTCGCCTTGTGGGCATCTTCCGGATTCTGAGCGAGCAGTTCAGAACTGTACAGGGTACGCATCTGGGACAGGAGAGCATCAAACTGTTCTTCCTCCAGCTCCGTGTTGTACATACACTGATTTAATCTTCCCCACAACTTCATCACCTCAGTGGGCGTCTCCGGATATCCGGCCTCCAGATCCTTGGCAATCAGCTTTTCTGTCTCGGTCGTAGGCGTCTTTACCTCCTGCTTCATCTGCTGACGCTTCATAAACTGAAAATATACAGCCATTCCCACAATTACAATAATACACATAAGAAAAACAAAACTGGCCAGGCTTTTCTTCTTCTTAACAGGCTTTTCGCTCATGCGAACCCCTCCTTTATAACAATGAACCGATAAACTTAAAATCCGGCACGCAGACCCGGAGCCCTGCGCATTCTATCTATGAATCCTTATCAAACTGCAAAACCGCTGTCTTCCGGTCTTTTCCGGGTTTTGCATTGGCAAATATCTCTCTCGTTTTCCCCATATATTCCTCAGGCCGGATCAGTGAGGGACTGAAATGTGTCAGCCACAGCTCTGCCACCTCCGCCTCCTCTGCCAAAGCCGCCGCCTCCGCAAAGGTCATATGGCGATTTTCCCTGGCCTTGGAGAGCATCTCCTCCTGTCCGTACATTCCCTCGCAGATAAACAGATCCGCTTTTCTGGCATGTTCCACGATAGAATGCACCGGCCGGGTGTCTGTACAATATGTAACTTTCAGCCCTTTTCTCTTCGGCCCCAGCACCATATCCGGCGTATACCGGACACCGTCGATCTCCACGTCTCTCTCCTTCTGCAGACTGCTCCAGGCTTTCATGGGAACAGCGTTCTCCCGCGCTTTCTCCGGATCAAATCTGCCCGCACGGTGGATGATCTGGCTGTAACCGTAACAGGGAACCGTGTGATTCAACCGGAAGGCTTCCAGTGTATACCCCCCGCACTCCATCGACACGGAGTCCTCCGTCAGTTCGTGATACCGAATCTCAAAGGGAAGCCCCGGTGCGATCACAAGAAGTGACTCCACCACTCTCTTTGTCCCTTTTGGGCCAATGATCGTAAGCATCGACGTGCGCTCCGCATTGCCCATGGACAGGAGCAGTCCCGGCAGACCGCTGATATGGTCCCCGTGTACATGCGTGATGCATATCGTGTCGATCGAATGCATACTCCATCCCTTTTCACGGATACTGACCTGCGTTCCCTCGCCGCAGTCGATCAACAGACTGCTGCCGTTGCAGCGGGTCATCAGCGCCGTCAACGCCCTTCTCGGCAGCGGCATCATTCCACTGGTTCCCAAAAGGCAGACATCCAACATAAAAACTCCTCCTGTAACATATTTTACCATATTCATCTGTCTTTTTCAAATACTAAACGTAAAAAGCATACAATAATATGATGCTTGGGTCAAAGAGTACTTTTCCCCAAACTGATGTCCACGGATTGCTCCATTGCTTCGCAATTTTCGCAATCCTACAAACATTCGTAATCCGCTAATTTACTACGTAAATTGCTCCTTACTCATGTTTTGCGGGTCAATAAGGTCAAACATTGCTTTCGTGCAAGCACGAGCAATGTTGACCTTTTGACCCTGACATCATTATACCAACAAAAGCAAAAAAAGTCCACATGGCAATTTGCCATGCGGACCGCCCGCTTTCCCATATTGTTGCTATTTGTGAAATTCATTCTCCCAGCACCTCTGATTTCGGAGAAACCTTCACAGGCAAAACAAAAGTGCCCGTGATTTTTTCATAGCAGGATTCACACAGGATAAACTCATGCACCTCCAGATCCCTTTTTGAAAAATAACCCCAGTCTTTTTTTACAAAAAGCGCATCCTCCTTCAGGATTCCCTTCTCGCTTTTCAGTTCTCTGCCACACAGGTTACAGTACATCTTTTCTTGCTCTTCCATCCTGTTTCCCCCTTTGTAGGTCAATATTTTGCCATCACATGTTGTCATATTACCACAAAAATCATCTCTGTTCCAGATGTAATATTTTCCACAAAGCAGGATGCGCAGAGTTTTGCTTTGAGACACGGATCAGCGAAGCGTCCCTGCCTTCTCCGCCCTCTCCCTCTCTGCCTGGGACATGCGCAGATAGACGGGCGCAAATTCTTCCGCTCTCATGCCCCGTCCGTCCAGGAAAGCCATCCTGCCCAGAACCGCCACTGAGGAGGCCCGCTGATACCGCACCGCCTCCGACGCCATACGGAAGGGGATTTGCACCTCCCTCTCCAACTGTCCGGCGAACACAGGCACGCCGTCTCCCAGGAAAATAACCGGTCTTCCCATGTCATTTAACTGCCGGATCACATCCTCCACCGGCGCCGCCGCCGGATCCTGTACAACCGCCGGACGCGTCCCGCTCACATCATAGATGCCGTAATAGGCCTGATTCCTTCTGGCGTCCATCATGGGACAGGCCAGGGCATCCGCCCCCTCTATGTTAAACGCAAGCCCCTCCAGGGACGAAACGCCCAAGATCGGAATATCCAGTGCCTGGGCCAGGCCCTTGGCCGTGGACGCACCGATCCGCAGGCCGGTAAAAGAACCGGGGCCCGCCGCCACCGCTATGGCGTCCAGCTCCTTTACATCCACCTCCGCCATCCGAAGCATCCCGTCGATCATCGGCAGCAATGTCTGGGAATGGGTCTTTTTGTTGTGGATCGTATACTCAGCCGTCAGAATGTCATCGCAGAGCAGCGCCGTACCTGCCACCAGACCGGAACTGTCGATTGCCAGTATTTTCACGTTCTCACTCCTATCGTTATTTTCCGATAATCAAAACCTCTTTCCAGATCCTTTTCAATCCTGATCTCCCGGCATCCCGCCGGCAAAAGATCCCGGATCCGGGAAGCCCACTCGATGAGGCAGGCTCCCTCACCGAAAAAGTACTGTTCGTACCCCAGCTCATACATTTCCTCCGGGTCTGCGATCCGGTAGACATCAAAATGATACAGCGGGATCCTCCCCTGTTCATACTCCTGCAGGATGGTGAACGTAGGGCTGGTGATGGGATCCTGCACACCGATCCCCGCGGCAAAACCCTTGGCAAACACCGTCTTTCCCACACCCAGATCACCCTCCAGGAGAAAAATGTCCCCGGGGGCCGCCTGCCTCCCCAGCTCCTCTCCCAGATTCCATGTGTCCCGCTCCCCAAAACTTTCTCTGGTCATTTCTTCCGCTGCTCCTTCATCATCTCCTGCAGTGCATCGAACTGTCCGTCGCACTGGGATTTCGGCAGGACAAAGGCGCTGACGGTAGACATGTACACATAGATGGCTTCCTTCCGGTATACCACCTTCCGGATATCCTTCCATGAAAATTTCTGTTCCTGCTCCTCCTGGCGGATGAGGACGCCCTCCTCAGAAAAGCAGTAGTGAAAAGGCAGCCGGAACTCTTCCATCTGGAGCTGTCTCTTCCCCTTTGACACCAGGATCAGCGGCTGTATCACAGTAAAGAGCATCGCCAGCACCACCAGGATCCCTCTCTGCATCATAACCCAGGAATCCCAGCGCAGGATCAGCATCACCAGCGCGGCCACGCTGACAAACACTCCGAAAATCCCCGCCGGGCGCACATAATTGTGGTACAAAAGAAAACCACTCAGGGTTTTTTTATCCAATTTCACATCAAATTCGATCTTCATGCCGATTTCATCCTCCCGTCTCTCTTTTTCAGCAAACAGCGGATCCCTTTACAAATACCGTCATATGCCAGTTTCAGCACCGTCCCAAAGACAAAGGATGAGACGAATATCACGGCGCCATACCACAGGTAGTACAGAACAGCCTCCCATCCGCCGGCCCCGTTTCCCGTGGCCGAGAGTATATGGCTGCCCGTCTCTGAAAACCAGCGCAGCATCATGCCGTGTACCATAAAAATGTAAAATGTGATCGCTCCCAGAAACTCCACAACCCGGCTGTGCATTCCACAGAACAAAGCGTAAAACAACATCAGGCAGCCGGCACTGGAGATATAGGACGGCGTACATTCCAGTCCCATGAACCAGTCACAGGCCCCCTCGCCGTACAGCCCGAAAGCATAGGCGGTAAGGCCATACCGCAGGACAATCCCCAGCGCAAAGACGCCGAGTCCCGTCAGTATGAGACGGCTCTTTTTCCAGGTGCTTTTTCCGAGAAAGAGCGCCAGCTCGTAGCCCAGCAGCACATAGAGAAAGTGGCAGTCAAACACATAGTCCTTGATATTCAGCCAGGTATTTCCCGTCAGCCAGCCGATATCGTTGAAAAGAAGATTGGCAAAGGATAGCGCCATGTAAACCCGCCTCAACAGGTTATACTGCTTATCGTCAACACAGAGAAAGGCCATCAGCGGAAAGAACACCAGCAGCTTGATGTAGACGACAATATACCAGAACTGCCCCACCATGTCTGTGGGCTGCTGCAGGAGCACATAATTCTTCAGATAGTCCCAGTTTATTTCGATATTGGTGAACAGCTCCGCAAAGGTTTTCCTGTGGTAAAAGAACTCTCCCGCAAAACAGGCGATCAGCGTCACAATAACCGTAGGAATATACAGACGGATCAGAAAGGACCGGCATTTACTGAGATACACCCCCGGAATCTTCCCGATCCGGTCCTCCCCCTGGGTCTTTGCAAACATAAAAAACCCCAGGATTAAAAGAAAAATGGGCACATTATCGCCTATCAGACACTTTATGAACAACGCCGCCCCGTTGATCTTCCCCGACACCACATAACTGATCTGGATGTGGGCAAATATCACCATGATACAGGCGTATATGCGGAGCAGTTCAATGGATATATCCCTCTGTTTCTTTTCCTGCACTGTTTCATTGCCTCCATTTCTGTACTTCAATTCACCTGGACAACACCGATATTTTCGTATCTGTCCACCTCATATCCCGCATTCTCATACGGTTCTATCTCATTTTCACTGATAAGGAGAACTGCCCCCGGATACATCCCCGAAATCCCAAAATGGTATCTCCCAAAGGAGGACACATCGAGAAATGCGGCGGGGTAGTTCGTATACTGAACCGTTTCGTGATATTCCGGTGCGGGATACTCACTGTAAAATAAAATCTTGCTGTAACTGATACCGGAGGAGATATAGATATCACCCTCCTCACCGGCCAGGGTTTCCGCCTGGGAGAGAGCCTCCTCCAGACCTTCCTGGAAACTGGAACCGATGTTTTCCGCGTAGGTGGTGTAATAAAAACCCTCGAAAGAGAAAAATGCCGCCAGCAGGACCGCCACCGCCAGAACCCCTGTGGACTTGATCTCTTCCCTCATTTTCCGCACTATATAGGCCATCCCCACTGCCATCATCAGGATCAGGGGAATGTGGATACAATTGATCCGGTTCACATTCACGCTGACCAGGCAGCCCAGAATAAACGCTCCAAGAAAATTGATGAGGATAAACACTGCTCCGTCATACTTTCTCTCCCGGATGCTATCCCAGGTTTTCTTCCCGCAGACGATAAATCCGATCAGCGCGAAGACCAGCATCCCCTTGTAGTAAAGACCGTACTCCGGAGTACTGTTCCAATACAGGCCGTCGTCCTGCTGTACGAGAATGGTAAACATATTCTTAAAATTTTCCGGAATCGATGTGAACGAAATCTCACTGTCCCGCATCACCGCCAGCTTCGGCACGGACAGAAAAGGAGTGCGGATCTCACCTAGATGACCGGTGTTCACCAGAAGAAACAGGATCAGAGGGATGGCAAACAAAACAAGGATCCCCACGGCCAGAAACAGCCAACGGTCCCACTTCACCTTTTTCGTGTACAGCAGATACAGGAGCTGGAGCAGCAAAATAATGGGAACAATGGGCCATATGGTTGCATAGCAGTACAGACTCAGCCCGTAAAACAGGGCAGAGAGAAGATAAAACCGCGGTCTCTCCACGCCAACCAGAAAGAAGTACAGACCGAACAGCAAAAATCCCGGAGCCAGATTGGACTCCAGCCCCCACCTGGCCATCATAATGTGCCAGGGACAGACCGCCAGGATAAACACGCCAAAAAGTGCGGTCTTTTCATCAAAGATACGCTTCAGGAGCAGATAAACAACCAGAAGGGAAAAACAGGCCACCAGCACCTGGGGAAACCGCACCACCCACGCATGGGAACCGAACAATGCCATGAAGGGCATGATGAGATATGTATTTAACACATTCATCCCGCTCCCCCATGCCACCAGGTATACCGGGAAAGAATACCCGGCGGAATCCACACCGTAGTGCAGGAGGGAGTATGCCTCATATCCGGAAAAAGCCTCGTCCTGGTTGATGCCGCCGGGGACATCCCCCAGAGCCATCACCCGCGCCACCACTCCGAGAAGGATACAGGCCGCCGCAAGATACACATATGGGATTGAGATATTTCTCACCTTCAGACAGTTTTTTTCCCCTGCCGTTCTCCCTTTCCAGGCCACGCAGACTGCCCCCTTTCCATAGAAAATATATTTTTCTCATTTTACCTTATCCCACGGGTTTTGTAAAGGTTTTTATTGCAGGCTCCACGGGCTTTTGATATAATGATGCTTAGCAGATTACAAATAATTGAGAGGAGGAATCCCGCATGTCTGACCGTAAACGGGAACTGTGTTCCATCGTCATTCCATGTATGAACGAAGCCGAAGCGATACCGATTTATTTCAAAACGACCTGTGATGTCATCGGGAATATGACGGACCTGGATTTCGAATTCTGGTTTATCGACGATGGAAGCAGGGACGAGACTCTGTCTGTGATCAGGGAGCTGCAGGACAGGGACAGGCGGGTCCACTACATCTCTTTCTCCAGAAATTTCGGAAAAGAGGCCGGGATCTTAGCCGGCCTGCAGCACGCGGAGGGCGAGTATGTGGTGATCATGGACGTGGATCTGCAGGATCCCCCCTCTCTTCTGCCCGAGATGTATCACGCGGTCAGGGAGGAGGGCTATGACTGTGCCGCCGCCCGGCGGGTGGACCGCAGAGGCGAACCTCCCATCCGCTCTTTTTTTGCCAGGAGATTCTACCGGCTCATCAACAGGATATCCGACGCCGACATCGTAGACGGCGCCAGGGATTACCGCTTCATGCGCCGCCAGATGGTGGACAGCATCCTGAGTCTGGAGGAGTACAACCGCTTTTCCAAAGGAATCTTTGGCTGGGTGGGTTTCGAGACCAAATGGATTTCCTTTGAAAATGTAAAGAGGAGCACCGGTGAGACGAAATGGAGCTTCTGGAAACTGTTCCGCTACTCCATGGAGGGGATCGTGGCTTTCTCCACCACGCCGCTGTCCATCGCCTCCTTTTTCGGACTGGTTTTTTGTCTCCTGTCCATCATCGGAGTCCTGTTTATCTTTTTCCGGGCTCTGCTGTTCGGAGACCCGGTATCCGGCTGGCCCAGTATGGTGTGCATCATCACCCTTCTGGGAGGGATCCAGCTGCTCTGCATCGGCATCACGGGCATGTACCTTTCCAAGACATATTTAGAGACGAAAAACAGGCCGAAATATATCATCAAAGATAAAAAATAGACTATGGAAGGAGTTTGAACGGTGATAAAATTTATAAAAAAGCAGGACAAAAAGACAATACTGATCTACACACTGGCTCTGGTGATTCCTATTGGCATAATGCTCGCCGTGCTCAGTGCCGGCGGATTTTTTCCCTTCGGGGAAAAATCACTGTTTATCATGGATATGAAGGGGCAGTATCTGGAATTTTACGCCTCACTGCGCCACCTTATATCCGGTGACAACTCCCTCTTTTTCTCCTGGTCCCGCTCTATGGGAGGGGATTATATGGGACTGTTCGCCTACTATATCGCCAGCCCCCTCTCCTTTATCACACTGCTTTTTCCGCTGGAGAACCTCACGTCCGGCATTGTGGTTCTGACCCTTTTGAAAATCGGGCTCTGCGGACTGAGTTTCGCCGTGTACGCCAACCACCTCTGGAAAAAACATCACAGGGAGACGACTGTGGCACTGCTGATCTTTTCCGTGAGCTATGCCCTGATTTCTTATAATATGGTCTACAGCCTCTGCCCCATGTGGATGGACGGCGTCATCCTCCTGCCTGCCATACTGCTGGGTGTGGAAAAGATCCTGGAGGGAAAGAAGGGACTGCATTACATGCTCACCCTGGCCGCCCTGTTCATCAGCAACTATTACACCGGCTACATGGTGGGGATATTCACCGCCATATATCTTGCGTACCGCATTCTCTGTGAGATCAGCAGAGAGACCTGGAAGGAGCAGCTGAAAAAAGTCCTCCGCTTTGCCATAAGCACTGTTCTGGCCTTCGGCCTGTCCATGCCGCTGACCCTGCCGGTGGTGAAAGATCTGATGCAGGGAAAACTCTCCTGGCAGTCCTACCGGCCGGATACCACCACAAATTTTGAGTTCTTTGATCTGTTCGGAAAATTTGCCAACGGCGTGTACGACAGCATCACCAACGCAGGGCTTCCCGCCATCTACTGCGGTTTTCTGATGCTTTTGCTGGCTCTGGCTTTTTTTGCCGCCCGGAAAATTTCCGTCCGGCAAAAGGCGGGCGCCCTCGTTATCCTGGCGTTCCTCTGTATGAGTTTCTATCTCACCAAACTGGACATCGCCTGGCACGGATTTCAGTATCCCAACTGGTTTCCGTACCGGTACGCCTTCGTATTCAGTTTTTTCCTGATCTATATCGCACTGCTGGGACTCTGCGCCTGGAAAGAAGATGAAAAAACACTGCAGAAGCTGAAATTAGATAAGATCAGCCCCCGTGTTTACGGGGCCCTGTCCGTCCTTCTGCTGGCCGTCATCTCATTTGAGCTGGGGCGCAACGGGGTGGAACTCATGGCAGGTCTGGACAATGAATTTCACTATGGCACGGTGGAGGAATACGAGACGTTTTTAGACAGAACACAGCCGCTGGTAGAGGAGATCCAGAACAGTGATGACGGATTTTACCGGATAAATCAGAACTACGAGTATTCAAAAAATGACGCCATGCTCCTGGGATACAACGGTATGACCCATTACTCTTCCACCTTCAACGCCGCCATCAACACTCTGACTCCCAAACTGGGGATCGCACAGGCCTATATGTGGAACTCCGGGTATGGCTCCAACCTCATGCTGGACAGTCTTTTCGCCGTGGGCTACACGTTGGATGAGCGGCCGGTGCCGGCGGATTACACCCTGGTAAAGGAGACGGTTCCCGGCACGGCGGCGCACAAAAACGAGTCCGCACTCTCCATCGCCTACAGCGCCCCCGTCACCGATTATTCGCCGGATTTATCCGACGTCAACCCCTACCACAATCAGAATACCTTCCTCAACACCATCGCCGACACACACGAAGCCTATTTCACAGAATATAACTACAGCAGTGCGCAGACCAGTGACGGCGCCGAGCTCAGTTTTGTCGCGGATTCCGCCAATCCGGTCTATCTCTTTATGAACTCCCAGGATATCTCCTGGGCAGATGTCACAGTCAATGACAACTGGGTGGGCAATTACTTCTCCACGGAAACCACCTGCTCCCTGTACCTCGGCACCTTCGCCGCCGGTGACAGCGTGCGGGTCAGTGTCAAGCCCTCCCAGGCCGGTACCATCCAGTACGCCATCATCGCCCAGCTCCACACCGATATCCTCAAGAACACTCTGGCCTCTCTGAGTAGCAATCAGATGAAAGTCACAGGCCACGGGGGCGGCAGCCTTCAGGGAGAGATCACCGTAAACGAGGGACAGAAGATCATCACATCCATTCCCTACAGCGACGGGTGGACAGTCAGAATAGACGGTGAGAAGGTAGAGCCCAAGCTCTTTGCCGACACCTTCCTGGCCATCGAGACATCCCCTGGCGACCACGAGATCAGTTTCTCCTACTGCTCCCCGGGATTCACCGCCGGACTGCTGTTGCTGCTGGTCTCTGTAGTTTTGTCCGTGGTGTATTTCACGATACCGAAATCCCACTGCTCATCATAGGCATAGCTGTCCTCCGCCTGCCGGCGGATCAGAACATACACATTTTCCTGTTCGTCCACCAGCACATCGTAGATGGTGGCGCCGTTCAGTCCGTCGAAGGAGCCGTACTCGCTGAGCGCGGATATCGTCATCTTTTTCCCCTGCTCCCCTATCTGGTAAAGCCCGGACAGATTGAACGCATACATGAGCCAGTCATCGGTGTGGGTGTCAAAATACCAGTCTTTGCCCCGGTCACTCTCCTCGATCTCCTGGCCAAACGTAGTGCGCACAGTCATATTGTCCTTGTCCATGACCTGAAATAGCTTGCTGGCAGAGGAGTAATATATAAACTCCTGCTCGCCAAATCCCACATTTTTCTCAAATGCTCTGTCCGTCACCGTCTCTGTGGACGTGACCGCCCCCGTCTCCGAGTCGAAGAAAACCGCTTTCCCGGCTCCAAACACCAGAAACGGTGAGCCGTCCTCCATCACGTGAAACTGATTGACCTTATCCGATCCCTGACTTCCCTCAGCCTCATCATCCCCGCCGCTGTCCGTCTGCAGCGGCACTTCATAGAAGGAATCCTTCTCCTCATCCAGCTGGAGCACGGAATACTCCGGTGCGGCGGTATCCTCTTCCTCCGGCATCTCATACTGCTGTCCGTTGTCTTCTTCGGTAATACCGCCGATCTGCAGCAGGGCATAAAGATTGCCGTCATCCCCCCGACAGATATAGGGCAGGGCAAAGGCGCGTCCGTCCGTCCTTTTCACCCTCTTTGTCAGGGATTCGGCGCAGATCATATTCATGTCCCACTCCCCCTGTTCTGACAGGGAATAACGGATGATCTGGGCGTAGGGCTCCTCCGACTCGTCCAGTCCCCCCTCCATCATATACAAAGCCGGTCTGCCCGACATATCGCGCTCGATATTGGTGACCAGCAGATTATCCTGATGATACATCCCCTCATCCGGCAGTGTGACAAAATCATCCTGTCTGTACTCCGCTGTCTGTTCCTCCGGCTTTCGGGAGGGCTGGCTTTCTCCCTTTTCCTCACCGCACCCGGTCAGACTCATCACAACAGCCAAAAGAAAAACCACCCACAACTTTTTCATCGCTACCATCCTTTCCGGTTATAAGATCATGGATAGCTGAATTCTTTTTTTCTGCAAATCTACACCGAGGACCTTCACCTCGACTACATCCCCCACGCTGACCACATCCAGCGGATGCCTGACAAATTTTTTGTCCGTCAGCTTTGAAATGTGCACCAGACCGTCCTGATGCACACCGATATCTACAAACGCGCCGAAATCGATGACATTGCGCACAGTGCCCTTCAGTATCATGCCCTCTTTCAGATCCTTCATCTCCAGCACATCCGTGCGAAGGATCGGCGCCTGCATCTCATCCCTGGGATCCCGGCCCGGTTTCTCTATCTCCCGGATCATATCCTCCAGGGTGATCTCCCCGATCCCCAGCCTCTCCGCCAGCTTCCCCCGGTCCTTTGTCATCAGGGACAGCCCTGTGACGCCTCCCCGGATATCTTCCGGCTCCAGCCCCAGGCTTTTCAGCAGTTCCTCCGCCGCCTTGTAGGACTCCGGGTGGACGCTGGTGGCATCCAGAGGATTCTTCCCATCCGGGATGCGCAGAAATCCGGCGCACTGCTCGTAGGCTTTGGGGCCCAGTTTTGCCACTTTCAAAAGCTCTCTCCTGCTGACAAAACGGCCGTTGGCCTCCCGGTATGCCACGATGTTTTTCGCGATGGGTTTTGAGACACCGGACACGTACTCCAGCAGGGAAGCTGAGGCGGTATTCAGATCCACGCCCACATTGTTCACACAGTCCTCCACCACATTGCCGAGAGCCTCGCTCAGCTTCTTCTGGTTCATATCGTGCTGGTACTGCCCGACGCCGATGCTCTTGGGGTCGATCTTTACCAGCTCCGCCAGGGGATCCTGGATCCGTCTGGCGATGGAGACGGCGCTCCTCTGTCCCACATCAAACTGCGGAAATTCTTCCGTGGCCAGTTTGCTGGCCGAGTACACACTGGCCCCCGCCTCATTGACGATCACGTACTGCACCGGTTTGTTGATCTCCCGGAGCATCTCCACGATCACTTTCTCCGACTCCCGGGAAGCTGTACCGTTTCCCACAGAGATCAGGCTCACATGATATTTTTCTATGAGACCGCGCACGATCCTCTTTGTCTCCGCCACCTTGTTCTGGGGCTCCGTGGGATAGACCACGATGGTATCCAGCACCTTGCCCGTCTCATCCACCACCGCCAGTTTACAGCCGGTGCGAAAGGCCGGATCCCATCCCAGAACCACCTTTCCGGCAATGGGGGGCTGCATGAGGAGCTGCTCCAGATTTTTCCCGAACACCCGTATCGCGCCGTCCTCTGCCCTCTCCGTCAGGTCATTCCGTATCTCCCTCTCGATGGCGGGGGCGATCAGCCTCTTGTAGCTGTCCTCGATAGCCATCTTCAGATAATCCATACCGTAATCGCCGTGGATGATCTTCTTTTCCAGATACCTCAGTATCTCCTCCTCCGGTGCCTCGATCTTCACCGTCAAAACCTTCTCCTTCTCCCCCCGGTTGACTGCCAGCGTCTGGTAACCCGCCATCTTTTTCAGCGGGGTCTGGAAATCATAGTAGTTCTCATATACTGTCTTCTCCTCCGGATCCTTTGCCGTAGAATGGAGCACACCCTTCTCCACGGTTGTCCTCCGGATAGCCGCGCGGTAGTCCGGGTCATCGGCGAAGGCCTCCGCCAGGATATCCATGGCAAACTTCAGGGCGGCCTCCGCCGATTCCACCCCCTTCTCCTCCGACACGTAGGCGGCCGCCTCCTCCTCCGGCGGCTTGGCCGACATCTGCAGCAAAAGGATATTGGCCAGAGGCTCAAGGCCCTTCTCCTTCGCTATCGTCGCGCGGGTGCGGCGCTTGGGCCGGTAGGGTCGATAGAGATCCTCCAGCATCACCTGGGTGGACGCCGCAAGGATCTGGGCTTTCAGCTCCTCCGTCAGTTTGCCCTGCTCCTCAATACTGGCGATCACCGTCTCCTTGCGCTCCTCCAGATTGCGGAGATACGTCAGCCGCTCATCTAAGTTTCTCAACTGCTCATCGTTCAATGTCCCGTGCTGTTCCTTGCGGTATCTGGCAATGAAAGGAATGGTGCATCCCTCGTCGATCAGCTTGATCACCGCCTCCACCTGCCACGGCTTGACTTTCAGTTCCTCCGCAATTTTTTTACTAATATCCATTTTCATGCTCCTATTCTGCTTATTCTATAACCAGCGGTTCAGGGTTTCCACCAGTTTTTTGAAATCCAGAGGTTTGGCTATATGTTCGTTCATACCGGCACTCTTCGCCGCCTGCACATCCTCGGTGAAGGCATTGGCCGTCATCGCCACAATGGGAATCCTCCTGGCATCGGGATGCGCCAGGGACCGTATTGCCCGGGCTGCCTCGTTGCCGTTCAGGACAGGCATCTGCACATCCATAAAGATCAGATCGTAGTACCCGCTCTCCGACTCCATGAACCGGTCCACTGCCACCTGTCCGTTTTCTGCATGTTCGATTTCCAGATTCGCCATCTTCAGGATCTCCTCGGCTATCTCCGCATTCAGTTCATTGTCCTCCACCAGAAGGATCCTTTTCCATGATCTGACTCGAGATATCCTGCAGGGTCAGGAGAACATAATCCACCTTGCCCTCCGGCGTCATATTCTCCAGGGTGATGGCAAGCCGGTGCCATCTCGTCTCACCCTCGCGCACGCACTTGTAATCCATATCAAAACTCCGGTTCCACAAACTTATGTACATATTTTTTTACCAGACCGGAGAATGTCCCGCTGACCGGGATCACACTCTGCATTCCCTCGGCAATCTGGATCACGCGGTAAGAATCCTCCGGCACAGAGACATTGTAAATGCTCTGGTACACACTCTTGAGAGCCATGTTCGTCCGCTCTGCAGACCAGGACAACTGATCCTCCGTCTTTTTGGCGTAGACAAAAATCTTCACCGACCTGCCCAGGATCTTCAAAATCTCCCGCTCTCTCTCCGTCCAGGTCCTCCCCTTCACACCGCGGAATTCCACCGAGCCAAGATACACGTTCCCGCTGATAAAGCCATAGTGCAGCGCACTCCCCTTTACGCCCCGGGCCGCCCCGATCAGGCTGTAATCACACAGATTATCCTCGTCGTACATTTCCAGGGCAGTCTCGTACTCCTCATCTGTAAACTGGATAACCTGATTATCGTATACGCTCACCACGTCCGAGCTGTAATACGCATAATAAAACTGGTTCCTGTCCGACAGGGTTTCCAGCACGTAGACGGAGTCCAGATCCAGTTCATGCCGCACCCGGTCCAACAGTTCTTTGAGACAGGTATCATCAAAACTATCCTGATTAAAAAAAGTCAAGCTGAATTTTTTTAAGGTTTCCTCAAAGCTTGTATTCATAATATTCCCTTTACCTCTTGTAATCCATTAACAGATACCGATCAAATACTCTCATTTGTTATTGTACCAAATATCCGGGGAAATGGCTAGTGAAAATTGTGGCTGTCACCGGATACCTGCCGTTTCTCCAGCCCGGCAAACAACCTCGCCAGCACGATCACCGCCGCGATGGCCAGGATCAGCTCCGCCACAAACTGGGAGTAGGCCAGCCCGTACAGGGGGAAGAGGAAATTCAGCAGGAAAATAGCCGGTATCTCCAGCACGATCTTTCGAAGTATGGCAAAGAGAAATGCCTCTTTTCCCATACCCACCGCCTGGAACACGCCCACTGCCAGAAAATCCATACAGAGAAAGGGAAGCCCCAGACACATCCCCCGCAGGAAAGCGCTGCCGTAGGCCACAATACTCTCCACACCCATAAACAGACCGACAAAAAATCCCGGGAACGCAAAATAAAACACTGCCACCACAACCAGCATGGCAACCGATATCTTCCCGGAAAAGACCACTGTCTTTTTCATCCGCCGGCTGTCACCGCTGGCATAGTTGTAGCTCACCAGAGGCATGATCCCCTGGGACACACCCATAGCGATATACATGGGAACCATATTGATCTTCTGTGAGATGCCCATGGCCGCCACCGCGTCCGGTCCGAAGCCCGAGGTAAAGTTGTTGAGGACCGTCATGCCCGTCACATTCAGAAGATTCTGAATGGAAGCAGGGATACCCACAGTGAACACGCCCTTGGCGATGCCATGCCCGGCGGTAAACATCCGGGGACGGATGCACACATACGTACTCCCCCGCTTCACAAAAATCAGTACAAGGAAATATCCGCAGGCCACACAGTTGGCCAGGAACGTGGCAAAACCGGCCCCCGCCGCTCCCATGCCCAGACCCTCCGGCAGGATGAACACCGGATCCAGGATAATGTTCAAAAGGCAGCCGCTCATGGTTCCGATGCTGGCGTGGAGTGACGCCCCCTCCGCCCGAACCAGGTAGGCCATCACCACATTGAGGATGGCCGGTACCGCTCCGAAGCACACGGTCCATTTCATATAGCCCCAGGTGGCTGCCACGGTGTCCGGCTCCGCTCCCAGAAGCCGCAGCAGCGGCCCGGCAAAAACCGTACACAGCAGCGAAAAAAGCAGGCCGCTGGCCAGAGAGCAGTAGAACCCGAAGGCCGAGCTCCGGCTCACCGTGTCGAAATCCTTTCTCCCCAGGGCCCGGCTCATCATGCTGGAGCTCCCCACGCCGAAGAGGTTGTTGACCGCGTTGAAAGCCAGAAGAACCGGTGCCGCCAGCGTGACAGCGGCATTCTGCACCGGATCATTGCGGAGACCGACAAAATAAGTGTCAGCCAGATTGTAGATCACCATCACCAGAGAGCTGAGTATCGTGGGCACCGAAAGCTTCATCACCGCCCTGGGAATCGGCATTCTCTCAAACAATTCTGTCTTGTCATTATTTCTTTCCTGCTTTTATCCGTATATTCGGATAAAAGCAGTTATACGACGGATTATTTTAT
>CAZAEM010000036.1:0-21811 GCA_964484225.1 uncultured Eubacterium sp.
TGTTATAGTATAGGTTGTTCAACTTTTTCTGTCTACACTTATATACTAACACCAATTCCAGAGTGTAAGATTTTTGGTTCTTGGCCATGTTGAACATCTCCTTTGCTCTTTCACTGTTATAGTATAGGTTGTTCAACTTTTTCTGTCTACACTTATATACTAACACCATCCTTATTTTGGTACGAAAAAGGAGACACTCTCATTTCTGAAAATGTCTCCTTATAAACCTACTTGTTTTTCTCTTTCGGCAACTTATTTATTGTATATTCCTCGTTCGTGTTCCCACAGTCGAGGTCAAGCACCACTGACACCTTAATTCTGTCAATCAATATTTTTTGACCGCCAGATTCGCTATCCCGGTTAAACTCAAACATCGTCACAAAGTGCGTAAATTCAAGGACTTCTAGGTATCTCGCCGATGTAGTCCTACTATAGTCTCCACATGCACACTCCCGGCGAACATATCCAGCGGCTGCACAACCTCCACCCCATACCCATTCGCCGTCAAATACTTCAAATCTCTCGCCAGCGTCGCCGGATTACAGCTGACATACACGACCCTCGCCGGGCCCATGCGGACGATCGTCTCCAGGAGCCTCTCATCGCACCCCTTCCGCGGCGGATCGAGTACCACCACGTCCGCCGAGACGCCCTCTTCCTCGTACATCGCCGGGATGATCTCCTCCGCCCGTCCCGCAAAAAACTCCACATTCTGAATGTCATTCAGGGTGGCGTTCACTCTGGCGTCCTCCACCGCCTCGGGGACAGATTCCACCCCATACACCTTTCCGGCGGATCCCGCCAGGAACAGAGAAATGGTTCCCACCCCGCAGTACAGATCAAAAACCGTCTCGCGGCCTGTCAGGGCGGCATAGGTGAGGACTTCGCGGTATAGAACCTCCGTCTGCTGCGGATTCACCTGGTAAAAGGACAGCGGGGAGATCCGGAACTGTATGTCGCCGATGTAGTCCGTGATATATCCGTCGCCTGCAAGCTGCACCAGCTCACGGCCCAGGATCTTGTTCGTCCGCCCCCGATTGATATTCAGAGAAATATCCCGGAGGCCGGGGATGCGCGAAATCAATTCCGACACCAGGCTCTCCTGTGAAGGGATGTGACCGCCGTTTATGACGATGGAAGCCATGATCTCTCCGGTTCGAAATCCTTTTCGGATCAAAACATGCCGAACCAGGCCGCTGTGGGATTTTTCATCATAGGGAGAAATATTGTACTTCTCCATGTGGCGGAGCAGGATGTCCAGAATAGGCCGATTTTCCTCTATGCCGATCCGGCAGTCGGGGCACTGGATAATGCAGTGGGTCCGCCCTGCATAAAAACCGGCGATGATCCGGCCGGATTTGTCCCTGCCCACAGGAAACTGGGATTTATTCCTGTAGCGGAATGGCGACCGGCAGCCAAGCGTATCCCGGACCGGACAGTCCGTCAGGCCGCCGATGCGGGCAAGGTTGCTCTCCACCTTCTGCTTTTTTAGCTGGAGCTGCCGGTCATAGGACATCTCCAGGATCTGGCATCCGCCGCACTGCCTCGCCACCGGACAGGGTGGCGGCACGCGGTCGGGGGATGGCTCCAGGATTTCCAGGAGGCGGCCGTAGCCATAGTTCTTTTTCGCTTTTGTGATGACAGCGCGCACCACATCGTCCACTATCGCATCCTTTACAAAAACGGCGTAGCCGTCCGCCTTTCCGATGCCTTCGCCGCCCACGCCAATGTCCTCGATCTTCACCGTCACAATATCATTTTTTCTCATCGCATCCTCCGTCCCCTGCTGCGCTCCCCGGGGCAGGCCGCAGTCAGTTGCGGCCCGGGCAGATGATCTCCCGGATGGCGTACTCCTCGCGCAATATAGAATAATGCATCCTGTCATGCATCTCCGCGTTGAAATATATCGCCTTCCTCTCCCGGCCCTCCAGAGTAAAACCGCATTTTTCCAGAGCTTTCTGCGCGCCGATATTGACGTCCAGCGTGTTGGCGGCGATCCGCTCCATGCCGAGACACCGGAATCCATACCAGAGCATCAAAAGGATCGCCTGGGAGCCATAGCCCTTCCCACGGTTGTCAATCCTCGCCATGCCCATGCCCACATTGCAGCTGCGATTCGCCCGGTCTATGTCCTGCAGGGCCACATCACCTATCACGGCGCCGCTGTTCAGAAAAATCCCCAGGCGGACATTTCTGTCCCCCTGCAGCTTCTGGATCTCCTCAAACCAGCCCGCCGCCTTGGTATCCGATTGCCCGATATTCAGCTCCTCAGCGGGATGTGCGAAATCATATTCGAAATCATTCCACAACTTCCTGCAGTCCCCCTCCTTGAGAGTGTCCAGATAAATATCCTTTCCCTGTAACTTCATCCTATCCCTCCTCGACCATGTTACACTCCATATGAAAACCGGGCCGCCTTACTCCTCCCCGTTGGAGGTTCGGCGGAGATTGCTCTCAAACCTGCGATTGAAGCCGAGCCACCCGGTATTCGATCCCGCCGCGTTGAAGATCTCCGTCAGGGTCTCAAGTTTGGCGTCTGCATTGTCCGCCAGATGCAGGGCCATGGCCTCCAGCAGCGCCGGCACCTTGGGCGAGCCAAACTCCAGCTTCCCGTGGTGGGACAGGATGCAGTGGATCAGTTCACTCTCCAGCTTTTTGGGGAATCCCTCCACCGTCTCTGCCGCCTCGGAAACCTTTTTTGCTCCGATAAAAATATGCCCCAGCAGCTGTCCGTCGTCCGTGTATTCGTTCACGGGAAAATCCGAAATCTCGTAGAGCTTTCCCATGTCGTGGAACAGTGCCGCCGTGATGAGCAGATCCCTGTTTATCAAAGGATAATTCTCAGCGAAATATTCACAGAGCTTTGTGACACTCAAAGTGTGTTCCAGCAGTCCGCCCATGAAGCCGTGATGCACGCTTTTTGCCGCCGAATGCTCCTTAAAACGATGGGCAAACTCCCTGTCCTCCACAAAATACATTTCCAGAATCTTTTTCAGGAATGGATTCCGGACACTGGCGACGAATTTCAGTATGTCAGAGTACATCTCCCCCCGGTCCTTATCCGTGCAGGGCACGTAATCCGCCGGGTCATACTCACCCTCGTCGCTGACGCGCACACGGGAGATATTCATCTGGAGATTGCCCTGGAAACTCGTGACCATCCCGGTACAATAAATATAATCCATGGCCTGGAAACTGGCGATGCCATTGTTTAGATCCCATATCTTCCCATCCGCCGTGCCGGTTTTGTCCTGCAGCGTCAGCGAGTAATAAGTCTTTCCCGCCTTTGTCTTCAAAATCTGCTTCTGTTTGCAGAGATACGTCCCCACAAACTTCTCTCCCTCGCGGTAATCTCTAAGATAATTCATCATTGATACTCCTTTTCCCGTAAGAAACTGCCTATCGCCTATCCGGCCCGTTTCGTCACCGTCTTGAAATCACTGAAAATTTTCTTTTTCCCCACTTTCTTGTATGTGCGGACTTTGAAACCGTATTTCATATTCTTCACCAGCATCCCCTTGCGGTAGCGGGTGGACTTTGTGTTCGTCATTCGATTATATTTCGTCTTGATACCCTTGATATGTACAAACACTTTCATGTACACCTGGTAGCCGGACACCCCTTTCCGTTTCTTCCACTTCAGGGAAATGGCTCCCCGGTGGGCGGTGGCCTTCAACCCCTTCACCTTCCCCGGCTTCAGCTTCACCGTACACGCGTTGGATCCGGGGCCCTCCGCGTATGTGCTGCCTGACCCGCGGCAGCCCCGCACTACATAGGTGTAGGTACTTCCCGCTTTCACTTTTGCGTCCACATAGGAGTTCTGCCGGGTTCTCCCCACCTCCGCCATGGCTCCGTTGCCTTTTTTCCGATATATGACATAACCGGTGGCATTTTCGGAAACCGTCCACGACAGCGAGACCTTTTTCAGCGATCCCGCCTTTTTCGCATTCAGTTTTGCGACCCGGGCCGGTACGACCTCCGGCTGTGCCGTGGGAACTGCCGTCTCCTGCGGCACTTCCGTGGAGTAGATCACCGAGGATGAGGCCCCGGGCCCGGTCACAATGACCGATGCGGTGGCTGCTCCCTCCTCCCCCTGCACGAAGTTTCCCTCCTGGCCGATGTACGCCGTCAGCACGGCGGCCAGCAGGATCAGGCTCAATATTGTCATTCTCTTTTTCATAGACTCTCCTCACTATGAGAAAGTCCCCCACCCTGCGGTGAAGGACCTGGCTTTCCTTACATTTACATACTAGCAAATACAGGAAGAAAAGTCAATAGGATCTTGCCCTGAAACAACTTGACAAACCTCGTGCTGACAACTATACTTCATATAACGAATTGATAGTACACTGGGTCAGGAAGCATCATTCCCCTGCCGGGAGAAAGGAGCCGCATGGCGTGAACAAAAAAGTCTTACACACACTGGAATACGACAAAATCATAGATATGCTGGTAGAATCTGCGGATTCCCCTCTGGGAAAGGAGAGTGCAAGACACCTTCTCCCCTCCTCCCGGCGGGAGGAGATCGTGTCCTGGCAGACGGAGACAAGCCACGCCCTGATGCGCCTGTTTAAACATGGAAAATTATCCTTCCACGGCCTGCGGGATATCCGGCCCAGCCTGGCTCCTCTGGAGAAGGGCGGCGTGCTCGGCATGGGGGAACTGCTCTCGATCTGCCGCTGCCTGGAGATCGCCAGGGACGCCATCGCCTATGACAAGAAGGATGAGGAAAATGAGGACGCCCTGTCCGGGAGATTCGCCAGCCTTATGGACCTGCCGGATCTGCGGCGGGAGATCAGCCGCTGCATCCTCAGTCCGGAGGAGATGGCGGACGACGCCAGCCCGGAGTTGAAAAATATCCGCCGCTCCATGAAACGGATGGAGGAAAAAATCCGGGAGCAGCTGAACGCCACGGTGAACAGCTCCGGCGCCATGCTACGGGACAATATCATCACCATGCGAAACGGCCGCTACTGCCTGCCCGTGAAACAGGAGTACAAATCCACTTTCCCCGGCATGATCCACGACCAGAGCGCCACCGGCTCCACCTTCTTTATCGAGCCCATGGCTGTGGTAAAGCTGAACAACGAGCTGGCAGAGCTCGGCATGAAGGAACAGGATGAGATCGAGAAGATCCTGACGGGGCTGAGCGCCCTGGCCAGCCCCTACACGGACAATCTGACCCGGAACGTGCTTCTCCTGGCGGAACTGGACTTTATTTTCGCCAAGGCCGCGCTGTCCAAAAAGATGCAGGGGTCGGAGCCTCTGTTTGACAGGGATTACATCCGGATCAAAAAGGGACGGCATCCCCTGATCCCCAAAGACAGGGTGGTGCCCATCGACGTGACACTGGGGAAGGACTACGATCTTCTCATCATCACCGGCCCCAACACCGGCGGAAAGACGGTGTCGCTGAAGACAGTGGGGCTTTTCACCCTGATGGGGCAGGCGGGACTTCACATCCCGGCCTTCGACCGCTCCCACCTGAGGGTGTACGAGGAAGTCTATGCGGATATCGGAGATGAGCAGAGCATCGAGCAGAGTCTCAGCACCTTCTCCTCCCACATGGTAAATACCATATATATATTGAAACGGGCAAACAAAAAAACCCTGGCTCTCTTTGACGAGCTGGGAGCCGGCACGGATCCCACAGAGGGAGCGGCGCTGGCCATCGCCATACTGAATAATCTCCACCGGAGAAAGGTCACGGCCATGGCCACCACCCACTACAGCGAGCTGAAGGTTTACGCCCTCTCCACCGAGGGGGTGGAGAACGCCTCCTGCGAGTTCGATGTGGAGTCCCTGCAGCCCACCTACCGGCTTCTGGTGGGCATCCCCGGCAAGAGTAACGCCTTCGCCATCTCCGGCAAACTGGGTCTGCCCGGGGAGATCATCGAGGAGGCGGGGAAACTGGTGGACACCGACGCCAAAAATTTCGAGGATGTGGTCACCGGCCTGGAGGACGCCAGAGTGGAGGTGGAGCGGGAGCGGGAGAAGGCCAGACGCCTCCGGGAGGAAGCGGAACATTACAAAAAAAAGCTGGCGGACAAAAACGACCGCATCGACAGGGCAAAGGACAAAATCCTGCGCCGGGCCAATGAGGAAGCCAACGAGATTCTGCAGAAAGCCAAGGACATGGCGGACGATTCCATCCGAAAATACAATAAATGGATGAAGGACTCCGGCATGACAAAGGAGATGGAGCGGGAGCGGACCAGACTCCGGGAGGAGTTGAACCGCACAGGCGAACACCTTGCACTGGATGCACAGCAGGGACGGACAAAACCGGGGAAGGCGCCGGAGAAGTTGTCGGTGGGGGACGTGGTCATGGTACACTCCCTGGGCGTGAAGGGCACCGTCAGCACCGAGCCTAACAACAAGGGAAAATGCTTTGTGCAGATGGGGATACTGCGCTCCGAAGTGGACATCCGGGACCTGGAGGTGCTGGAACAGGAGACAAAGCAGGCCAGGAAAGAAGCCGATGCCCACATCCGAAATATCAAGACATCCAAGGCCATGACCATCTCCCCGGAGATCAACCTGATCGGAAAAACCGTGGACGAGGCCATGATTCTCCTGGACAAATATATAGACGACGCCTACCTGGCCAAGCTCCACCAGGTCACTGTCATCCACGGGATGGGAACCGGCAAATTGCGCGCCGCCGTACAAAATTACTGCAAGAGAAGCAAATATATTGACAGCTGCCGCATCGGCGAATACGGCGAGGGCGGGTATGGCGTCACTGTAGTTACTTTCAAATGATGCCTACGGATTGTTCCATTGCTTCGCAGCATCTTTCAAATAATAAAGAAGGGATAAATTATGGACAGAAAAAAAATACTGATCGTGGACGACGATTCCAATATAGCAGAACTGATCTCCCTGTACCTGACAAAAGAGTGTTTTCGATGCGAGACGGCCGAGGACGGCGAGACGGCCCTGAAAATTTTCAGGGAATTTCAACCCCATCTGATCCTCCTGGATATCATGCTGCCGGGCATGGACGGGTACGACGTCTGCCGGGAGATCCGTAAGGAACACGCCACGCCCATCATCATGCTCTCCGCCAAGGGGGAGGTATTTGACAAGGTGCTGGGCCTGGAGCTGGGGGCCGATGACTATATCATCAAGCCCTTCGACACAAAGGAACTGGTAGCCCGGGTAAAGGCGGTGCTGCGGCGATATACGCCGCAGGCGGCGGCACAGGACGCCCCGGCGGTGCAGGAACCGGAAAATCAGGAGGTCGTCCACTACACGGATCTGACCATCAGCCTGTCCAATTACTCCGTGATCTACATGGACGCCCCGGTGGAGATGCCCCCCAAGGAGCTGGAACTCCTCTACTTTCTCGCCACCCATCCCAATCAGGTGTTCACCAGGGAGCAGCTCCTGGCCCGCATATGGGGGTACGAGTATATAGGGGAGACCCGGACGGTGGACGTCCACATCAAACGTCTGCGGGAGAAGGTCAAGGACCATCCGGAATGGGCCATCACCACGGTGTGGGGCATCGGCTACAAATTTGAGACCTTTCCGGCCAGAGGTCAAAGGAGGGCGCAATGAAAAAACACATGCGTACCACTCTGGGGAAAAAACTTCTGGCCCTATACCTGGTTTTGTTTGTTGCCGGGTTCTACTTCGCATACTCCGCCGGTTATGACTACATCTACACCAAGGTAGTGCAGGAAAGCAAGCGCAGCCTGCACGACGCCGGCATTACACTCCTAAATTCCGAGATCAACCGGCAGGCATACACCAGGGAATCCATCCGGTCGCTGCAGACCCAGTTCACCACCGCCGCCGAGGTGGCAGAATGCCGTATCCTCATCATCGCCGACGACGGGACCATCGTGCTGGATACCTCCGACAAAAATCCGGATTACAATATTTACTTTGGTGACGCCTCCTTTCTGAAAAATAAATACAACGAAAATTTCACCTTAAACGGCTATCTGGATGAGCCCAGCCTGTGCGTCACTCTCCCCATAGAGAAGAACCCCTACCTGAACGGATATCTGGTGTTCACACAGGCGAACACCTTCCTGGAATCGAGAGCCGATTATTATTTCAATATTCTGATGTCACTGTTTTATCTGATCGCCGCCATCCTGGGAGTGGCCTTTCTCATCCTGGACTACATGACCGTCCGCCCTCTGCGGGAGCTGCGGGACGGAGCCAAGGACTTTTCCATCGCCCACGAAAATCCCCCCATAAATATCCAGTCCAACGACGAGTACGGAGAGCTGGCCCAGACACTGAATCTGATCGGGGAGGAGTTGAGCAAATTCGACGAATACCAGCGCAAATTTATCTCCAACATCTCCCACGATTTCCGCTCCCCCCTCACCAATATCCAGGGGTATGTGCAGGCCATGGCCGACGGCATCATCCCGCCGGAAGACCAGGGAAAATACCTGAACATCATACTGTTTGAGACAGAGCGGCTCACCAAGCTGACTTCCAATCTCCTGGATCTGCACAATTATGACAGGGATAATATTTTCCTGGACATCCGGGACTTCGACATTCACCATTTGCTGGAAAATATCCTGGCGGCCCAGGAGGTGAGCGCACGAAAAAAAGACATCCATCTGGATGTCAGTCTGGCCCGGGAAAATCCTCTGATGGTGAGCGGGGACGCCGACAAGATCCATCTGGTTCTCCAGAATCTGGTGGAGAACGCCATCAAATTCAGCGACAATAACTCTACCGTCTACATCCGCACACGCACAAAGGGAGACCGTGTTTTCGTATCTGTCAAGGATACCGGCATCGGCATTCCCAAAAAGGATCTGGGGTCCATCTGGGACAGATTCTACAAGACCGACCTCTCCCGGGGCAAAGACAAACTGGGTACCGGCCTGGGGCTCTCCATCTGCAAGGAGATCATCACCGCCCACAAGCAGACCATCGATGTGGTCAGCACGGAGGGCGTCGGCTCCGAATTTATATTCACTCTGTCGAAGTCCTGAGGTTATCCCTCCGGGTCCGCCAGGTGATGCAGATGCCCTGTCCGGTTCAGATCCGCGAACCCCCGCTGGCGCAGCGCCTCGTACAGGATGATCGCCACCGAGTTTCCCAGATTCAGCGAGCGGATATCCCCGTACATGGGGATCCGGATCGTCCGCTCCCAGTTCTCCACCAGCAGCTCCTCCGGGATCCCTGCGCTCTCCCTTCCAAACATGATATAGGCGTCATCCCCGTAGGTTATCTGACTGTAGGTCCGCTTCGCCTTGGTGGTAGCCATATAAATGACCGCGCCGGGATTTTTCTCCAGGAAATCCTCATAGTTCACATACCGTCTGTAATCCAGCTTCTCCCAGTAATCCAGTCCGGCCCGCCTCACCTGTTTCTCGTTGATCTGAAAACCCATGGGTTCAATCAAATGGAGCCTGGCTCCCGCCGCGACACAGGTTCTTCCGATATTCCCCGTGTTGGCTGGGATCTCCGGCTCCAACAACACTATATTCAACATCCCGTCACTCCCATATGTATCATCACTGCGCCTGTCTCAGCGCCAAGAACAACTCTATGCGAATGTCTCCCAGTACCAGCGGCACACAGAGACTCTTGGCATAATTGTTCGTGAAACTCACCGTTCCGTTGGACAGTGTGGGCGGCGTGATGTCGATCCCCACCCCGTTGGAAGAGAACACGGTAGCCGCATTTCCTATGATCATATTGCCCAGCTCACTCAGCGCGCTGGAGGCAAAATCATCTATCTTGGTCACATCAGACATGCACATCTTCGACGCCACATTGCAGGCAGCCATCTCATCCATGGCGATGAATACATGTCCCTGCAATTCACCGGCTATTCCCACGATGATCACCCATGTTTCCGTCTGAAAGTTGGTTTCCTTCAACATCGGTTTCTGAACACCCACCTCGACAAAACACATGTCCTGTAAAACTTTTTTGGCCGCCATGAGAAATGGATTGACAAGTTCTGCATTTAACGTAGCCATTTATTATCCCCCTTGCAAAATAGTATACTTTCCGACCATATCCGCACTGCGAATACGGTCATATCATACCACATTTAAATAATTGTGTCTATAAATTTCTTTATCTTCTCCAGCGCGATCTTCAATTCTTCTATGGAGTAGGCGTAGGAGATGCGCAAAAAGCCCTCCCCGCACTGACCGAAGGCCGTTCCCGGGACCACCGCCACCCGCTCCTGCCGCAGCAGCCTCGTGGCAAATTCCTCGCTGGTCATGCCGAACCGGCTGATGTTCGGAAATACATAAAAGGCTCCCATGGGCTCAAAGCAGGGAATCCCTATATCTCTCAGCGCCTTCACCAGGAAACGCCGTCTCTCATTGTAGCTCTCCCGCATCCTCACCAGGTCGTCATCCCCGTTTTTCAGCGCCTCGATGGCGGCGTACTGGCTGGTGGTGGGGGCGCACATAATGACATACTGGTGGATTTTCAGCATCTGCCTGATGATGTTCTCGGGCCCCACGGCGTATCCCAGCCTCCAGCCGGTCATGGCGTAGGATTTGGAGAACCCGTTGATGACGATAGTCCTGTCCCTCATCCCCGGCAGGGAGGCGATGGACACATGATCCCCCTGATAGCTCAGTTCCGAGTATATCTCATCGGAGAGGACGAACAGATCCCGCTCTTTTATGATATCCGCTATGATCTGCAATTCCTCCGCCGTCATGGTCGCCCCTGTGGGGTTGTTTGGAAACGGAAGCACCACCACCTTGGTCCTGTCCGTGAGGACGGACAGGAGCTTTTCTTTTGTCAGCTTGAACTGATCCCTCTCCTCCAGCGGCAGACGCACCGGGACGGCTCCCGCCATCTTCACGCAGGGGAGATAGGACACGAAGCAGGGCTCCGGTATGACCACCTCGTCCCCCGGGTCCAGCATGGCGCGGAATCCGATGTCGATGGCCTCGCTGCCCCCCACCGTCACCAGCACCTCCTCCGGCCTGTATGTAAGCCGGAACCGCCTGGCCAGATATCGGCTGATCTCCCTCCGCAGCTCCGTCAACCCGGCATTCGATGTGTAGAACGTCTTTCCTTTCTCCAGGGAGTATATGCCCTCCTCCCGTATGTGCCAGGGAGTGTCAAAATCCGGCTCCCCCACACCCAGGGAGATGACATTTTCCATGGTGTTCGCCACGTCAAAAAAACGCCGTATCCCCGATGGTTCCAACTCCGTCACCACTTTGGACAATGGATTTCTCATGGGGTGATCAACTGCCTTTCATCGCCTGATTTTTCCTCCACCAGAGGAAGGCCGTGCTCCTTGTATTTTTTCAGGACAAAATAGGTGGCTGTGCTCTTTATGGATTCCATGGGCGACAGTTTCGTGGTGACAAACCGCGCCACCTCCTTCATACTCTTGCCGTCAATGATCACTGTCAGGTCAAACCCGCCGCTCATCAGATACACGGACTCCACCTCCTCGAACTGGTAGATGCGCTGGGCAACCTTGTCAAACCCCCGGTTCCTCTCCGGCGTCACCTCCACCTCGATCAGCGCCGTCACTCTCTCACAGCCTGTCTTGTCCCAGTTGATCAGCGTGGGATAGCCGCATATAACTCCCTCCGCCTCCATGGCAGAGATCTCGGACTCCACCTCCTCCGGGTCCGCCTCCAGCATCCGCGCCAGATCCTCTGTGGATAATTTCCCGTTCTTCGCTATATTCCGCAAAATTTTTTCTCTCATTTCACACCTCCAGGTCTCTATCCTATATCCTGCCCGTCTCCCGGACAGGCTCCAAAAACCGTCTCCCGCTGCCGCACCGCACCACCCGGTCGTTGTCCCCGGTGGCATAGCCGATGACTGCGCCGGGTATGCCCATGTCCGCCAGGGTGTCCACCAGCCGCGCTCCGTGGTCCGTACCGATCACCAGAGCTCCCCCGGAGGGAAGCAGATAGGGATTCAGGTCAAGCGTTTCACACATCTCTATGATCTCCTGCCGCACCGGAATCTTTTTCAGCACTGTCTGAAGCCCTACGCCGGACATGGACGCCATCTCCCACAGCGCTCCGAAAATGCCGATGCCGGCCGCATGATATACCGCTCCGGCCTGCACTCCCACATCCCACTCCCTCTCCACGTCCGCCGGCGGCAGACGCCTGACTGTGTCCAGCATATCCGCCGGGAGATACCGGCGCAGTTCTTCCTCTCTCTCCTGTACCAGTCCGGCCGCCGCCTCCATGGCGATCCACCGGGTGACTACGATATCCTGCCCCGGGCGGAGTCTGCCCGCAAAGCAGCCGTGCATCACTCTGTCCCCCCGGCGTCCCCCGCCGAAGTGGGCTCCGGTGCCTCCGTGGCCGGGGCCTTTGTCGCCACCGGCGCTTTCGTGGCCGGGGCTTTTGTCGGTTTCGTTTTGGCCTTCGCCCCCGTTTCCTTGGCGTCGGAATCGGAGTTCTTATCTTTATCCTTGTCTTTGTCCTTATCCGACTTCGGTTTGTCCGTGGCGTCAGGCTTGGGGGTCGCCTTGGCCGCTCCCTTTGTCACATACCGGGGTTCCGCCTGATACACGCTGGAATTCACCTGTGTCTTCTTGGTCTTTTTGCCCTTCTCTTTGACAATCTTCCAGAGAACTGCCTTGCAGCCCGTGTGGGCCTCCTGGGTCACCGCCATGTAGGACTCCGGCTTTGTCTTGTCATATGTCACCTTATCCGCTCCCGGCTCGATCTCCTCGGTCACCTCCGACTCAAAGGTCACCGTCCTGTCCTCGCTGCGGGTCTCCTCGCCGTACACGTTAAAATAGATGGTGCCGGAGTAGGTGCCTCCCTCGATATAGAGGGGGGTATCCGTGTCATTGCGGAACTTGAAATCTTTGTAATCCCCCGCGATCGCCGCATCCATGGAGGGTTTGACGTATGTCACCATCATAGAGTGGGGGCTTCTCTCCACCACCTCCAGCTCCGCCCTCAGCACCGCATTGTACAGCGTGGTCGACACCTGGCATACACCGCCGCCGATGGAATCCACCACCTGTCCGTTGTTGTAGGAGGGGGCCTCGTAATATCCGTTGTCCTCTGTCAGAGGCGATATGGTATCGTGTACCGAGAACGTCTCTCCCGGATAGATCACAGCCCCGTCGATCAGCCGCGCCGCGTTGGCCACGTTTCGGGAACGGCTCACATTGCCGGCATTAAAACCGGTGGAGAATGTGCCGATCTTATCCCTGCACCGCTCCGCCTCCTCTTTTGTCACCGCAGGCTCCTGCACTGTGATCACTGCCGCCAGCCTCACCACATCCGTATCCACCTGCTCATCCAGCGCCTTGTCTATGTTTTCCATGGTGGCGTCCACATCGATCGTCACACCCTCCTTGGCTTCCGTATAGATAAAAGTTCCGTTGGATCTCTTGATCGTGGCGTCTTTCGCGTTGGAGCATTTCTTGCCGCATTTATTTTTCACAAACTTTTTTACCTTTTTTTCCGAGTAGGAGAAATCCAGGTCATAAACCTTATGTTCCTTCTGCAGCGCACGGATCTGGGCAAATTCGGAAAAGAAATTCCCCTCTTTTCCCAGCTGCAGGGCCTGGTCGATACAGGCGTCCACATCCGTGGTATAGCCCAGATCCTCCAGCGTGGTGCTCACCTTTTTCCCATTGACGTCCACTTCCACCTCCCGGCCGGACAATCTCTGTACATACTGATCCATGGCCTCCGCCGCCTGTTCCCCGGTCATGCCGCTGATATCCACCTCTTCTATATACACGCCGTCACAGATCTTGTCCGCGTCCGGCCGGATCATCCGGTAAGTACCGTACACATATCCTGCAATAAGCAAAAACATTATTCCTATCACCAGCAACGCCGGCCATATCCTTCGCCTCTTCAAAACACAAACCTCCACAATCCATTCTGTCTGTAATTAAACTTGCGTATTTTTTATTCCTATTTTATAATGATATGAGTATTGATCACAGGAAGGCGCTCATGACCAATCCTGCCACCATGGCAACGATCAGCACACAACAGATGACAGCTGCCACCAAACGTTGTTTTTTACGGTTAAACATGGGATAGCCCCCTTTCTGAAAGGATGTAATATATGCTTTATATTTATGTTATTGTCAGTCTTACTCTGGTTTTCGGCGCTTATATTTACTACTGCCATCAGCGGAACCAAAAAATAGAAAACCAGGCAAACGAGGAATTCTGGGAACGGGAAAATCTCGCCAACCAGACCCGGAACAAGGATATCTCCGGTCTGCCCCTGCTCCATGTGGAGGAATCCGAGATCCCCTCCCCCTCCACGGAGGACGAATCCGTTCTCTACTATATCGGCCAAATCCGAAATATCATCAAGGAACCGATGATCGATCTGTCCCCCTATACCAACACAGATTTAAAATTAGCATATGGCGTGGGAAATTTCAAGACATTATCGGAATATGATGAAAATTTTAACAGTTTTTTAATGAATCTGTCCAATCTGGCGAGATCCTGCACCCGGGCCGGTCTCCACGAGGCCGCGCGGGATGTGTACCTTCTCGCCATGAAATACGGCTCCGTAAAGCTGTCCGACTACCGGGAACTGGCGGAGACCTATATCGCTCTGGATCAGCCGGACCGGGTCAGCCGGATGATCCGCGAGACAGAGCAGGGCGATCTGCCCCGCAAGGACTCCGTGGCGCGGGCCCTCCGGGAAGCCCTCTCCACCTACCGGTGACTCCTACAGATCCGGCCGCCGGAGTGTCCCGGCGGAGTGATCCGGCATATTCCGCCGCCGGTAGTCAAATATCAGATAATAGGGCTGTGTCTTTTCCACACGGCCTTTTTCTATCAGTATATCCATATCTATGGTAAATAAATCCACATACAGCAGGTGAAACAGCTGTCTCCCCGTGTACCCCGCATAATCTTCCAGCCCCTCCTCGCGGCCCTCCGCAACCCTCTCCAGAAAAGTGCGGATGTCCCGGCGCAGCTCCTGTGAGCGCTGTCTCACGAAGGCCGGCGGGCTCTTCACATAATCCCGGTGAAAAAGGTCGAAAGTCATGGCCTCCCGGAGTTCCTCCCGCTGGCCCTCCCCCCGCAGGGCCGGTATCGTCCCGGAAAACTCCCACAGGATCTCGTAGCGGCGGAGCCGGTTATGCCGGCAGTGAAACAGCCCCCTCTCCTGATAATACTGGCCCAGTTCACGGTACATGTCATAGGCGCTGTCAAAGCAGGGCAGGAGATAGGACATCGCCGCACAAAACTGCAGACTGTTGTAGTAAACCTCCACCATCTCCTCCACCTGTTTTAATTCCAGAATATCGTCGTAGGACAGCCATCTGGTCCTGTACACCTCATAGGGCGGAGCGCTGCCGTAGATGATATCGTAATCCTGCGCCGTCTCCGCCATGAGAGAGCCCGACAGCACCTTCAGAAATCCCAGCTGCAGCTGATTCGGTTTCATGGCGTACACTTCATTGAAGGAACGGGCGAAGCTCTCCCGGTCCTCCCACGGAAGCCCCGCGATCAGATCCAGGTGCTGATGTATATTCCGCAGCTCATGGATCCGCCGGACATTCTCCCGAAGCCTCGGCAGATCCATAGTCCGCCGGATCGCCCGGATCGTGTCCGGGTTGGCGGACTGCACCCCGATCTCAAACTGGACCAGCCCCGGCCGGAAGTCCCTGAACAATGCCAGATCCTCCTCCCGCAGCAGATCACCGCCGATCTCAAAATGAAAATTGGTCATGCCGTTGTCATGGGCTCCGATGTATCTCCATATCTCGTAAGCACGGTGGTGATTGCAGTTAAAAGTCCTGTCCACAAATTTCACCTGAGGCACCCTGTTCTCCAGAAAGAAATCCAGCTCGGCAAATATTTTGGGAAGGCTCTTGCTCCGAACCTCCCTCTCTATGGATGAGAGACAGTAGCTGCAGGAAAAGGGGCAGCCCCGCATGGTCTCGTAGTAGAGGATCCGGTGTTCCATCCCCTCCAGAGACCGGTAGGGAAATACCAGCTCATCCATGACAAGGTTTTCTCTCGCCCCGGTCCGGACCAGCTCCTCCTCTCCCTCCCCACTCTCATCCGCTTTGCGGTACACCAGCCCTGCCACGGCGGAGAGCTCACCCCCCGTCCACATACCAGGCCAGGTAATCGCGGAAGGTTCTCTCCCCCTCTCCCACCATGATCACGTCCGCGAAACGGCATTCGTGAAGTATACGCTCCGGCTGCCAGGACACCTCCGGTCCCCCCAGAAGGATCGTGACCTCCGGCAGGATCTTCTTCAGATCCTCCGCCACGCCCACGACATACTCGATATTCCACAGATAACAGGAAAATCCGATGACGTCCGGTTTCATCCGGTACAGCCCCTGCAGGATCTCCTCCCGCCTGTGGTTGATGGTGTACTCACAGATCTCCACGTATCTCTCATACTCCCCGGCGTTGGCTTTCAGAGACCGGACCGCCAGATTGGTGTGGATGTACCTGGCGTTGATGGCCGCCAGGAGAATGGTTGGATCTGACATAGTTTCCCCCTTTCACTCACTCCTGTAAAGAGCCGCATACTCCAGAAACGAAAACCCCTCCCTGTCCTCCCGGGCTGCCAGGACAAACCGGGATCTGTCCCAGTCGGGGAAATACGCATCCCCCTCCACCTCCCTGTGAACCTCCGTCAGATATATCCGGTCCACATAGGGAAAAAAGGCCTGATAAACGGACGCTCCGCCGCATATAAAGACCCTCTCCGTCTCCGCCAGCTCCCTCACGCTGTCCAGGGCCGCGTCGAGGGAGGTCAAAGTCCGGCAGCTCTCCCCCTCCCGGCGGCATGTTGTTGAGAGCAGCAGAGTCCGCCGCCCCGGCAGGGGATGTCCGATCTCCTCATAGGTCCGCCGCCCCATGACAAGGACGCCCCCCATGGTGATCTCCCTGAAATGCGCTCTGTCCTCCGGTATATCCCAGGGTATCCGCCCTCCCCTGCCTATGACGCCGTTCTCCGCCACCGCAGCGATCAGCGCGATCATTCCGCTCATATATTTTCACCCTCTCTTCCTCATCTCGCTCATCAAAAATAAACCTTAGCCCAATTTACATGTTATGTCAAGCAGGGGGCAGTTGTCATGTCACCATTTACTTTTTCTGAAAATATACCTTGACAGCCGAAGTATATTTTGTTTTAATATACCTAGAAGAAATGATGGCAGGGACACTCCCCGCATCAAGTCTAATCGTATCAATCGCGCCTTCTCCCCTGCGGGGAAAGCAGGCGCCGGAAAGGAGGTTACACATGTCCATTGCATCGGATCTGATCCGCGGGCACACCGACACGATCATACTGGCACAGCTTTCGGCCATGGACAGCTATGGTTATCAGATCAACAAAACCATACAGGAAAAGACGGGACAGCAGTATGAGCTGAAAGAAGCCACCCTCTACACCGCCTTCCGCCGTCTGGAGGAAGCGGGGCTGATCAGCTCCTACTGGGGCAACGAGCACACCGGCGCCAGGCGGCGCTACTACACGATCACGCCGGAAGGCCGGGAGGCCTATCGCCAAAAAAAGGAAGAGTGGAAGGATTCCAAACAGTTGATCGACCTGCTGATCGAAAACAAAGAACAGGAATAATTAAGGATAGAACAAAGTAAAAAAAGGAGGCATTTATGGAAGATAAATTGCGCAGTTACATGGATTATTTATTTAAGGAGGTTCCTCCCAGCAAAAAGGCAGTGGAACTGAAAGAGGAGATCCTGCAAAACCTGACGGACAAATACCGGGATCTACTGTCGGAGGGAAAGACAGAGGAAGCGGCGTACAATATCGCCATCGCCAGTGTGGGAGACATCAGCGAATTGCTGGAATCCCTGAAAGAGGAAAAGCCGGACTCCCGGCAGGAACTGACAGACGAATACAGGCAGTGGAAGCAGCGCTCAGCCATTTTTGTGGCGGTATCTGTGGCACTGTACATCCTCTGTGTCATCCCGGTCATCATCTCCGAGGAGGTCTTTCACAATGAAATAGCAGGCGTCTGTCTCATGTTCATATTTGTGGCCGCCGCCACCGGCCTGTTGATCTACAACAACATGTCAAAGCCCCGCTACATCAAAAAAGACGACACGATGATGGATGATTTCAAGGAGTGGAAAAACCAGAACAATGAGCGCAAACAGGCTATGAAATCCATCAAGAGCGCCCTCTGGTCCATCATAGTAGTGCTCTACTTCATCATCAGCTTTTCCACCGGAGCGTGGTACATCACCTGGGTTATCTTCCTTCTGGGGGGAGCCGTGGAATCTATCATCAAGGCAATCTTTGATCTGAAAAGTTAGGAGGAATGAACATGAAGAAAAAAACAAGCGCATGGATCCGTCTGATCACGGCCTCCGTATTGGCTCTCTGCCTGCTGTTCGTGCTGATATTCGGGATACGGAGAGACAGCCTGGGCTTCAGCTTCCCATTTGGCTTCAGCAGCTACCACTACGACAACGCCGATAAATATCAGGCAGGCAACGCTTCCATCCCAGCGGAGGGGGAAAACGGTTTTAATCTGCGGGAGCTGGACGTCAACTGGATTGACGGTTCGATCCACATCCTCCCTTACGACGGAGGGACCATCGAAGTGTCTGAGACCAGCTCCTCCTCCCTGGATGACGATGCCCGTCTTCATTACTATACAGACCGCGACGGCAGGCTGAAGATCCAGTACCGCAAGAGCAGCGGATGGATTTTCGGATTTGGCCCGTTCAGGAAATACAACAAACAACTGGAGATCAAGATCCCCCGGTCACAGATGAAGAATCTGGATGATCTCTCCATCGACACGGTCAGCTCCGAGATCAACCTGGATCAGATCGAAGCGCGGGAATGCAGTATCGACACCACAAGCGGCAATACCACCTGCACGGGAAACACAGAGACATTTGAGATTGACAACGTCAGCGGAGACATCCATCTGCTGGGAAACCATCAGAAGATCGACTGCGACACCGTATCCGGCAACCTCACCCTGGACGCCGAATCCACACCGGCCTCTATCAATGCGGACAGCGTCAGCGGAGATCTGACTCTGACCCTGCCCGCCGAATCCGGTTTCAGAATGTCCGAGGACTCCGTCTCCGGAGATCTGATCTGTAACTTTGAAACCCAGAAAAAAGGAGACGTCCTCATCTGCGGCACCGGCGACAGTGAATACAATTTTGACACGGTCAGCGGCGATGTGACGATCCAGAAACGGGCGGCCGGCTAAGGGCACAGCGAAAACATACCGGCCCGGTCAAAATACCTCTTTACATTTGACTATTGTTATAGTATTATGAGGGTAACGGGGGTGATGACTATGAAAAAATGGATCGCGATTCTCACAGCAATACTGTTTCTCACTTCCTGTCAGGTTTCGGGCCGGCAGAGCCTGACAGGAGATACTGCGAGTACCGCTGCCTCCATCCGGGAATCCCTGGTTTCGAGTGATCTGGCCCCCACGGAGCCCCCGGCCGTTCCCGCTTATGCAGAATCCATCGACGGATCCGGCAGCATCTCTCTCTCCTGCAGTTATTACCAACTGATACAGTCCGATATGGAGTTTTGCGATGAAATCGCAGTCTCCTTTGACGGGCAAGCTCTGACGGTTCCCATCTGTCTGAAAGACCGGGATGTGGATCTGAATATGCCCTATCTGAAAATCGATGAAAACTCCGGCAAAGTAACCCTGACCATGTACAAAGCGGATTTTTCAAAGAAATACGGCGTGGACATGAACACACAGTTCACCCTCTCTCTGGCAGTAAAGGGCGGTTACCAGCACTCCTATTTTGCCCACCAGCTCCACCGCAGCAGCAACCCCCTGGGCCATAAAATCTACACCGCCAGGCCGCCCTACGCCGATCAGCTCCTGAGAAAATCCGGTATTCAGACCGTGATAAATCTGGCGAATGACAAAAAACAGATCCGGGAATTTCTGAACTCCCCTTCCTTCGCCTCCCCCGGTTATCAGTCACTTCTGGAGCAGGAGCAGGTATTCTACTGCCACGCCTCCACCGACCTGACCTCCCCGGAATTTACCGGCAGTCTCATACAGGCGCTGGACTATATGGCGGAAAAAGAGGGGCCCTACCTGATCCACTGCAATGAGGGAAGCGAATCCTGGCAGATCCTGGCGGAGGGAAACATCCTCACTTCCCTGTCCCGGCTTTTCATCGACGAAAATGAACCGGCAATACACACAAAAGAACTGGAGACCCTGGATCTGGCCGACGCAGCCTCTTCCTATTTACAACAGAGCGGTCTCAGCCATCAGAAAATAGAAATGATCCAAAAAAATCTGAACTGATCCCCGCCTCTCATACACGGCTGTCTCCTCTCCCCGTGACGATGTGATATCCCACAGATTCCACCCGCCGTTTCAGCTCCTCCAGGTGCCGGGCCGGCTCCTCTCCGGCGCAGATATTGTCGTACAGTCTGTATTTTCTCCTCACCGCCTCCGGAGACAGGTTGGGCATCAGAACGTTCGCCCCCGCCCTCAGGCCCCGCTCTCTGCCGTCTGCCGCGATGGTTCCCAGCGCCGTCGTGGCCGGGAGCAGCACTTTGGGAAACATCAGGCGCAGGATCGCCAGCAGCGTGAGCGTCTGCTCCAGGGAGCCGTTTTTCTCCCCCCGAAAGGGGGTATCCTGATGGGAGACAAAGGGCCCGATCCCGATCATGTGCGGCTGTAATTCCTTTAGAAAACGCAGATCCGCCACCAGGTTGTCCACTGTCTGCCCGGGGGAACCCACCATAAATCCCGCCCCAACCTGATATCCGATCTCCCTCAGAGCAAAGAGGCATTTCTTCCGATGGGCCAGGCTCATGGACTGCGGGTGCAGTTTTCTGTAATGCTCCTCCGCCGCCGTCTCATGGCGCAGCAGATACCGGTCGGCTCCGGCCTCACGCCAGCACTCGTACTCCTCCCGGCTTCTCTCCCCCATAGACAGGGTGACCGCACAGTCCGGGTATTCCGCCTTGATACTTCGTATGATCGCCGCCGTCCGCTCTCCGGTAAACCACATATCCTCCCCGCTCTGCAGCACAAAAGTGCGGAAGCCAAGCTCATATCCCTCCCTGGCGCAGTCCAGTATCTCCTCCGGTGTGAGCCGGTAGCGCTCCGCTCTGCTGTTGCTCTTTCGTATCCCGCAATAATAGCAGTCATTTCTGCAGAAATTCGAAAACTCGATCAACCCCCGTATATACACATCTCTCCCGTACACGCCGCGCCTCACCGACGCCGCTCTGTCGAAAAGCTCCTCCCGCTCCTCCTCCGTCAGACCGGTGATCACCCCGGCCAGCTCAGCGTCCGGGAGGTCCCTCTCCCTCTCCAGTTTCTCCGGCAATCCTGCTGTATTCATCCTAACGCTCCCCTGTCAAAGGACCTTTTTGGCCCTGTCAAATTTCAATATCTGTTTTCTCCGCACATTGTTTCCCACCGTATTCCTGTATTCCTCATTGACGTAGTGAAGAATGCGGGGCAGTTCCTCCTGGACTCCGGGCACATCATAGTAGGCCGCCACCACCACGTAGTTCATCGGCCCGGTCCAATATAGCTGCAGCCCGGAAAACCAGGTGCCGTAATTTCTCTTTAAGTACCTGTCGATACACTCCACCAGCTCCAGATACCGCTCCTGCCACCCCGGATTCACATATGACATGCTGACGTCATATAAATATTTGCATTCGCCCATAGTGTACTCCAAAAAAGGTTTTCATACTAAATATATGCCCGGACGCGCCAAGAGTTCCTTCCTCGATTGTATATCCAAAGTCAATTATGTTCAACACTTTCTGTACAAATTTTTTCTAAGGTGATATAACCTGACTTTCGGAGTTGAACAGTAAAATATGGTGCTAAGCCAAGGATTAAAAC
>CAZAEM010000037.1:0-20940 GCA_964484225.1 uncultured Eubacterium sp.
AGCCAGATTATCTTATCTGGTTATGATTTGGGGCTAAGCTCACGGATTCAGGATTAAACAAATTTCCTCCGGCCCGTCTGCCGTTATCGGTTCCCTGGCACAGACGGCGATCTGGTACTCCCCCATGTCATATCCCCTGACAAAGCAGGCCTCCCTCTTTCCCTGGCGGAAGACGCAGGCCTCTGACTCGTCCCCTAATCGGATCTCAAAGCAGTCCAAGGGCAGGCTCATCCCCTCTCCCGTCATCTTCATATAGCTCTCTTTCATGGTCCATAAACGAAAAAAAGCCCGGTTCTGCTCCTCTCCGGCAGAAAACTCATCCAGATATCTTTGCTCTCCCGGGCAAAAAAAACGCTCCGCCACATCCAGGGGAGCCGGCCTTGCTCTCTCAATATCACAGCCCACCTCCCGGTCAGCCAGGGCAAACACCACCCGGCCGGTGGTGTGGGACAGATTGAAACAGAGATCCTCTATAAGGGGCTTGCCGTTCTTTCCCAAATAGATATCCCGCACATCTTTTCCGTGTCTGGACAGAATCTCTCTCTCAATCATACCCGCCCCCAGACTCAGTTTTCTGCCCTCAGGCCGCACAAAACGAAGCGTCTTTTCCCGGCGCTCCGCTCCCAGATATTCCAGGAGAGCCGGACAGTCCCGAGGATCCGGAAGCGCTGTGGTCAATGCCGTATACAACTCCACCATTTTACTACTCCTGCTATTAAAAGGTTTATTCCTTCTTTGCCGCCGGTTTCGGCACAGAAATGTGGTAACTGTCTGTCTTTTTCTCCTCATCCGGCTCCGTGTAACCGGACACGATACTCAGGCATTTCTTCGGACACATATGGACACAGTTACCGCACTGGACACAGTCAAACCGCTGAATCTCCCAGCTCTCCGCCGCCCGGTCCACGCGGATCGCATTGGAAGGGCAGGAGCGCATACACAGCCCGCAGCCGATACATGTCTCCACATCAATCTCCACATGCCCGCGCATCCGCTCGGGATAAACCGCCGGCTGAAAAGGATAGGATGTGGTAGCCGGTTTCCGAAACAGATTCCCCAGTGCAGTGCGGGCAAATGTCATAAATTTAATTTGTTCCATCGTCTCTCCCTCCTACCTTTCCGTGCAGCTGATGCACGGGTCTATTGTCAGGATCAGCAGCGGCACATCTGCCAGCTGGCACCCTTTGAGCATCTCCGTCATGGCGGGGATATTGCTGGTTGTGGGCGTCCGCAGACGGAAGCGCTCCAGATTTTTCGTCCCGTTTCCTTTTACGTAGTAGATGGCCTCACCCCGGGGCTGCTCAATCCTCACAAAACTCTCGCCCTTGGGGAAGCCTTTCACGGTCCCCTGCAGAGGCCCCTCGGGGACCTTTCCGATCAGTTCCCGGAGAAGGGCAATGGACTGCAGCAGTTCATTCAGGCGGACTTTACATCTGGCGTAGGAATCCCCCTCCTCCGCCGTGACAGGCGTCACAGTGAGGTCGCCGTACGCCTCGTAACCCAAAAGCCTGGCGTCGTAGCTCTCTCCGCTGGCCCGAAGCATCGGTCCCACCGCACCCAGTTCCACGGCCTGCTCCGCAGTCAGCTTTCCCAGGCCCCTCATCCGGCTCTGCACCGTCACGTCAGACAGGAACGTCCGGACGATCGGCCCGACCTCCTCCTCCATCCTCTGGATGGTCTCCAGAATAGAGGAGAGCATCTCCTCATCCATATCCTTCAGCACCCCGCCCACACAGTTCACCGACAGGATGACACGGCCGCCGGCGGTCTTGTCAAACATATCCAGAATCTCTTCCCGCAGACGCCAGCTCTCCATAAACAGGCTCTCGAAACCCAGAGCGTCCGCCAGGAGTCCCAGCCACAGAAGATGACTGTGGATCCGGCTCATCTCCATCCATATCGTCCGGAGATATCTGGCCCGTTCCGGCACCTGGATCTCCATCACCTGTTCCACCGCCTCGCAGTAACCGATGCCGTGGCCGCAGCTGCAGATCCCGCACACCCGCTCCGCCACATATACGTACTGCTTAAAATCCCTTTTTTCCACTAATTTCTCCAGCCCCCGATGCACAAAACCGATGCTCGGAATCGCTTCTACAACTGTCTCATCCTCCAGGACAAGGTCAAGATGCACCGGCTCCGGCAGGACAGGATGCTGTGGGCCAAATGGAACGATACTCCTCTTTGCCATAGTGTTTACTCCTTTCCTTTGAATGGTGTCTCCACATCGATCCGGTACAGCTTTGACTCATAATCCAGATTGATGTTCTCAATCTTCACCCCGAACAGTTCCGCGGCTTCATTTTCCTGCAAAAATGCACAGGCGTAAATCGGCGTTATACTGGCGACAGTCTCGTCCTCCTTCAGGTTCAGCCTCAGAGTCACCATCTGATAGTCCTTACAGAAGCTGTAACTCATCTCGTAGCCACCCTCCACAGACACCGCACAGATCTGTACCAGTCTCCACTTCTCCGCGTGCATCTTCACGATCGCCGGGAAGAAATCCTCTTTCTTTGTCTCCCGAATTTCACTTTTTCTATCCATCATCTACCCGCTCCTTCATTTTTGGCGCGCTTTTCATCCAGAATAGCCAGCGCTTTCACTACACCGTCTATGATCGACTCCGGCCGCGCCGCGCAGCCGGGCACGTACACATCCACCGGAATCACCGTGTCGATTCCGCCTTTGATATTATAACATTCCTTGAACACACCTCCGGTACAGGCGCAGATTCCCACTGCCACCACCACCTTCGGATCAGGCATCTGACTGTAGAGCTGCTTGACCACCGCCTCCGTCTGGCTGTTGACACCCCCCGTGATCAGAAAGATGTCCGCCTGGAACGGATCTCCCGTATTGATGATGCCAAAACGCTCAATATCATATCTGGGCGTCAGACAGTCCAGCACTTCTATATCACAACCATTGCAGCTGCTTGCATCGTAGTGGAGCAGCCATGGAGATTTCGACATTTTCTTCATATTCTGTAAGCCTCCTTCCTATTTGGCCAAACTACTTCACTAGCATCAAAAGCAGGATATTGACGCCGCCGGCCACGAGCGTCACCAGCCAGCAGCTTTTCAGCAGCATTTTCCAGCTTACCCTGGCGCTGGCATTATCCCACAGGATCTCCAGGAAATAGATCAGCCCGCAGACCGCCACGGCGACCAGCCAGCTCCACCAGTTTTCGTTGATGAGGAACAGGCCGAAAATACCAAACAGGAGAATCATCTCATAGTATTCGGCGATCTCCATCACAGCCAGCGCCTTGCCGGACATCTCCGTAGTCAGGCCCTTCACCATCTCCTGATGGGCGTGATGGCTGGTGGAGAGGTCAAAAGGAGATTTTCTCAGCTTCACCGCCGCGGTAAACATAAATCCGATCAGCAGCCCCGGCATCAACAGCACCGCGCTCCTGGGCTGGGCTATGATATCGGTCACCTGGAAGGAGCCGGTGGTCAGGTAAAATCCCACCGCCACAAACAGCACCATAGGCTCATAGGCCATCATCTGGATCATCTCACGCCCCGCGCCCAGGTTGGCGTAGGGGGAGGAATCGCTGGAGGCCGCCACCACCAGAAACATATCCGCCGTGGTCAGCACAAACATGGTCATCAGGATATCGGCCCCGGCAAAGAGCATCGCCCCGGCAAACATCATAAAGATCAGATAACTCAGATTCAGGAAAAACTGCGCATTGTTCACCGCGATCATCTCTTTGGAGAACAGCTTTCCGATATCGTAAAAGGGCTGCAGGATACCCGGTCCCTTCCGCCGCTGCATCCTGGCGCTGATCACGCGGTCGATCCCGTCCAGGAGACCTCCCACAAACGGCGCCAGTACAAGATAGAGCAAAACAAAACATATTTTCATCAGAACGCCCCTCCAATCACCATACAGAAGCAGACAATCAGGGCCGCTGCCGAGAGAACCACACAGGGTACCATCAATCTCCGCATTCCAAATTCAAATCTCATATACCAGTTGCTCAGATACAAGTGCTTCTCTTTCCCGAAACTGTCCACGAAAAACCTGTTGTCCCCCTCGTTGATCCCGTTCATGTAGATAGGCACCAGACTCTTTTCCGAAGCCCGGCTGAGAAAGAACATGGTGAGCGGTACGATCAGCACCGAGAGGAGCATGATCGCCATGGTCGTCAGAGTTCCCATGGACAGCACCTCATGGGACGCCCCGAACAGATTGACCACGATGGGATTGACGATCCGGTTCGCCACCAGGGGAAGCAGCACGCAGAGCAGGAGCATGATCACCGCATGGACAAACATGGACAGATACTCATCCCGCCTGGTGACATCCTCCACCTTTTCTCTCGCTACATGCTGGGTCAGCAGTTTCGTCAGCCATTTCGTCCAGTAGAACATCGTCGTCGCACTTCCGTAGGCGATGCAGAGCACCAGGAAGAAATTTCCGGAATTGGCAAAGGTCCGCAGTGCCACCCACTTGGAGATCAGCATACCAAAGGGAGCCAGATACATCCCCGCGATCCCGATCCCCATGATGTAAGCCAGCTTCGGCGCCCGGAGGATCAGTCCGTGCATATCCTCGATATCCCTGGAGCCCAGGGTGTTCTCCGTGGCTCCCACGGACTGGAACAGCATGGATTTGCTGACCGAGTGGAATATAGTGAGAAAGATCGCCCCCCACATGGTCTCCTCCACGCCGATCCCGGCACAGGAGACGATCAGACCCAGGTTGGAGATGGTGGAAAATGCCAGCACCTTTTTTCCGTCGTTCTGGGCAATGGCCATCATACTCGCCACGATGAACGTGAGGCCGCCCAGGCTGGACACCATGATCCCCACCAGATTTCCATGCATGGCCGGAGCCAGCCGGATCAAAAGATATACACCCGCCTTCACCATAGTAGCGCTGTGCAGCAGAGCGCTGGAGGGCGTCGGCGCCACCATGGCTCCCAGAAGCCAGGATGAGAAGGGAAACTGTGCGGACTTGGTCAGCCCCGCCAGCACCAGACAGATCAGCGGGAACAGATTGCCGACTGCCACCACATCCGACATCTGGACCGACCCGGTCTCCTTCGCCATCCAGGCGATGGCCACCGCAAAGCCGAGACCTCCCAGAAGATTCATCCACAGCGCATTGAAGCTGTTCCGCACCGCTTCCTCCGTCTTCGTATAGCCGATCAGGAGGAAGGAAATCACGCTGGTGATCTCCCAGAAAAAGTACATCCAGATCAGATTCTGGGACAATACCAGTCCGAACATGGCCGCCAGAAACAAAAACAGCATGGAATAGAAAAAGGGCCGTCTGTCCTCCACCTCTTTATGATGCCTGTGGTACCCCTTCATATAACCCACGGTATAGACACATATAAAACCTCCTATGACCGCTATGATGACACACAGCAAAAGACTCAGGCCATCCGCCATCATATGCGGTCCCTCCGCTATATCCATCGTCGTCTCCACATAGATCAGAAGTGCGGTCTGAACCAGGGACAAAAGCACTGGCAGAAGTTTCCTGTGTTTTGCGCTGAGATAGAAGATCAGTCCCATGAGGAACAGATCCCCCGCCATCATCAGATGATCCACCATCTCTGTCTCCACATAAAACATCACCTGATGCCGGCCGCCTGTCAGCCACTGGGCCAGGAAAATGATCGTCACAAGCATGACAAGTCCCGCACCTATGTACACCAGGATATTGCGAATCTCCCTGCGCCGGACAAGCGGGATGAGAATAGCCAGCAAAACCGGCAGTCCAATCATAAATGGTATCATTGTTATAACTCCTCCTCTAAAACTTATCTATATGATTGTGAAGCAAAATATTGCACCAAGTGACATTATAACTCTATTTAAATTTCCTTGCAAGCATTCAATAAGAAGTTTTTGCATATTGACCTTTTTTTGCAAAAGAATTAAAATAAGACCGACAGGGAGGAGAAATCATGCACGAACTGAGCATTACAGAGCACATTCTGGAATATGCGCTGAGGGAGGCGGAAAAACAGCAGGTCTCCCGTATCCGGGCTATCCGTCTAAGGATCGGCGCCTTCAGCGGCATCGTCCCCGAATGTATCCAGATGTACTGCGACCTGCTCTCCGAGGGAACCATAGCCGAAAATGCCCGCATTGAGGCAGTCGTACTGCCCCTGAGAGTCCGCTGCAGAGACTGCGGCCGGGAGAGCGAGATCACCTCCCACAATCTCTGCTGCCGGTATTGCCGGAGCATGAAACTGCAGAGACTGTCCGGGAAAGAATTTATCATAGAGAGTCTGGAGGTTGAGGAATAATGGAAATCAAGGTACTGCATCAGGTCATGGAGTGGAATGAGGACGTCAGCGGGGAAGTAAAGGAAACGCTGGCACAGCACGGCATCCGCATGATCAATATCATGGGAAGCCCCGGCGCGGGAAAGACCACGCTGATCACCTCTCTGATCCGGCGTCTGGGCGGCAGATTCCGGATCGGCGTCATCGAGGGCGACATCCAGGGCCAGGTAGATGCGGACCGGATCGCCTCTCTGGACATCCCCACCGTCCAGCTGAACACCGACGGCGCCTGCCATATCGAGGCCATGAGCATCCGGAATATCCTGCCGATGCTCCCGCTGGATGACCTGGATCTGATCTTTGTGGAAAATATCGGAAATCTGGTATGTCCGGCGGAATTTCGTATCGGGGAGTCCATGCGCATCACGATTTTAAGCATCCCCGAGGGGGATGACAAGGTAGAAAAATACCCTCTGATGTTCACCGACACAGACTGCCTGGTCCTGAACAAATGTGACATGCTGCCCCATTTTGATTTTGACCTGGAACGGGTCCGCTGCCACTACGGGACGGTAAATCCCTCCGGCCCGCTTTTTCAGGTCAGCAGCCGCACCGGAGAGGGACTGGAGGCTCTGGCGGCCCACATCACAGAACGCCTTTCTGACCGGGAGGCAGAGTGATGAGTCAGAGCCGGATCCGCCTTCTTGTCCGCGGAACCGTGCAGGGTGTGGGGCTGCGTCCCTTTCTGCACCGGCTGGCCCGGCGCCACGCCGTCGGGGGATGGGTGCGCAATACCGGAGAGGGACTGGAGGGGGAACTGGAAGGCGAAAAAAAGGAGCTGGAGGCAATGCTTCGGACCCTGCGGACATCACCGCCGCCCATGGCCGGGATCGAGGCACTGGAAATTTCCTATTTAGATGACTCCGGGTCTGACCATCCGGATCGGAGCCGTCCCTCCGGCTTTCGGATACTGCCAAGCGCAGTCACTCCCTTTGCCACCCTGGTATCCGCCGATACCGCCCTGTGTCCGGACTGCCGGAGAGAACTGTTCTCCCCGTCGGACAGACGCTACCGGTATCCCTTCATCAACTGTACCAACTGCGGTCCCAGGTATACTATACTGAACAGTCTTCCCTACGACCGCCGCCGGACGGTGATGGACTCCTTTCCCATGTGCGACACATGCCGGGCAGAGTACGGGGACGTGACAGACCGCCGGTACCACGCCCAGCCGGACTGCTGCGCCTCCTGCGGGCCGGAGGTGTATTTTCTCTCCGCCCGGGGTGTCCGCCGGGACGGCGACGCCTTTGCCCTGGCCCAGCAGACTCTGGCGGACGGCGGCATACTCGCCGTCCGGGGCATCGGGGGCATCCACCTGGCCTGTGACGCCGGAAACAGGGCGGCCGTGGCCAGGCTGCGGGAAATAAAGCACCGCATGAACAAGCCATTTGCGCTCATGTGCTCCTCGCTGGACACCGCCAGAACCCTCTGCCGCATATCCCAGCAGGAAGCGGAACTGCTGACAGGACAGAGAAGGCCCATTCTGCTTCTGGCAAAAAAGAAAGATTTCCCCTTCCCGTCCGCCTCCGGCGTCAGCCCAAGGGCCGGTCTCATGCTGCCCTACACGCCATTGCATGAGCTTTTGATGGACGGAACATTCGGCGGCCCCGACACCATAGTCCTGACCAGCGCCAACCGCACCGGCTGTCCCGTCTTCACGGAAAATGAGGAGGCGGTACAGGCCCTCACCGGCACGGTGGACGGCTATCTGCTGCATAACCGTCCCATCGCCAACCGATGTGACGACTCTCTGCTCACGCTCTGGGAGGGACATCCCTATTTTTTCCGGCGCAGCCGGGGCTACGTTCCCGCCCCCCTGGATGTCGGGACAGACGTCACCGGTATATTTGCCTTGGGAGCGGAACAGAAAGCCTCCTTCGCCCTGGGAAGGGGACGGCATGTCTTCCTCAGCCCCCACATCGGCGACCTGAAAAATGCGGAAACCCTCGAACACTACCAAACCGCGCTGCGGGTCTACTGCCATCTCTTTCACCTGACCCCCTCGGTCTACGTGTGTGATCTCCACCCGGACTATATCTCCGGTGAGGAGGCCCGGACCAGGGCGCAGCGTGACAACATCCCTGTTCTGACGGTCCAGCACCACTGGGCCCATATGGTATCCTGCATGGCAGACAACCGAATCGACGGCCCTGCCTTCGGCATCATCTGGGACGGCACAGGACTGGCCCCCGACCACTCTGTCTGGGGCGGCGAATTTCTGACAGGGGACGCCTCCGCCTTCCGGAGACAGGGCAGCATCCGCCCCCTCCGTCTGATCGGCGGCGACAGGGCCACGGAGGAGATCGGCCGGGTCGGCGCGGCACTGCTGCAGGACGCCGGCATGACAGAGAGCGGATTAGCCCCCTATCCCCCGGAGAAGTTCCGGCGCCTTCTGGCCCTTTTCGACTCGCCCGTCTCCGTTGAGGCCAGCAGCATGGGAAGGCTGTTTGACGGCGTCTGCTCCCTGCTCTGCCGGAAAGCTTCGGTGGACTATGAGGGCGAAGGGGCGGTTCTGCTGGAATCCCTCTCCCCCCGGGAGGAACCGGACTTCTCCCCCGGAAAAGACACGGAAGCCCTGTCCTACCCCTTGTGCTACCGCGAAGAAAACGGCGTTCGGATCTGGGATACCCGGCCTGTGATCCGGGGAATCTGTCAGGATATCCTGGCCCGGCAGCAGACCGGCCGGACAGTTTTCCGCTTCCTGATCACCCTGTGCTGCATGGCCAGAGACCAGACTCTGGCGCTGAACCGGGAAAAACTTCCGGTGGTGCTCTCAGGCGGCGTATTCCAGAACCGCTTTCTTCTGTCCGGCATCACACAGCTGCTGAGGCAGGCCGGATTTGACGTATACAGCCACCGGCGGGTGTCGGCAAACGACGAGGGGCTCTGCCTCGGCCAGCTGGCCATCGCCGGAGCCGCCTTCCCGGAACTGTCTTCCGGGGGAAAGATATTGCATAAAACAAAAATTTCGGAGGAATAAAATATGTGCCTGGCAATCCCATTGAAAATCAAAAGCATAAAAGAAAAGACGGCTCTCTGTCAAGCAAAGGGTCTGACACAGAATGTCCGGGTGGATTTCACACCGGAGGCCAAACCAGGTGATTACGTCATGGTTCACGCCGGTTTCGCCATCCAGACCATGACGGAGCAGGAGGCCAGAGAAAATATCGAGCTGCTGGAGGATATCAAAGATGCTCTGTGAAGAATTTTTCCGGGCCCCGGAGAATGTACCGGCCATACGGAGACAGCTGGAGAAACTCGCCCGCCGGACCGGGCCTGTTGCCCTCATGGAAATCTGCGGCACCCACACCATGGCCATCGCCAAAACCGGTATCCGCAGCATCCTGCCGGAGGAGATCCGGCTCCTGTCCGGCCCCGGCTGCCCGGTGTGCGTCACACCAGCCCATGTCATAGACGCCATCCTCTCCCTGGCGGAGACGGGAGAGGTGACCCTGGCCTGTTACGGAGATATGCTCCGCATCCCCGGCTCCCGGCCGGGGGAGAGCCTGCTGCAAAAAAAAGCCGGAGGCTGTCCCGTCCACTCTGTGTACTCGCCGATGGACGCACTGCAGATGGCCGCAGAAAATCCGGATCGGGAGATCGTGTTTCTGGGTGTGGGATTTGAGACCACGGCCCCCGGCACCGCCGCCTGCATCCTGGAGGCCGCCGAACACGGGATCTCCAACTTCTCCGTACTCTCCATGCTGAAACGCACAGAGCCTGCCCTGCGCTCCCTGATCACCGCACCGGACTTCGCCGTGGACGGCTTTCTGTGCCCGGGACATGTGGCCGCCATCACCGGTTCGGACGCCTTCGCATTCCTGCCCCGGGATTACCGGCTGCCCGGCGTAGTCAGCGGATTCGAAGCCGGGGATCTGCTCTATTCCATATTGCAGCTGATGGAGATGCTGGCAGAGAAGAGACCGGAACTGAAGAACGAGTACACCCGTCTGGTGCGCCCCGAGGGGAATCCGGCTGCCCGGGAGCTGCTCCACCGGGTATTCCGCCACGGCGACAGCGACTGGCGGGGCCTGGGGCTTCTGCCGGACAGCGGCTATGAGATCCGTCCGGAGTACCGCCCCTGGGATGCCAGACACAAATTCTCATTCCGGGAGACCCCGGCAGAGGAACCGGAGGGCTGCCGCTGCGGCCAGATCATCCGGGGCGTCCAGTCCCCCGGCTCCTGCCCGCTGTTTGGGACAGTCTGCACGCCGGAGCAGCCGGTTGGCCCCTGTATGGTCTCCGGCGAGGGATCCTGTGCCGCCCACTACCGGTACTCACTTTCGACATCAAAGACCAAGGAGGAAAACACATGAATGACAATGACATCATCACTTTAGACTACGGAAGCGGCGGGACGAAAACCTCCCGGCTGATCCGGGAGATGCTTCTACCCGCCTTTGACAACTCTGCCCTGCATGATCTGGGGGATGGCGCCATCCTGCCCGGGGACAGCGAACTGGTCTTTTCCACCGACAGCTTTGTGGTCTCCCCCTGGAAATTCCCCGGCGGCGACATCGGAAAGCTCAGTGTCTGCGGAACCGTCAACGACGTCTGCATGGCTGGGGGGCGGCCCGGATACCTGAGTCTCTCTTTCATATTGGAGGAGGGCTTCCCCTTTTCCGCGCTGGAGGAGATCGTCCGGTCCATCGCCCGGGAGGCCGCATCGGCAGATGTGGTCATCGCCACCGGCGACACCAAGGTGGTGGAGGCGGGCAAGGGAGACGGTATCTACATCAACACCGCCGGCATCGGCTTCCGGCGTTCCGCACGCCTGGGCCGGTCCCGCATCCGGCCCGGGGACTCTGTTCTGATCAGCGGCAGCATCGGCTGCCACGGAGCCACGGTCATGATGGCCCGCTCCGGGCTTTTGAACCGGGGGGATTCCCTCCGCTCGGACTGTCAAAATCTCGTGGCATTGTCTGACGCGGCCCTCTCCGCCGGGGACATCCGCATCCTGCGGGATCCCACCCGCGGGGGTGTTGCCACGACACTGAATGAATTTACGGAAGATATGCCCTTCTCCATCGAACTCCGGGAATCCTGCCTGCCCGTGGACGACGCGGTGGCGGCGGCCTGTGATCTGCTGGGTCTGGATCCTCTCTACTGCGCCTGCGAGGGACGGATGCTGGTCATCGCCTCCCCGGAAGACACCGAAAATATTCTGAGAGCCCTCCGGGCCCTGCCCGGCGGCGAACAGGCGGCACAGATCGGCACTGTCACAACAAAAATGCCCGGGCGGGTGATCCTGGGCACAGAGATCGGCGGCAGCCGGATCCTCTCAAAACTGAGCGGACAACAGCTGCCGCGGATATGTTGATTCTGTTTTTTCTTTTCCTGTCAATCTAAAAACTTCTTCAGTACACGTACACACTCGTTGAGATCAATGGGTTTGGAGAGATGCCCGTTCATCCCGCAGTCAAGGCAAACCTGCACATCATCCGAGAAGGCGTCTGCCGTCATAGCGATAATGGGCAGGTCCTTGTCCGGGCGGTCAAGTTTTCTGATCTCCTTTGTCGCGTCATAACCGTTCATCACCGGCATACGGACATCCATAAGGATCACATCGTAATAACCGGCTTCCGACGCCTCGAATTTTTCCACACAATCCTTACCATTCACTGCCCGCTCAAACTCCAGGCCGGTAGGCTCCAGCATTCCGCACGCAACCTCCCAGTTGATATCAATATCCTCCGCCAGGAGGACACGTTTCCCCTCGAAAGAAACCTCATTCTCTTCCTGCGCCGTCTCCGGGCCGTCATAGTCTTCCGTGTACTGTACCAGCTTTTCATACAAAGTGGATTTGAAAAGAGGTTTGGGGATAAACCCGTCGATCACAGACACGTCGATCTGCTCTTCCACATCACTCCAGTCATATGCCGAGATCAGGAACATAGGAACCTCCTGCTTCCACCGCCTGCGGATCTCGTGCATGGTCTGTATGCCGTCCATGCCCGGCATCTTCCAGTCGATCAGGATAAAATCGTAATCCCGATGATTTTCATGGCTGGCCTCCACCATCTCAACCGCCTTATTTCCGTCCGTCGTCCACTCTGCATGGACTCCCAGCTCCTCGAGATTTGAAATCACACTGGAGCACAACAGCTCGTTGTTATCCACCACCAGGATATTCCACGATCCGGGAAGCTTCATGTCCTTCTCGCTGATGTCTGCCTTCGGCAGATCCAGTGTGATATGGAACTCCTCGGACATTCCTATTCCAGTGTCCTTCACACGGAAATGCGTTCGGATATACTTTTCTCCCTTCGGAGACGGCTCCTGATACATATGAATATCAATCCGCCCCTCATCCGGTGTGAATTTAACGGCATTCAAGAGAATATTGATCAGCACCTGATTGAGGCGGACATGGTCACAGACAATATTCTCCGATATGATATCGCGGATGAAAACATCAAAATGCTGGCCCTTCTGCTTGATCTGCGCCTGCACAATATTTACAATGTCGTTCATGACGTCCCTCAGAGACATGGGATGTTCATTCAGCTCCATTTTACCGCTCTCGATCTTTGACACATCCAGTACATCATTGATCAGCCCCAGCAGGTGTCTGCTGGACAGTTTTATCTTTTTCAGACACTCCGTGATCTGTTCCATGTCCTGGCCATTCTTCATGGCAATATCCGTCATGCCTATAATGGCGTTCATGGGTGTACGGATATCGTGGCTCATGCTGGAAAGAAATTCACTCTTCGCCCTGCTGGCCCGGACAGCCTCCGCTTTCGACTCGGCAAGCTCCTTCATATGTTCTCTGGTCATTTTATAGTAGGCCACAAACATCACTAACATGCTCGCTACAATGATCAGGATGGAAAGGATCGTCATTTTGATACGCATTGAATCGAGCCTGGAGATACATTCGCTCAGCTGTCCCTGAGGCATAATAGCCACCAGATACCAGTCCACCTGTCTTTCTTTTGAAATGGGGGAGGCATAGACATACTTCTCTTCGCCAAAACAGTACACCGGCGAAGAATAATCCTCATAGTTTCCTATTTTCTCTTTCATGTTGTCCACAATCTGCTGTGAACTGGCCGTGTCACCGTGCTCCGACTCCGACAGTACATGGTCGAAATAATTGTCATATGACACATCCGCGTTTTTTATGATAAAATCTCCGTCGTCGTCAATCACATGGAAATACATCCCGGAATCATCTGTCTTTAAGAACAGGGAGGAATTGAGCTCATCCATCGGGATCCCCGCAATCAAAGCAATGCTTTTTCCCCGCTCGCCATGCGGTAATCAGCGGTCATTCCAAAGATCAAAACACCCTTTCCCACCTCATTAAATCCCCGGCCCACAAATTCACCGTCGTTGTTTAACTTGTCAACTATTGCATCCTTATCCACGATGGATATCATATTGCCATAGACTGATTCCAGCTGGCCATCCTCAGACAGCATATCCAGGGATGAAAAACCCCTGACCTCTGCGCTGACCTTCAGTTCTTTTAAGATTTTTTCCCTGCTTATGCTTGTATCCGGCGGTGTGCGGTTATACACACCCTCAAGCTGCACCATACGTAAATCTAATATGGAACTGAACTTTTGCTGGACCTGATTATTGATCTCAGACATATAGATATTACTTACATCAGTAATGGTATCCTCTGTTTTAGAGGTCATAAAACCGATCAAACTCGCAAAAACAAATATACAGACAATGATCACACCAAAAAAACTTATCTTTAAAAATTTCATAGTTTTTTTATTTTTCATTTCCATTTATCCTTTCATTTTTTGATGGTCAGGTCATATTCATACCGTAATACTTTATAATCTCAGCTTTGCTTTCCTGCAGCAGCAATAACACATTGTTGCCCACCAGCCCGCTGTCCTTTCTCAGCTGCTCCATTACTCGGTCAAACTGTGCGGCATCCTGTCTGCCGTTGACAGAAAACAATTCGTCAAACCTTTCCAGGAGCCCGCAGATCTGTGCATAGATAGAATGAGTACTGCTGCGGCTGCCATTCGGAAATCCCTTCCCGTCAAATCTTTCATGGTGATGCAGACATATCTCCTATATTGCAAAAATATGCCGCTTTACATATCATCTCGGACTGAAACTCACCCAGCTCTTCCGTAACCATCCTTCTTTCACAGGCCTTCTTCAGCATAACCTTCATAAAATACGCTCTGCGCACATCTCTTCTCTTATCCTGCCCGGCCAGGTTCAGATAACGCTCATAGAGATGCTCCAAATCTGCTATGTACTTTCTGGTCTCCTCTATATCCGCCCTTGTAAGCCTGGCTTTTCCCTCGTCCCTGAACTTTGTCCTCAGTCTCTTTAATACCTCTTCTCTGTCAAAGGGCTTTCTTATAAAATCCGCAATATTATACCGTGAAGCCTTCTCGATATTCTCCTTGGTCGCCTCCGCCGTGATCATAAAAATCTGGACATCCTGCAGATGATTCTCCCGCAATACGCGGAGAACACTGATCCCGTCTAAAAACGGCATGGAAACATCCAATAATACCGCGTCAAATTTTTCTCCTTTTTCCAGGATAATATCGAGAGCATAATATCCATTGTCCGCCTGCACTACCTCGTATTCTTCCTCCAGCATACTCCGAAGCACTTCTCTGTCTATCTCGGAATCATCCACAATCAATATTCTCTTCCTGTCGTCCATTACAATACCCTTCCCTCAAATCAAGAGTTTCGTTCTATACAGTCAACAATCGCATTCTGAACCGGAAGCACCTTTGATCTTATGCGCCGCTTCTATCGTGTCGGCGTAATCATTGCAGTCGAAATCCATCCCCACCGGGGAATCCTTTAACAAATCCTTCAGTTTAACCAGCATTCTCTCATAAAGAGAGGCATTCCCCCCCAAACGCTGCACACCCTCATCCGTATTTACGCCCAATTCTTTTAATTCCTGCATCAAACCCATTCCAAGATCCTCCCTTAGATATATTAACTTTCTGCATTATCTCCGCATTCCCCACCTCTTGATCAAGTGGCTGCGATTTCTATCTTATGCATACTAAAAAACGACAGACACCGCAAAAAAAGATATGGTACCGTCGAAACTATTATGCATTTTAATACAGTTTTATTCCCCTGTCAACAGCCCTTTTCCAGTGAGTGACATAGTATTGTCACACATTGATTTGGAAATTCAGTTATAATATTTTTGCATTTATCATTTTTATTTTCCAGAAAGGAGAACTATTTGATGAAAAGGGTTATAATGACAGCAGCCGTGCTTTTTGGCATGATACTGATGACCCCGGCTGTAACAGAGGCAAAGAAGATCACCAGTGCGGAGGCCGCAAAGAAACTGGCCCGCAGCGAGGTAAAGGGAGGTGTGGTAACAGAGGTTGATACTGACTACGAAAACGGCAAGCAATATTATGACGTAAGTCTGGTCAAGGGAAGCAGAGAATACTCACTCAGTTACCGGGCATCCAACGGCAAACTGACGGAGTATGAATGGGAAACCGTCGGCGTCACCAACCCCTCAGGAAAGAAACTGACAAAATCTGAGATCAAAAAACGCGCCAAAAAAGAAGTGAAAAAAGGCAAAGTCACCCAGGTCACAACAGATATGGATGACGGTGTGGAAGAGTATAAAGTCACCATGAAAAAAAGTAATAAAACCTATAAGCTCGTATATACTGCCAAAGCAGGGAAACTTGTGGAATACAAGTGGAAGATCTCCGGCAGCGGCAGCACCTCCTCGAAATCAAAATATATCGGCGAGGAGAAAGCGAAGAGTATAGCGAAGAACAAGGTGCCCGGCGGCACGTTCACAAAAGTGGAGTTTGACACAGATGACGGCGTACCGGTGTATGAGATCGAGATGGTGAAAGGCAGCATGGAATATGAATTAACCATTCATGCCAAATCGGGCAAGATTCTCGAATATGACTCAGAATCCAAATATGATTAAGGGAATCGAAGATGGAGTACAAAAATATAAAACACACCTTCGATCCGGTCTATGATAAACATTCCAGAATACTGATTCTCGGGACTTTTCCATCCGTTAAGTCCCGGGAAAATCTTTTTTATTACGGGCATCCGCAGAACCGTTTTTGGAAGGTCATCGCCTGCCTCACCGGCAGTCCTGTCCCGGAGACGATCCGGGAGAAAAAGGACATGCTCCTTCTCCATCACATTGCCCTGTGGGATGTGGTCGGGAGCTGCACCATTACGGGTTCGAGTGACAGTACCATCAGGGATGTAAAAGTAAACGACATAAAGGGGTTGCTGGACAAAACAGGTATCACCGCCATATATGGAAACGGGGCAAAAGCCTGTGAGCTGTATGACCGGTTTGTCCGGGAGCAGACCCGGATGGAAATCAGAAAGCTGCCGTCTACGAGCCCGGCGAACGCCGCTTATGATCTGGAGAGATTGTGCGGGAAATGGAAATTGATATGCCGGGAAAACAGGTCTTTCGATTGAGCAGTCTCATATTGTATATCCCGCGTACTGCGTCATATACAGATCATAATATTTTCCCTTTTTGTCCAGCAATTCGTCATGGCTGCCGCTCTCCACAATCTCTCCCTGATCCATCACCACGATAAAATCAGAATCACGGATCGTAGACAGCCGGTGTGCAATGACAATACTTGTCCGATTTCTCATAACGAGCTGCATGGCGTCCTGAATCGCTTTTTCAGTGCGGGTATCCACATTGGAAGTGCCTCATCCAGAATCAGGATTTTGGGGTCGGCTACGAAAGCGCGGGCAATGGCGAGCAGCTGCCTCTGGCCCTGACTGATATTCTCGCCGGAGCTTGTCAGAAGAGTATCATATCCCTGCGGCAGCTTCTCCACCATATCCCTGCAGCGGCTCATTTCCATCGCCTCCCGGATCTGTTCGTCGGAGGCATTTTCATTGCCGTATTTCAGATTGTGTCGGATGGTATCTGAAAAAAGCACCGTATCCTGCAGGACGATGGCGACATTTTTCCGCAGATCCTCCCGCGATATATCCCGGATATCCTGGTCATTTATAGAGATTTTCCCGCTGTCAATATCGTAAAACCGCATCAGAAGATTGACGATCGTCGTCTTCCCGCTGCCTGTCGCTCCCACAAGAGCCACTTTCCGGCCGGAGGGCACCGTCAGGGTAAAATCGTGGATGACCGGATGCTCCGGCTCATACGAAAAACGGACATTTTGAAATGTCACTGTCATGTCCTTCCCCTCCGCCAGTTCTTCGCCGCTGTTATCCTCATTATTTTCGTCCAGCACCGTAAACACACGCTCCGCACCGGCAATCGCCGTTTGCAGCTGTCCATAAATCTGTGCAACCTCGTTGATCGGACGGCTGAACTGCTTGGCGTAGACGATAAATGCCGAGATGACGCCCACCGAGATGATCGAATGAACGGAGAAATACCCGCCAAAGGCCGCTATTATAACAAAACCTATATTGCCTATACAGTTCATGATGGGCCCCATTATCCCGCTGAAAATATCTGTTTTGATCCCGGCTTTCGTCAGGGAATCCGCTGTCTCACAAAAACTCTCCGTTGTTATATCCTGATGATTATAGGCAACCACCGTGCGGTAGCCGGAAATCATTTCCTCCACAGTTCCGTTCAGCTCCCCCAGCAGCATCTGCCGTTTCCGGGAGAACCTTCGCACTTTCCCCGACAGCACCTTGGTAGCCAGCAATGTCAAAATAACCGTTGCGCAGCTGAGCAGAGCCAGCTGCCAGCAATACCACAACATGACAGCCACTGTGCCGATAATAGTCAGAAAGCCGGAAAACAACGATGGCAGGGACTGGGAAACGGTGGTGGAAATATTTTCAATATCATTGGTCATCCGACTCATGACGTCGCCATGGGAATGCGTATCCAGATAACGGACCGGCAGATCCACAATTTTCCCGAACAGCTCCTCACGCATCCGCTTTACAATACGCTGACTGAGCCTGGCACTGCACAGCCCCTGCAGCAGCTGGCTCCCGCCGTAGAGCAGATAGGCGGCGAGCATGAGAAACAGGGTCAGTGACAGACCGCCCTCTTTCGCTCCTGCTATGATATCAATGGCGGAACTTTGCAGGCTGGGGGCATAGACGCCGCACAAGGTTCCAAAGACCACAACGGCAAGCATACAAAGCACCATCGTCTTCTCCCTGGCAAAATAAGTTACGATCCGTTTTAAGGTTTCACCCACATGTTCGGCATGCTGTACCTCGCCAAAACGCTCATGCCGGTTCATACCGGGGATGTTCCGTTCTGCCAGTTTCTGCTCCTTATGCGTACTCATGCTGTTCATCCCCCTCTCCGATCTGAGAATGATAGATATCCTGATAAGCCGCACAGGATTTTATTAATTCCCCGTGCGTACCGCAGGCCGCGATACTTCCGTTTTCCAAAACCACGATCCTGTCCGCCCGGCGCACAGAGGCAATTCTCTGGGCTATGATGATTTTCGTGCTCCGAGGTTTTGACTTTTGCAGCGCGGCATACAGATCCGCCTCTGTTTTCAGATCGAGGGCACTGGTCGCATCATCGAAGATCAGTATTTCCGCCGGTTTAAATACCGCCCTTGCAATGGAAATGCGCTGTCTCTGACCACCCGACAGACTCATGCCGCGTTCCGCAACAACGGTATCGTAACCCCCGGGGGTGGACAAAATAAAGTCCTCTGCCTGCGCCGTCACCGCGGCATCCTTTATTGCCTCTGCCGTCGCAGCCGGCGCCGCGGTCCATGCGATATTTTCGCTGATCGTGGTGCTGAACAACTCACTTTTTTGCAGAACAACCGCGATCTTCTCCCGCAAAGCCTTCTGCCGATAACGGCGCACATCAACGCCGTCCACAAGCACGGTACCCTCTGTGGCGTCATAAAAGCGGGGGATCAGGTTGACCAGTGAGGTTTTACCGCATCCGGTTGACCCCATAACGGCGATGGTTTTACCGCATCCGGTTGACCCCATAACGGCGATGGTTTCACCCGGATGTATGGTCAAATTGATGTGTTTCAGCACAAGCTGCCTGCTGCCGGGATAGGCAAAGGATACATCACGAAATTCTATCTCCCCCTGCCGGGAAGCCGCGCCATCAAAGTCACCGTCCTTTAATTCCGGTTCGCTGTACAGAACCTCTTTGACCCGCTCCCACGAGGCAATCCCCCTGGAGATATTTTGAAATAACATGACCAGCATGAGGATCCCGTTGAGAAGCTGTGTTGTGTATGTAATGGCCGCCATAATGCTGCCCGGCGATGCCCTGCCTCCTTCTACCTCGAAGGAACCGACAAACAGGATGACGGCAACCACGATATACATCAGAGCATTTATCACCGGATTCATAAAAGCAAAGATCACCAGCACCCGGAGCTGGGTTTTGACAAGCCCGCTATTTGCCTTCTCAAACCGTATTTTTTCATATATTTCCCGAACACAGGCCTTGATCATGCGGATACCGGACACATCTTCCTGCATAATGGCATTGATAGCGTCCAGCTGTGCCTGCAGTCTGGAAAATAACGGATTGGCCTTTGACATACAGAAAACAAGACAACCGACAATCAGCGGGAAGGCGCACAGCACGATGAGGCCGAAATCCCGATTCAGACGGAACATACAGTACATACTGCCGAACATGAGCATGGAGGTACGGATCATACCGCGCACAAACTGGGACACAAAATTCTGCACCTGCGTGATATCATTGGTCACTCTTGTCACCAGCGACCCCGTTCCGAACCGGTCGAGCTGCGGGGTGGAAAAGGTCATGATCCTGCGGAAACAGTCCTTTCGGATCTCATTTCCTATATTTTGACCCGACATATGTACAAACACATTATTCAGCGAACCGCAGAGACCTCCAAAAAGAACAAGCCCGATCATCTGAAGCCCCAGCCTCCAGATCAGACCCATATCTCCCACGCCGCCGTTGTTTAATCCCAGAACCCCCTCATCTACAATTCGACTCATGATCCCCGGCTGGATCAGATCCATAGACACCTCGCCGACCATAAAAAGGCCGGCGAGGACAGCAAAGGGAAGGTACTGCTTAATATACTTCCACATAAATCATTCTCACCTCTGGTCATATCTGTCCCAATCTGCATTGATTTTTTCAAGCAAGGACAACAGCCGGCTTTTTTCGCTCTCTGACAAACAGGAAAACATTTGCTCGTGACGGCGGACCCGCTCTTCTTTGGCCCGGGCGGCAGCGGATCTCCCCGCCGGGGTCAGCGCAACGTCTGCCGTTCTCCGATCCGTTTCACTCGGAGTCCTCTTTATATACCCGGCGCCTTCCAGCTTGGCGATCACTTCACTGGCCGACCCGGGCTGAATACCAAGCCACCGGGTCAGTTCCCTTTGCGTAATACTGCCGCCCACTTCGTATAAGACGATCAGAATGCGCTTTTGACTGCCCTTGCCCTCATATAAAGAACGCATCGTATGGCTTATATCACGCAGATTGGTAATGAGCCTGCCATTTACATCAGCAGCATTGTAACCCTCACGCCTTGCGGCATGTTCGCTCTTTTTTCGATGACAGCCCATACTGTGATTTCCTCCCGAAAATATTTAGGTACCTTGATATTATACCCCGTGCATACCCTTAACTTTTCTCCTTTTATATAACTAAACTATTAAATTCATTCTATCTGCGA
>CAZAEM010000038.1:0-11369 GCA_964484225.1 uncultured Eubacterium sp.
TACGACTATAAACATGTGCATGATTTATTTTCATGACTTATGACACCTGAATCAATTTTATTAAAAAAAACTCATAAAATGCTAAAAATGCTTGGAAAGAAGGAATGAATATGAGAGTGTTGCTGGTAAACGGAAGCCCTCACAGAGAGGGGTGTACCTACACGGCGCTGCGGTATGTGGCAGACGCGCTGGAGAAGAACGGGATAGACACAGAGCTGGTCTGGCTGGGTGTGGGTGAAATGGCGGGATGTATCGGCTGCGGAGCCTGTGCAGGAACCGGCGAATGTTTTCGAAAGGATATCGTCAACGAAGTAGGAGAGAGGCTGGATCAGTTTGACGGGTTTGTGTTTGGCTCAGCGGTACACTATGCCGCGGCCTCGGGTGCCCTGACTTCTTTTCTGGACCGGCTGTTCTACTCTTGTGGAAAAAAGATGGCATACAAGCCGGGGGCTGTGGTAGTCAGCTGTAGAAGAGGAGGAGCCTCTGCCACCTTCGATCAGTTGAACAAATATTTTACCATCAACAATATGCCGGTGGTCTCCTCCCAGTACTGGAATCAGGTTCACGGCAATACCGCCGGGGAGGTGGAACAGGATCTGGAGGGAGTGCAGACGATGCGCACGCTGGGAAACAATATGGCGTGGCTCCTGAAATGTATCGAAGCCGGAAAAAATGCCGGCATCTCCCTTCCGGAGAGAGAGCCGGTAATCCGAACTAATTTTATCCGGTGATTTTCAGATGGATCCGGCACGGACGCCGGATGATCCTCAGGATTCCCTGAGATAGGTTTCGTTGGCGGCGATCACCTGTTTCATTGCCTCCGGCCCGGGGGCGCCCAGGGTGTTCCGCCGCTCTACGCAGGTTTTCATGGAGATGGCTTCGTATATATCTTCCTCAAAGACCGGGCTGACTTTTTGGTATTCTTCCAGGGGCAGCTCGTCCAGAGAGATATTCCGGTTGATGCACAGGAGAACCAGCTGACCGATGATGCCATGGGCATCCCGGAAGGGGACACCGTGGTTTACCAGATAGTCGGCGGCGTCTGTGGCGTTGGTAAAGCCCTTTTTGGCACTGGCTTCCATGGTATCCGTATAGAATCTCATGGTGTCCAGCATACCGGTGAACAGTGCCAGGCATCCCTTTACTGTGTCAATCGCATCAAAGGTGAGTTCTTTATCCTCCTGCATATCCTTGTTGTATGCCAGGGGGATTCCTTTCATTGTCGTGAGAAGGGATATCAGTGCGCCGTAAACCCGTCCGGTTTTCCCCCGGACCAGCTCGGCGATGTCAGGATTTTTTTTCTGCGGCATGATACTGGAGCCGGTGGAATACGAGTCATCAATCTCTACAAAGTGATACTCGTTGGAATTCCAGAGAATGATCTCTTCACAGAAGCGGCTCATATGCATCATGATCGTGGACAGGGCGCTCAGCAGCTCGATCAGGTAGTCCCGGTCAGATACGGAATCCATACTGTTGAAGGTGGGGCCGTCGAATTTTAAGAGAGCGGCGGAATACTCCCTGTTCAGAGGGTAGGTGGTTCCGGCCAGTGCGCCGGCGCCCAGGGGGCAGTAGTTCATCCTGTCATAGATATCCCGAAGGCGGCTGCGGTCCCGGCGGAACATTTCGAAATAAGCGCCGAAATGATGAGCCAGAGTCACCGGCTGGGCTTTCTGGAGATGAGTGAAACCGGGCATACAGGTATTTACATTTTCCTTCATGATCCGGTGGATGACTGTCATCAGATCTTTCAGGAGATCGTTGACTGCGATGATCTCATCCCTGGTATATAATTTCATGTCCAGGGCTACCTGGTCGTTGCGGCTGCGTCCGGTGTGCAGCTTTTTTCCCGGCTCACCGATGCGCTCCGTCAGATGAGCCTCTACAAAGCTGTGGATGTCCTCGTATTCCGGCGTGATCTCCAGCGTGCCGTTTTCGATGTCTGTGAGAATCCCCTGCAGTCCCTCCACGATGGCGTCTTTCTCATCGCCGGTGAGGATCCCCTGCTTTTCCAGCATCGTCACGTGGGCGATGCTGCCCAGGATATCCTGTTTGTAAAACTTTTTGTCATAAGAGATGGATGCATTGAAATCATGCACCAGTTGATCCGTTTCCTTTGTAAAGCGTCCTCCCCAGAGTTTCATCGGGTTTCCTCCATTCTTTAAAATATATTTTATTATGTTGAGGTCAAAAAGTATTTTGCCCCCAACGGATGCCTCCGTATTGACCCTAGCATCATAGTACCATTTCACATGGAAATCTGCAACTGCAATTTGACCGCAGGATAAAAAGGTGTTACTATGATAAAAAAGCAAACTAAGTGTGAAAGGAAAGGGAATATATGCGAACAAAGTTGAAATCATTGGGCTGGGTCGGGCTGTATATGGCTATCCTGCTGGGGTGTTCTATTGCTCTGTCAGTGCTGCTGATGGTGGCTGTATTAGTAGTGGGAATAAAAAACGGAATGGCCGGTGACGGGGCTGTCATGGAGAGAATGCTGGAGCAAACGGCGGATTCTATTACAAGGGGCGGTCCCCTGCTTATTTTAAATGGGGCATTGGATCTGATCCTCCTGGCGGGATTTGGCCTGTGGTATTATTTTCGGGAAAAGAAAAACGGTTTCTATCCGGATTACAGAAAAGTATTCACGGCAAAAAATATTCTGTGCATTGCCGGGATAGCTTTTCTGGGACAATATGCTCTCAATATAGTGATCTCGCTGATGTATGTGGCTGCGCCCGGACTCTGGGAAGATTATATGGATCTGGAGCAAAATTTTCATGTGGAAAATTCATCTCCGGCAGTGGTGTTTATCACCGTCTGTCTGGTGGGGCCGGTGGTGGAGGAGATCATGTTTCGGGGGATGATTTACGGCAGACTCCGACGGGGGTTTTCCATGGTGCCGGCGATGTTTATATCTGCGCTGCTGTTTGGGGTATTTCACATGAACTGGGTTCAGGGGGTCTATGCGGGTATAGCCGGACTGGCCCTGGCCTACATATACGAGAAAACACAGACGATATGGGCGGGATGTCTGATGCATATCATTTTTAACAGCAGCAGTTACATCACCGATGCGCTGGATAAGCTGCTGGGAAATCTGGGTATCGTGATCCCGGATATCGTTTTTTTGGGATTCAGCCTTGCCTGTGTGGCGATCGTGTGGGTTCTGCTTCTGCATTTTCGTGGAAAACCGATTCCCGGACGCGTGCGCAATGTGACAGGAATCCCGGAGGAAAAACGGCAGGAGGAATGCGGAGTTACCACTTGATTTTTTGGTGTACAGGTGTATAATAATAGCTGGAGTTGTTTTTAGATGACCACAAATGTTTGAGAGGAGAGAGTGGCATTTTATGCTTTTGGTAAATGATGTGACGGCGACGGCAGGCAGCACGCAGGTGACACCTGTCAAGGCAAAGTCGAAGACCTCGATCACCCCTTTCCAGAAGATTTTGAAAGAGGAAAATGAGAAAGTGCTGGCGGCGGCGAAAAACGAGACGGCGGCCCCTGCCAAAAAGACGAACGGGACGGGGAAATCGGAATCAGTAGACAAATATACCGGCTCCGACGGCAGTGCGGAGACGACGCTGAAGGATATTTTTGAGAGGGCTTCCGAGAAGTATGATATATCCTATGATTTCCTGGTTGCGGTGGCAAAAGCGGAGTCGGATTTCAATACGAAATGTGTCTCTTCTGCCGGGGCGAAGGGGATCATGCAGCTGATGCCGGATGAGTGCAAATCTCTGGGGGTGAAGGATCCCTATGATGCGGAGTCGAATATCATGGCTTCTGCCAGACTGCTGAAGGCGCATCTGGATAAATTTGACGGGAACTATACACTGGCGGCGGCGGCTTACAATGCCGGCAGCGGGGCTGTGAAGAAATATGGCGGAGTACCGCCTTACAATGAAACGCAGAATTATGTAAAAAAGATTAAAAAATATATGCAGGAAGGTGTGAAAGTGCCGGACCGCAAGGTGAATGTCTCGGAGACAGACAGCTCGATCGGCAGCGGTGGCTCCACGGGAAAGACCGCGCAGAGTACAGCAAAGAGTGAGAATGCGGTAAAACAGTCCACGGAGACAGAATTTGACACGGGAAAACAGGCAACAGAGGCAGATCTGGAAAACGTGACTGTGGCGGTGGGGTCCGGTACGGACGCTGTGACCATGACGTATGGAGCTTATCTGAAATATTTGGAACTTGGCACGACAGGAGTTGGATAAGTTGAGGGGGTAGCTTATGGATATGAATCTGGATGACGTGTTGATCGCGGCACAGGTGTATCAATGCGAGAACTGTGAACAGCCTATGGTCTACAAGGGTGGTGGACGTTATGTGTGTGAGAACTGTGGCGCAGATGTTCTGACGGAATTTGGCAAGGTCAAGGCGTATCTGGAGGAAAACGGTCCCAGCAATGCTCTTGAGATTTCGGAGGGGACAGGGATTCCCCGCCGTAAGATCATGGATTTTATCAGAGAGGGCAGGGTAGAGATCATGCAGGGAGACTCCGATATGCTGTTCTGCGAAGGCTGCGGGAAGGCGATCCGCTATGGGACGTATTGTCCGGACTGTGAGAAAAGGATGGCGGCAAACCGTGGACATGGATTTTTTGCGGCAAAAAAGAATATGGACGCCGGAAGAAAACGGTTCGAGAAAAGGTAAAAAAATTTGATACTACAGTTGCAGAAAACTGAAAAATAGTGTATAATTATCCTCGTTATATCATAACTGGAAAAGTTTGGTAAAGAACGGGGTTTTTTTATGAGGGTACGTAGAATCAGAAATTTTGGGGTGATTTATGTTTTTGTCATGGCATTCCTGACGGCGACATTCCTGCCGGAATTAACGGGAATACAGTCATCTACGCTTGTAGAAACAAAGAGAGCAAGAGCGGCTGTCCCGACGGCGGCGCTGCCGGTGCGGGAGGAGCTCGGGCCGGTATATGACCACTGGAAGGTGAAAAAGCGGAATTGTTCATATCCGGGGAAATTGTATCCGGGAGTGGGCTTTATTGTAAAAGGCACACTGATTTCCAGCCGTCCGCTTACATACGCACTGGGAATGATCCAGAGCAAAGAGGGAAAGGTTCTGTATGAACATCGTACAACTGTAGAACAGGAGAAGGTGGATCTGAAGGACATGGATAAGGCTCTTTTGTTCAGCAGACTGGACGAAGGGAGTTACCGGTATGTCGTTCTCCTATACGACAAGAGTAGTCGCTGCAACAGGGTGATCGACAGAGAGTTTCGGGTGGAGAAGAGGGACTGGCTCTGGCCGGTGTACGGCGGCGTCAAGGGGGATGGCTGGTGCTGTAGCTGCAGTGCCCATCACGGCAGACACTACGGTGTGGATATCAAGGGGCCCGGACAACCGATCCATGCCACGGCGGACGGGACGGTGGTATATGCCAAATATCACGAGAGCAATGGTCTTGGCTCTTTTGGTAAACTTCTGATTCTCTACCACGGAGGAGGCATATATTCCTACTATGCGCACTGCAGCACGCATTATGTGAAGGCGGGAGACAAGGTGAAACAGGGGGACACTGTGGCCGTAGTGGGTGCCACAGGAAGGGCGTTCGGCCCTCACCTGCATTTTGAATTGCGAAAGGGACCTGTTTTTCAAGGCGGATATAATTCAGACAGGCTGGTGGACAAGCAGATCTATGTGCAGTTTAATCCATTGAAAAAGGGGTATTTGAAAGCGGGCAGTCATTGATCCCGCTGTGCGAGGAGCAGCCGGAGCGCCTGCTGATAGAGAGAGGAGCTCTGTTCCTTCCAGTTATCACATATCTTTTGGGCGTCCTCCTCTGTGGGGACGGAGAGAGACAGGTTAAACAACGGCTGGTTGTCTTCCCGTATTGTACAGGAGGCGAGATAGCTTCCGTCGCTTATGCGCTGATAATCGCTGACAATGGAGGTCTCGTTGAGGATCTCATATCGGTTTTTTTTCAGATACCGGGTGATTTCCCCGCGGATCTCATAGGATAGCTGGCCGCCGAACAGTTCCAGTGTCTCACGGCCTGTGTCCGTCAGGGTATAGTAGGATCTGTGGTACGTACTTTCCTCCCGGATCAGTCCGGACTGGATCAGTTCACCCAGTGCGCTCTGTACGGTGAAGTAGTTTGTGTACTCATTTCCGGTGATAAAGTCAAAAAAAACTTTGCCGGGCAGGGGGGAATTTACCTTGCTCATGGCATACAAAATCATTAGCTTATAGATCGTGATGTATTGATTAGACATGGCATTTCCTCTTTTCTTCCCATGTGCAGCCCTGCCGCAGCATCCGGGTTCTCTCAGTCATTGATATGTTCCTTCACGGCGGCACACACCACTTCCGCCACTTTTGGATCGAATGCCTCCGGCATGATATTTTCCTCGCTCAGTTTGTCTTCCGGCACGAGGGAGGCGATGGCCAGGGCGGCAGCCAGTTTCATCGGCTCGGTGATCTGTCTGGCCCGTCCCTCCAAGGCGCCCTTGAAAATTCCGGGGAAGGCCACCACATTATTTACCTGATTGGGGAAATCCGAGCGTCCGGTGCCGACGATCCTGGCACCCGCTTTTTTTGCCAGATCCGGCATGATCTCCGGGACGGGATTGGCCATGGCAAAGAGGATGGCGTCACGGTTCATGGAGGAAACCATCTCCGGTGTGACAATGCCCGGGGCGGAAACGCCCACAAAGATATCTGCGCCCTTGAAAGCATCTGCCAGGCTGCCGGATCTGCCCTCCAGATTGGTGAGTTCCATCATTTCCCGCTGCATCCAGTTTAGATCGGGGGATTTTTTGTTCAGTATTCCGGATTTGTCGCAGAGCGTCACATGGCGGAATCCATAGCGGAGCAGGAGTCTGCTGATGGCGATCCCGGCGGAACCGGCGCCGTTTACCACGATCCGGCAGTCCTCCTTTTCCTTTTGCACGATTTTCAGGGAGTTGATGATGCCGGAGAGCACCACAATGGCTGTCCCGTGCTGGTCATCGTGAAATACGGGGATATCCAGCAGCTCTTTCAGACGGGCTTCTATTTCAAAGCATCGGGGGGCGGAAATGTCCTCCAGGTTGATGCCGCCGAAAGCCGGGGCGATGTTTACGACTGTGCGGATGATTTCCTCTGTGTCCTGAGTGCTGAGACATATGGGGAAGGCGTTGACCCCGCCAAATTCCTTGAACAGGACAGCTTTTCCCTCCATCACCGGCAGGGCGGCCTCTGCTCCGATATTGCCCAGGCCGAGTACGGCGCTGCCGTCGGAGATGACGGCTACCGTGTTGTTTTTGATAGTGTATTGATAGACCTCTTCTCGGTTTTCCTTTATGGCCCTGCACGGTTCAGCGACACCGGGGGTGTAGGCGATGGCAAGGTCTTCTCTGGATTTCACGGAACATTTCGGCACCGTGTCGATTTTTCCGTTCCATTCTCTGTGTAATTTTAGGGATTCTTCGCGTGATGTCATAGTATCTGCTCCTGTCTGTAAAGATTACTTTTTGCAATATCATATCATTTTTTACATTGAATGTAAAGACAGGCTGTATGCCGTGAAGAGAGGGAAAACTTCCTCTTGTACTTTTTCTGTAACCTGTTACAATAAGAGTAATGAAAATTCAGAAAGGGGTTTGGTGATGATGAATTATGAAGAGGCGATGGGGAAATTGGCCCCGGCCGGTCAGGAACACCTGCTGCGGTATTATAACGAACTGAATGACAAGGACAAGAGAGACCTTCTGGCTCAGATCGATGCGCTGGATCTCTCCCTTTTGAAGCTGATAGAGGGCGGAGAAAAGGAAACCGCCAAAGGAAAACTTGAGCCGCTGGGGGCTGTGACACTGGAGGAGATCGAAGAGAAGAGAGCTGACTACGAGAAGGCCGGTTTGGATGCTGTCAGGGCCGGTAAGGTGGGGGCCGTGCTTCTGGCGGGGGGGCAGGGAACCCGTCTGGGGCTGGATAAACCGAAAGGTATGCTGAATGTAGGGCTGGAGAGGGAACTGTATCTCTTTGAACAGCTGATCCATAATCTGATGACAGTGGTGAAAAAGACGGATACCTGGATCCCGCTCTTTGTCATGACCAGCGAAAAGAACCATGAGGATACCACCGGTTTCTTTGCGGAGCATGACTATTTTGGATACAATAAAGATTTTGTGTTTTTCTTTGTGCAGGAGATGGCGCCCTCAGTCAGCTATGAAGGCAAAATCTATATGGAGGGGAAAGCAAAACTTTCTACTTCGCCCAACGGCAACGGAGGGTGGTTTTCTTCTCTGGTGAGAGCCGGTCTTCTGGAGAAGATAAAGGAACTGGGCGTAGAGTGGCTGAATGTCTTTGCCGTGGATAACGTGCTGCAGAAGATAGCAGATCCTGTTTTTGTGGGTGCTACGATCCTGGCGGAATGTGTCTGTGGCGCCAAGGTGGTGGCCAAGGCGGATCCCAACGAGAGAGTGGGGGTGCTCTGCCTGGAGGACGGCAAACCGTCTATAGTGGAATACTATGAGATGACGGACGAGATCATTCATTCCAGAGATGAGCAGGGAAGGCTTCTCTATAATTACGGGGTGATATTAAATTATCTGTTTGACGTCAGGACACTGACGCGTATCATGCGTGAAAATATGCCAATCCATGTGGTTGAGAAAAAGATCCCCTACATTGATGAGGATGCCAATCCGGTGAAACCGGAGGAGCCCAACGGATATAAGTTTGAGACGCTGGTGCTGGACATGATCCATATGATGGATAACTGTCTTTCTTTTGAGGTAGAGCGTGAGAAAGAGTTTGCCCCCATCAAGAATCGCACCGGCGTGGATTCGCTGGACAGTGCCAGGGAACTGATGAGGAAGAACGGGATCCGCCTGTAGACGGTGCGTGCAAAAAGGTGTTCCTAATTTACAGTCTCCTCCGCCCGCATATACATTTTGTTGCAAAATGAGATTGACGGAGGGGATGTAAATAGGATATAATGATGTCAAATTCGTGGACATCGGTTGGGGAAGAATACTTTTTGACCCCAGCATCATACATAAGTGTCTAATAAATTTTTGTGAATGATCGTTTCGTTTTATTCGCAGGTATCTTTATTCTGTATTCCGATTTATCCGGGACATACCGAGTGAGAGTGGACAGTGAAAACGAGTAGAAAGGAAGGAAAGAATGGATTTAACAACAAAAACCTTAAAGGAATTGCAGGAGATTGCAAAAGAGAAGGGACTTCGGCGGGTTACCGGTCTTCGAAAACAGGATTTGGCAGCGAAAATTGTAGAAGTGATGCAGAAAGAGGCAAAGGAAGGGAAAGAAACCAAAGAAGTAAAAGAAGGGAAGGAAGTAAAAGAGGGTAAAAGATCTGCTCCTGCAAAGAAGACACCGCCCTCCAGGCCAAGGCAGACAACAGACACATCATTCAGGAGGCGGACTCCCAAGGTGGCGTCACCGAGAACGGGGACACAGAAAGCAGAGCCGTCCAGAACGGGGACACAGAAAGCAGAACCGTCCAGAACATCTGCCCCCAAAGCCTCACCGTATCGAGCTTTTCCATCCCAGAATACGGGTTCCAGGGGTGAGGACGAAACCGCAGAGACCTCCAGAAATCATGTGAGAAATTCGGAGCACAGCAGAGAAGAGCGCACCAATCAGAATACAAATTATCATTTTAACAATCATCCCCAGCGGTATCACGATGGCTCCGACGGGTTGATTTCTATAGTGAAGGATCGGCAGATTGCGGATGTACACCCCACGGAGTTGAAAGATTTGGACAGTGGGATTACCAAAAATGGTATTCTCGAGATCATGCCGGAGGGATATGGGTTTATCCGCTGTGACAATTTTCTTCCGGGAGAAAATGACGTTTATGTTGCACCGCAGTTTATCCGGCGTTTTGGACTGCGGACGGGGGATATCATTGAGGGAAATCTGCGGGTGCGCACCCAGAACGAGAAATTCAGCGCACTTTTGTATATGAAAAAAGTCAATGACCGCTCACCCTCTTATCTGTATCAGCGGAAAAAGTTTGAGGATCTGACTCCTGTTTTCCCGGATCACAGGATACATCTGGAGACGCCGGGGTCCGGTGTGTCTATGCGTATGCTGGATCTGATTTCACCCATCGGAAAGGGACAGCGCGGTATGATCGTATCCCAGCCAAAGACGGGGAAGACAACGCTGCTCAAGCAGGTGGCGAAGGCGGTGACAAGAAATTACCCCAACATGAATCTGATCATTCTCCTGATAGACGAGCGCCCCGAGGAGGTGACGGACATCAAGGAGTCCATCGAGGGGGAGAGAGTGGATGTGATCTACTCTACTTTCGATGAACTTCCGGAGAACCACAAGCGGGTGTCCGAGATGGTGATCGAGCGTGCCAAGAGGCTGGTGGAGTCCGGCGAGGATGTGATGATATTGCTCGACAGCATTACCCGTCTTGCCAGAGCATACAACCTGACTGTGACACCCAGCGGCCGTACCCTGTCGGGAGGACTCGATCCGGCGGCATTATATATGCCAAAGCGGTTTTTCGGTGCTGCCCGGAACATGCGGGAGGGGGGAAGCCTCACGGTTCTGGCCACGGCATTGGTTGACACGGGAAGCCGGATGGACGATGTGGTGTTCGAGGAGTTCAAGGGAACAGGCAACATGGAACTGGTTCTGGACAGAAGCCTTTCGGAGAAACGTATTTTCCCGGCTATTGATATTCAGAAGTCCAGCACAAGAAGAGAAGACCTGCTGCTGAACCCGGAGGAACAGGAAGCGGTAGTGAAAATACGCAAGGCTCTCGGCGGCATGAGATCCGATCAGGCCCTGGAGCAGATTTTGAATCTGTTCCGCCGGACGAGAACAAACGAAGAGTTCATAGAAACTGTGAAAAAAATGCATCTTTAAAATAAAAAGGCTTGCATTACAAAAATACTCGTGCTATAATGGAAAAGCATTTTTGAGCAAGATCCCAATAAATTGAAAATACAAGTAGTGAGGTGAAAGAGATCATGAGAGAGGGAATTCATCCGGAATATTATCAGGCAAAGGTGGTCTGCAACTGTGGTAATGAATTCGTCACAGGGTCAACCAAAGAAGACATTCACGTCGAGGTTTGTTCCAAATGCCACCCGTTCTATACAGGACAGCAGAAATCTGTAGCGGCTCGTGGCGCGATTGATAAATTCAACCGCAGATACGGATTGAAATAATTGATGAGAACATGGGATAGGTTGAGGCGTGTGTCTCAGCCTATTTTTGTATAAGCAGAGCCGCGCGGTACAGGAGATTTATGCTCTCCGCGTGCTGGCACGCGGGAGAGCATAAATCTCCTGTACCATGGGGCGAAGCCCCCAATGAGCGGAGCGAATTGAGCGGCGTGGGGAATGAGCGGAGCGAATTGAGCGGCG
>CAZAEM010000038.1:11469-20907 GCA_964484225.1 uncultured Eubacterium sp.
AATGAGCGGAGCGAATTGAGCGGCGTGGGGAATGAGCGGAGCGAATTGAGCGGCGGGAATGAGCGAAGCGAATAGCGCGGCGGTACAGGGCCGCGGGAGAGTCGGAGCGAATCGCACCGTGCCGCAAAGGAAATTTATAGAGAGTGAGGAGGACAGAGGAATGAAATATTCTGGGATCGGTGGTCAGGCAGTGATCGAAGGTGTCATGATGTGCGGAAAGGACAAGTACGCAGTCGCTGTCCGCAAACCGGACAAAGAGATTGAAGTCAAAGTACGGGAGAACAAGAGGTTCCGCGACAAACACAAGTGGGCGAATATTCCCATCATCCGCGGTATTGTTTCTTTTATTGAGTCTCTGTCTCTGGGGATGACCACATTGAATTACTCAGCCTCATTTTTTGAGGAGGAAGAAGAAAAACAGGAGAAATCAGAGGAAGAGAAGAAAAAAGAAGAAAAGAAAGACAGCGTGATCATGGGAATTGTGATCATAGCTGCCGTGATTGTCGCCATCGCTCTGTTTGTGATGCTTCCGTTTTTCATTTCAGAGGCATTGAGAAAAGTCATTCCCTCTGCCCAGCTGCGGGGATTGTTGGAGGGTGTCATCCGTGTGATACTCTTTCTTATCTATGTGAAACTGATCTCCCGGATGGAGGACATAAAGCGTGTTTTCATGTATCACGGCGCGGAGCACAAATCCATCAACTGTGTTGAAAATGGGTGTGAACTGACAGTGGAGAATGTTCGCCGGCAGAGCACCCAGCACAAGCGCTGTGGAACCAGTTTTCTGCTGGTGGTCATGTTTGTCAGTATACTGTTTTTTATGTTTATCACCGCAGGAAATATATGGATCCGGATGATTTCCAGACTTCTTTTGATCCCTGCGATCGCCGGTGTGGCTTTTGAATTTATCTGTTTTGCCGGGAAGAGCAACAGCAAGGCTGCGGATATATTAAGCAAGCCGGGACTTTTGCTGCAAAAGCTCACTACGGCAGAACCGTCGGATGACATGATCGAGGTGGCGATTGCCTCAGTGGAAGCTGTGTTTGACTGGAGGGATTATCTGGCGCATTACAATGACCGGGAGGAAAAAAAGCCGGAAAAGCCGGAAAAGGAAAAGCCGGAGAAGGAAAAACGGGAAAAGAAAAAAACGGAGAAGAAAAAGCCTGAGAAGAAAAAACAGAAAAAGAATGCAGCGCCGGAGGATCTGGTGGCGGATAAGACCAAGGTCTCTCTGATGACGGAGAAAAAAGAGGCGGATCCGAAGGACAGCGAGGAACCGCAGGAGTCTGTTGTGGAAGAGGCGGCGCCCGCCAGGGAAGCCCCCGGAGACATTGAAATCCTCGATCTGAACGAGGATGAGGACGATGAGATCCTGAATGCTTTGGACCGGTATTTTGAGGCGCCGGAGGAAGAGAAACAATGACCTATCAGGAGGTGCTCCGCAGAGGGGAGGATATACTGACGGGGCATGTGCCGGAGGCAAAACTGAATGCGTGGTATCTTTTTTCGCATTGTTTCCGTATGGAGAAAAGCCAGTTTTTTCTCCGTGGGCAGGAGAATGCGCCGGCGGCAGAACAGAGGCGGTATAGAAAAGTGCTGGAGGAGAGGATGCGGCATATCCCTCTGGAATACATCACCCACGAGACGGAATTTATGGGCCTTCCCTTTTACGTGGATGAGAACGTGTTGATTCCCAGGCAGGATACGGAATGTCTGGTGGAATATGTACTGAATTTTTCTGAGGGAGGGGATGTGCTGGATCTGTGCACCGGTTCCGGCTGTATCGGTGTCAGTCTGGCGGTGTTGGGAAAGTTCAGCAATGTGGCCCTGTCGGATATTTCCGAGAGGGCTCTCGCTGTGGCGGAGAGAAATGCGGGGATGAACGGGGCAGATGTGCGGTTGATACACAGCGATCTGTTTCGGGAAATAGAGGGGATGTTTGACTGGATCGTGTCAAACCCACCTTATATTCCTACCGGGGATATGGAGGGGTTGATGCCGGAAGTGCGGGATCACGAACCGGTGCTGGCACTGGATGGCAGCGCAGATGGCCTGCAGTTTTATCGGGAGATCATCCGTGAAGCGGGCAGATTTTTGAGGGACGGGGGACGCCTTTGCCTGGAGATTGGCTATGATCAGGGCCGGCCGGTGAGGGCATTGATGGAGACAGAGTTTGACCAGGTGGAGATCCGAAAGGATCTGGCGGGCCTGGATCGCATTGTGACGGGAGTCCGGAGGGAGACCGGACGTCGGCAAAAGACCGGTATAAAGGAGTAGATGAGATGTTTGACAAATTGGAGGATATATCGTATCGCTATGGGGAAGTATTAAAAGAACTCAGTGAGCCGGACGTGATGAACGATGCGGCCCGTTATCAGAAGCTGATGAAGGAGCAGTCGGATCTGCAGCCCATCGTGACAAAGTACAGGGAATACGGGGAGAAAAAGACCGGTATTGAGGAAAGTCTGGCCATGCTGGAGGAGGAGACAGACGAGGAGATGCGGGAGCTGGCGAAAGAAGAGCTGAACGAGTGCAAGGCCGGTGTGGAGCGTATCGAAAAGGAGCTGCGTATCCTTTTGCTACCCAAAGATCCCAACGATGAGAAAAATGTGATCGTGGAGATCCGTGCCGGCGCCGGCGGCGATGAGGCGGCTCTTTTTGCCGCGGATCTCTACCGCATGTACTGCAAATACGCAGAGACAAATCATTGGAAGATCGACACGATGAATTCCAACGAAAACGGTATTGGCGGCTTTAAAGAGATTGTGTTTATGATCAACGGAGCGGGAGCATACTCCAAATTGAAGTACGAGAGCGGCGTGCACCGGGTACAGCGTATCCCGGTGACAGAGTCCGGCGGGCGCATACACACTTCTACCGCCACGGTGGCTATCATGCCGGAGGTGGAGGAAGTGGAGGTGGATCTGGATCTGAATGACTGTAAATTTGATGTGTTCCGGGCTTCGGGCAACGGCGGACAGTGTGTCAACACGACGGACTCGGCAGTTCGTCTGACCCACATACCTACCGGCATCGTGATCTCCTGCCAGGATGAGAAATCCCAGTTAAAGAACAAGGACAAGGCACTGAAGGTACTCCGCGCCCGCCTGTATGAATTGGAGTGCGCCAAGGCCCACGATGAGGAGGCGGAGGCCAGGAGAAGCCAGATCGGTACGGGTGACCGCTCGGAGAAGATCCGGACCTACAATTTCCCGCAGGGACGTGTCACGGATCACCGCATCAAGCTGACTCTGCACAGACTGGATTCCATCATCAACGGGGATTTGAACGAGGTGATCGACAGCCTTGTTGCCGCCGACCAGGCAGCCAAGCTGGCGAAAATGAATGAGGGGTAGGAGGAGACTATGGCAAAGAATGATAATGCTCATTCGATTGGAATGACGGAAAGCCTGAGAAAGAATGTGGGGGAAAAGGCGGCAGAAGGAATATTTAGGAGTGTATTCAGGAAAAGTATCCAAATCAATGGTAGGACTTATAGATGTTTATTATAAGAATAATGACGGTATATCTGTAGAGTCAGCGATTGTAAAATATGCAGATAAGACAAAATCAGAATTAACAGAGTTGGTTTTGGATGGCGAGATTGTTTCCCGGCATACAAATCCTGCTGGATGTTTACAGCAAATGTATCGTTTAATTTCATTATCAGTGCAACCATGTTTGAGGGTTTGATGTACCAGATTGATACAATGAAAATGCGAGGAAGAGAAATAGTACATGCCGGTCTGATTTCAGAGAGAGGGTGTTTGGTGCGAACCCTTATGAAGAAAGCATGGAAGGCGTCTCGGAGCAGCGGAGTGAATCAAGTAGCGTCCGACGGAGAATTCCACCGTTAAAAGGAATGTAGTATAAGATGTTAAATCCATACTATGATAAAAGCGCAGATGATGATCTGAATTTAGGTGGAACCGCGGTTATATTCGTCCTAGGTATTTTTAATACTTAGGGCTTTTTTATATTAAAAAAATAAGAAAGGTTAGGTGATTAAGATGGACAGAAGAAATTTTTCATTGGATGAAGTGGTATCATACTGCAATCAGTACGGTTTCATTTTTCAGGGAAGTGAGATTTATGGTGGATTGGCTAACACCTGGGATTACGGTCCGCTAGGAACGCGGTTAAAAAACCAGGTGAAAGATGCATGGAGGTATTATTTTATTCAGACGCGCGAAAACAGCTATGAAGTAGATGCGGATATCTTGATGAATCCAAGGGTTTGGGAGGCGAGTGGACATCTTGATAGTTTTTCAGATCCACTGATTGATTGTAGAGAATGTAAGACGCGACATAGAGCGGACAATATAATTCAGGATTATGACCAAAGTATCAATGCTGATGCAATGTCGCAAGAAGAAATGCTCGCCTTGATTCGTAACAACCATGTTCCCTGTCCGGTATGCGGAAAATCAAATTTTACAGATATCAGACAGTTTAATCTGATGTTTGAAACCAAAAGAGGTGTGACAGACAACAGTTCCGGCCGGATCTTCCTGCGACCCGAAAATGCGCAGGGGGAGTATGTAAATTATCTAAATGTAATGCGCTCTATGAGAGCAAAATTACCATTTAGTATAGGACAAATCGGAAAAGCCTTTCGCAATGAGATTACACCTAAAAACTTTACTTTCAGGACCATTGAGTTTGAACAGATGGAGTTTCAGACTTTCTGTAAGGGAGGCTCCGATGATGAAATCTACCGATATTTCAAGGAATATGGAATGAAGTTTTTTGAAAGCCTAGGATTGCCTTCAGAAAAATTACGTTTTCACAATCATGACAAATTGGCGCATTATGCGAAAGAGGCCTGCGATATTGAATATCAATTTCCATTTGGATGGGGTGAAATAAACGGTACCCATAACAGAACGGATTTTGATCTCACACGGCATCAGGAATACTCCGGAAAATCAATGGAATACTTTGACGAAACCACAAAAGAAAAGTATATTCCATACATTATTGAATCGACTTATGGATTAGACCGTATTGTATTAGCATTGCTGCTGGAGGGTTTGCGCGAGGAGCGGATTAGTGATACAGATAGTCGTATTGTTTTTCATATTAAGCCGGCTCTTGCACCGATCAAAATCAACATACTTCCACTCATAAAAAAGAAGCATGCCGGAAAAGCCAGAGAATTATATACCATGCTCGCGAAACATTGCATGGTACAGTATGATGAGTCTGGAAGCATAGGAAAGAGATACCGCAGGGGAGATGCCATCGGGATTCCATATGCCATTACAGTAGATGATGCAACCCTGGAACAGGGAACTGTAACCGTCAGAGACAGGGATACGATGAAACAGTGCGTAATCCCGGTAAGCGGATTAACTTCTTTTCTGATAGAAAAATCTCTGGCACGCTTGACAGTGTAAACCTCCTGTGATAGAATTGGTTTATATATTAAACCAGCATGGAGGATGGATTATGAAAAGAAAGAAATTGGCGATGGTCTGTTTTATGATTTTTTTCGTATTGAATATGGCGTCCTGCGGAAGCCGGCCGCAGGGAACGGACACCGCAGGGGACGCAAATGTTTCTGCCATAGATGGGATGCCGGATGAAGTGCGGGAGGCATTGACTTTATATGAGAAGTATATGGAGAAAAAGAATCTGACAGGGCGCACCTATACTCTTCTGTATCTGGATGATAATGAGATCCCGGAACTGCTCTTAAACGGGGATTGTGAAGCGGCAGGCAATGAACTCTTGTATCTGAATGCAGAGGGGAAAGTCGAGTGGCAGGAATTTCACCGCCTGTGCTACCGTTTTCTGGAACGTCAGGGACTGATTGTTAATTGCGGCGGGCATATGGGGATGTATTATGACATTGTATTTGAATTAAAGGATGGAAGACTGAAATGTATAGGGGATGGAGCCTATTGCTCTCATTTTACGAAAGACGGGAAGGAAAGCTTTACTTATTATTGGGAGAATAAAGAGGTCAGTTACCAAAAATATGAAAAAAACATGAAAGAGGTATATCCGGATTACCCTTATAGCGGTGCATGGCAGGGAAGTTCGATCTGGTCGGAACAGGAATGGATGCGGGATGTGGAGGACTCCGTGCTGTACAATCAATATAAGACGCTGGATCTGGCCTATGAGGGTTTGACGGGAACGCTGACTGCGGATCTTGTGATATCCGATATCTATGATTTTACAGATGAAAGTCCGATGGCTGTAAAAGATGACAGGCTGTACTACTCCGCCATATTTTCAGACATCGCAGTGCCCGGAGAGGATTCCGTTCTATCCGGCAATTGCACCGATCTGGTGCTGCCGCTGTCTGGGACGTGTGAGTGGCTGCTTACGGAGGGGAAAACTGTACAAAAAACGGGACAGGAAGATTTCATGGATCGTTTTCATGATATGTGCGAAGAAATTCATAGGAATTATAATTATAACGAGGACGAATTTGATGACCTGGATTGGCGGGTTTCCCTTACCGTGTCCGTGAGAAATGGAACAGTAGCCGGGGTAGGGCTGTCTACAGAGGGAATCGGTCATACAGGAACGGCCGAACCGGGCAAAAGTATAGAGATTTCAGGGACTGCTACGGATCAGGTGCAGCGGGTCAAACAGGATATCGGGGATGGGAAGGAATTGGAACTTGAGATCAGGGAACTGGCGGAAAAAAGAGAGGAGGATGAATTCTTTCCTACATATCATTATCAGATTCGTCTGTATTTGGAGAAAAGCCTGATACAGACATTGGAAATGATATCTTCCGAACAAGAGGATTGTTTTTGGTTTGAGGACATAAATGCGGATGGATATTATGATCTCTGCTGCAATTATTATTATGGGGCAAACGGAGGGACAATGAGCTATTGCCTGTGGAGTCCCGCAGAGGGAAAGTATGTTGAGACTCCGAAGGATATGTATTACGGCAACTATTCTGTGGATTGTGAGAACAGGAGGCTGTATGTGCATGAACATAGTTCTGCGGTTTCCGGAACGGAACTGAGCTATCAATGGTATGGTGAAACAGGGCGTAGACTGGTAGGGAAGTTTAAGCATGATGTCAGTATGAATGGAAAGAAGGTGCATGTATGGATCAAGAAATATATTGACGGGGAGTTTAAAGTGATTTCTGATTATCGATATGCAATGGAGGAATATCAGAAACGGTTTGATGAGATCTGGTCGGTGGATAATGCGGAATTTCTCTGGGAGGAGAAAATACGGAATAAAGAGGGGGAAAAGCGTATCATACGATATGCCCGAATCCCAAAAGTGGCGGAAACAGGCTATATCGCAGGATACATCCATTCCGTCTATGTTTTTCGTGAAGACAGCTATCTGGAAGCAGTCATTGAAAAAGAGTCGAAACAGGAATCCGATTCGATCAGTTGGGATGATGAAAAAAAGTGCGTGAATGTCTACTGTGGCGGGGAGACGATACAGCTGGCGATGGGATAGGGTTTTGTGACCCTCGTTATTTCTTCGAGCTCTTGCTGGCCATGATTGCCGCATGCATCCCATCAAAAAACTCGTTGTAACGCAAGTTGCCATCCGGTACTTTGATTAATCCGGCATGGAGGCTTAGGGGTATTTCTCTGCCATTCCATACAATAGTCTCCCCATTGTGTGCCAGTACATCGTTCTGAAGTTTTTCCACATAGGCAGGATCTTTACTCCCTGTGATCAACGCAAATTCATCCCCGCCGATCCGTAACTGCATCATCTCTTCTGTGCAGACCTCCCCGATCCGTTTTAACGCCTCCAGAATGGCAAGGTCTCCCGCCTCCCGCGAAATATTGTTGATCGGCACAAGGCTGGCAATGTCAAAACAAATCACGTAGGTTCCTTTCATTTTTCGAATCTCGTCATATGCCTCACTGATATCTACTCTTTTTGCCGCCATATCTTCATCCGCTCCTTCCTGAAATTGATAATCCAGTTTTGGACAAATCTCTGAAAACCGCCAGGTTTTTTTATATTTGGTGGGTGGTACCTTCCAAACCTTCCTAAAAGCCCGCACGAAATTCTCGGGTGAACCAAACTGGTACTTGTATGCAATGTCGATCATTTTCATGTCTGTGTTCAGAATGTCCTTTGCCGCCAGACTGATCCTGCGCCGCAGGATATAATCCTTTATACTCCGATGCAATGCCAGCCGGAACAATTTTTGCAGGCTTGACAACGACACACCGCAGTAATCGGCAATTGCCTGAGGGTCAACCTCCTCACAGATATTGCTTTCGATAAATTCAAGGGCAGTGGTTAATACATAAAAATTTTTCATTGCAACCTCCAATTCAAAGCACACGCCCCAAAGAGTATGCGCCCGTCACAGAAAATCATCAGCTGAATGTTTTCTATCATCAATATACCACGAATAATGTGTGATTTCTTGATTTTTTGAGCATGTTTTTTAAAGAAAACCGTTGACAAAGTGCGGCTATTTGTATATAGTGTACTTATACGATAAGTACACTATAAGTCAAAGGAGGGACAATGTGGAAATCATCATAAGCAGTAATACGAGCAAACCGATATACGAGCAGATAACCTCACAGATCAAAGCCCTGATCATGAGCGGCGAACTGCAGGCGGGAGATCCTATTCCCTCTATGCGTGCATTGGCGAGATCGATCCATGTCAGTGTGATTACGGTTCAAAAGGCGTATGAGGATCTGCAGAGGGATGGCTTTATCGAGACCACCGTCGGCAGAGGAAGTTTTGTATCGGCACTGAATAAAGACTTTTATCAGGAGGAGCAGCAGCGGCTGGCAGAGGAACATTTACAGGAAGCCGCCGACATCGGGCGGACAAGCGGAATATCATTAGAGAAGCTAATTGAGATTTTATCTATATTTTATCAGGAGGAGGACTGACTATGGAGGCGATTTTGCAGATAAAAAATTTGACAAAGCAGTACCCCGGATTTAAGCTGGACAATGTCTCATTTTCTGTTCCCAAAGGAATGATCATGGGACTGATCGGCGAAAACGGGGCCGGGAAAAGCACAACGATCAATGCGGTTCTCGATCTTATCCATAGGGACGATGGCACGGTGACTTTCTGGGGGCAGGAATTATCCTCATCCAGGCAGCTGAAAGAGGATATCGGCGTGGTGTTCGACGATATCAATTTTTATGACACCCTGACTCCTGCTAAAGCCGGCAAGATTTCCGGTGCGGCCTACAGACAGTGGGACGGGGATTTGTATCAGGATTTTTTGAGACGTTTTCAGCTTCCGCCGGACAGAGAGATCAAGACATTGTCCAAAGGGATGAAAATGAAACTATGCATCTCTATTGCCCTCTCTCACAGACCCAAGCTGCTGATTCTCGACGAGGCGACCAGTGGTCTTGACCCCGTCATGCGCGATGATATTCTTGACATTTTTCCGGTCATCTGCACCTTGGGTCGATGAAATTACGGTCATAGTACATTGATAAATTC
>CAZAEM010000039.1:0-20559 GCA_964484225.1 uncultured Eubacterium sp.
TGGATAGAGCAACGGCCTTCTAAGCCGTGGGTCGGGGGTTCGAATCCCTCCTGACACGTTGGGAAGAGAACAAGTATTTCCTTTATGGTGGGTATAGCGCAGTTGGTTAGCGCGTCAGATTGTGGCTCTGAAGGCCGTGGGTTCGAATCCCATTACCCACCCTTTTATCCGGTAGGAAGCAGCTCTTATGCGGAGTGTTGGCGTTCCATTTACATTGTTGGGCTATCGCCAAGGGGTAAGGCATAGGACTTTGACTCCTACATTCGCTGGTTCGAATCCAGCTAGCCCAGTGACTGACTGTCGTACGTGAGTGCGGCAGTTTTCTGTATTTTCCTGTTCAAAACGGAAAAGCGGCAGGTTTTTGACGCGTTGAAAATATGGGGCAGGAGGTAACGGTAAGCGAAAAGAGAAGTCAGAGTATTAAGGAGGAGGAGACCACATGAAAACAATTATTACAATCCAACACACGCAATCTGTTCATCACACGAATGGCATGGTTGGTTCATGGGCGGATTGGGATCTTTCTGAATTAGGAGTAGAACAGGCAAAGAAAATCGGTTAAATGGTTAAGGGAGAATCAGGAAGTCTGGGAGAGAACGGTTGATGACAGACTGTTTTCGGATGCGGAAAGCATGAATGACTTTGAAGCCTTTGGGTTGTCTGGAGGGGTGTCCTGTATGTTTATCAATGATGAAGGGAAAAGATACATAAAGCGGGTTAGCGATATGTCTTATATTATGTAGGATAAAGTGCCTGCCTCGTCTCCCGGTATAAGTCTTGACGGAAAAGCGGAGATTATGGTATGGTATAGGAAGGTAGAGAGAGCAGCCCAGGCTGTTAAAATTGAAAAGATCACGGAGGAAAGTATTATGTTAGTTTCAGCGGAAGAGATGCTCACAAAAGCAAAGGCGGGAAAATATGCGGTTGGCCAGTTCAATATCAACAATCTGGAGTGGACGAAAGCGATCCTTCTGACCGCGCAGGAACAGAAGTCACCGGTCATCCTCGGCGTGTCGGAGGGTGCGGGCAAGTATATGTGCGGCTACAGGACGGTAGTCGGCATGGTGAATGGTATGCTGGAGGAATTGAAGATCAGGGTTCCGGTTGCCCTTCATCTGGATCACGGAAGCTACGAGGGGGCAAAGGCATGTATCGAGGCAGGATTTTCCTCTATCATGTTTGACGGTTCCCACTATCCCATCGAGGAGAATGTGGAGAAGACGAAAGAACTGGTTGGCATCTGCAAGGAAAAGGGATTGTCCATCGAGGCGGAAGTGGGTTCCATCGGCGGAGAGGAAGACGGCGTGATAGGCGCCGGTGAGTGCGCCGATCCCAACGAGTGCAAGATGATCGCCGATCTGGGAGTCACCATGCTGGCGGCCGGCATCGGAAACATCCACGGGAAATATCCGGCAAACTGGCCGGGACTCAGTTTTGAGACACTGGCGGCTGTCCAGGAAAAGACCGGGACGATGCCCCTGGTTCTCCACGGCGGTACGGGGATCCCGGCAGAGATGATCCAGAAAGCGATCTCCCTGGGAGTGTCCAAGATCAACGTGAACACAGAGTGCCAGCTTTCATTCCAGGAGGCCACACGCAAATATATCGAGGCGGGCAAGGATTTAGAGGGCAAAGGATTTGACCCGCGCAAATTGCTGGCTCCGGGATTTGAGGCCATCAAAGAGACGGTCAAAGAAAAAATGGAATTATTTGGTTCTGTTGGAAAAGCCTGATGTGAATAAATTTTCTGAGGTCATGACATACTATTCCTGTAACTATTAAATTGACAGGAGGGAGTATAACGATGGCTAGAAGTTTTATGGACGAGTACAACGAGACAAACAGCACAAAGAATACGACCAGTAAGAATTCGAACAGCAAAAATTCTTCCAAGAACACAAGCTCGAATACAAGTTCAAGCAACAGTTCAAACACAAGCAAGAACAGCTCGAATTCTTCCAACACATCCAGCAGGAATTCTTCGAAGAACAGCAGCAGGAACTGTGACTGATCTTATCTTTTGCAGGCGGGAGACTGCCAGACCAGAAGAACTGTTCCGCGGGGGATTTTTCCCCTGCGGGCAGGTCTTTTTTGTGCCGGGGGAGAATAGGATAGAAGAAAAAGGGTTTTTTATGAAGCCACAGATCATGCCCTGGGAACAGGTTTCCCGATACATATATAACAGCGGAACGCTCTTGGTGGATTTGCGGGACAGAGAGGAGTATAGCAGGGATCATATCACCGGAGCATGGAATATACCCTTTGAGGAACTGGAAGAACATTTAAGTGAGATGGAGAGCTTTGAGCGGGTGATTTTTTACTGTACGTCGGGAAATCACAGCCTGGCTGCGGCGAGACTCCTGGCAAAACAGGGAAAACAGGCCTACAGTGTGGCGGGGGGATATGAGGAGGGAATCGTAAAAAAACAACGGAGATGAATATGGGACAATATGAGTGGATTGCTCCCTGCCATTTTGGCATGGAGGCTGTTTTAAAGAGAGAGATACAGGATCTGGGATACGGGATTTCCCGCGTGGATAACGGGAAGGTGACCTTCCTCGGGGATATCGGGGCCGTGGCCAGGGCCAATATTTTCCTGCGGACGACGGAGAGGATTCTTCTGAAGGCGGCAGAGTTTAAGGCTGTCACCTTTGACGAACTCTTTGAGGGGGTGAGGGAGATACCCTGGGAGCGCTATATCCCGGAGGATGGAAAATTCTGGGTGACAAAGGCAAATTCTGTGAACAGTAAACTTTTCAGCCCCACGGATATCCAAAAGATCGTGAAGAAGGCCATGGTGGAGAGGATGAAACAGATCTACCACCGGAACTGGTTTGAGGAGACGGGGGCGTCCTATCCCCTGCGCATCAGTATTCTGAAGGATGTGGTCACCATCGGCATCGACACCACAGGGGAGTCTTTACATAAGCGGGGTTACCGGAAGTTCACGGCCCCTGCGCCGTTGACGGAGACTCTGGCGGCGGCTATCCTTCTGCTCTCCCCCTGGCGGGCCGACCGGGTTCTGGTGGATCCCTTCTGCGGCAGCGGCACGATCCCCATTGAGGCGGCGATGATCGGTCTCAATATGGCCCCCGGGATGAACCGGGAATTCACGGCGGAGCAGTGGAAAAACCTGGCGACAAAGAAACTGTGGTATGAGGCGGTTACCGAGGCGGAGGATGCGGTTTCCCGCGACAGGGAGTTGAATATCCAGGGTTATGATATCAGCGATGAGATGCTGCGGATGGCGAGGGCCAACGCGAAGCTGGCCGAGGTGGACAGGCATATCCACTTCCAGCGGCGGGATGTGAGGGATTTCTCCCATCCGAAGAAATATGGTTTTGTCATCAGCAATCCCCCTTACGGAGAGAGGCTGTCCTCGAGGGATGAGATGGCAGAGTTGTACCGCGCCATCGGTCAGGTGATGTCCGACAATGATACTTGGTCCTTTTTTCTCCTCAGCGGATACGAGGATGCCCAGAAGGCACTGGGGAGGAAAGCGGACAGGAATCGAAAGATATACAACGGAATGATGAAAACGTACCTGTATCAGTATATGGGGCAGAGACCGCCCAGAAAGGAACGGAGAGAAGATGGGAGAGAAAAAGGGTAAGAAGAAACTGGTATTTGCCACCGGGAATCAGGGCAAGGTGGATGAATTCCGCCAAATGCTGGGAGATGAATTTGAGATCTGCTCCATGAAGGACCTGGATGTGCAGGTGGATATCGTGGAGGATGGACAAACCTTTGAGGAAAATGCCGTCATCAAGGCCAGGGCGGTGATGGAGGCTACGGGGGAGATGGTCCTGGCGGACGATTCGGGATTTGAGGTGGACTGCCTGAACCGGGAGCCGGGCATATACTCCGCGCGGTATATGGGGGAGGACACCCCCTATTCCGTCAAGAATGCCGAGTTGATCCGACGCTGTGAGGGCGTGCCGGAGGAGAGACGGGGAGCCCGCTTTGTCTGTGTGATTGCCTGTGCCTATCCGGACGGCACGGTGGATACCGCCACCGGTGTTATTGAGGGAAAGATCGCCCATGAGCCCAGAGGAGAGTACGGATTTGGCTACGATCCCATTTTTTATCTGCCGGAGAGGGGATGTACTACCGGTGAGATGCTGCCGGAGGAGAAAAATGCCATCAGCCACCGAGGCCAGGCGATCCGAAAGATGGTGGAGATTTTGCGGAAGAGAGGTACGGCATGAAGAGGGCGCTGGTTTTCAGTGACTCCCACGGAAGGATGGACAATATGCGGGAGGTGGTAAAACAGTATCCGGATATTGAGGCAATCTTTCATCTGGGAGACATTGAGGGAGATGAAGAGAGGCTGCGCTATATGATCAGTTACCCGGTGTACATGGTCCGCGGGAACTGTGATTACTCTCCGGATCTGCGGCCTGAGCTGAATGTGGAGTTTGGCGGGAAAAAGATCGCCATGTGCCATGGACACCGGTATCTGAATGCCGGCGGTGTGGACATGTTCCGATACTGGGCCATGGAGCAGAAAGCAGATATCGCCATGTTCGGGCACACCCATATACCCTACCTGGAGCAGGGGGAGAACCTGATTCTTTTGAATCCCGGCAGCATCGAGAGACCTCGCCAGGAGAAACGAATACCCACCTTCACAGTGATGGAAATCCATGAAGACGGGCAAGTTTGTTTCCAGATGAAGGAATTTAGAAAGCGGCCATAAGGGCATTGAACACGCCGGTGCTGGCTATTCCCATGATGATGCCGGCCAGGAGCACACCTCCCATGGCGGCTAACACGGTCATTTTGAAATCCAGGTCCAGAAAACTGGCGGCCAGTGTGCCTGTCCAGGCTCCTGTTCCCGGAAGGGGGATCCCCACGAACAGGAGCAGGGCGATGAACATTCCTTTTCCGGCCTTTTCCTGAAGCTTTTTTCCTCCCCGCTCACCCTTTTCGATGCAGAAGGTGAAAAATGGTCCGATGTATTTCTTGTCCTTTCCCCACATCAGTATCTTCCTGGCAAAGAGGTAGATGAAGGGGACGGGGATCATATTCCCGATCACACAGATGATGTAGGAGGGGAGCAGGGGCAGCCCGAAGGCCACCGCATAGGGGATGGCTCCCCGTAGTTCCACGATGGGGACCATGGATATGAAAAAAATGATCAGATAATGTAACAGCATAGTATTCTATTCTCCTAAGTCATTGTTGTAGTGAAACAGTCACGTCTTTCATTCTACATGACGCGGCAGGTTCCGTCAATATCCGATTTTACTTTATGCCTGTCTCGTGCTGCCATTCGCAGCCAATGCCCATATGCAGCACCATTCTTTCATATACTCTACCCCAAGGATTTCGAAATTATTATCCTTCAGGGCTTTTTTTACTTCGTTTTCTTTGGTGTTGATGATACCTGAGGTGATGTAGAGGCCGCCTTTTTTCATGTACTGCCGGATGACGCCGGTGAGAGGGATGATGACGTCCGCCAGGATGTTGGCCACCACGATGTCGTGTCCACTGCCGGCCTTTTCTCTCAGCCGGGGGTCAGCGATGAGGTTTCCGGCAAAGATCGTGTAGTCGCCGGGGGATATGTGGTTCACTTCCATGTTCTCTTTGGCCACTTTCACGGCCACTTCGTCGATGTCCATGGCTGTGGCGTGGCTGCAGCCGAGTTTCAGGGCAGTGATGGAGAGAATCCCGCTTCCGCAGCCCACATCCAGCACGGAATCCCCGGCCTTTACGTATTTTTCCAGAGCCCGGATACACAGTCTGGTGGTCTCGTGGGAGCCGGTGCCGAAGGCGATGCCGGGGTCGATTTCTATCAGGATATCGGAATCCCGCTCTTTTTCGTAGGTCTCCCAGGTGGGTTTGATGACGATGTTCTCTGAGGCGCGGAAGGGTTTGAAGAAGGTTTTCCAGTTGTTAATCCAGTCTTTGTCCTCAGTCTCGGAGAGGGATACCGTCCCCCTGCCGATATCACAGAATTTTTTGATCTCCTGGAAAATGTCCTGTACCTGCAGCATGACGCGCTCCGGGTCACAGTTCTCCGGCTCCATATAAAAATGCACTTTGGCGCTGCCGTCGTTCTCTTCCGGATCCGGCAGGATATCTACAAACATTTTCTCCTTGTCTGCCGCACTCAGGGGGATGTGATCCTCGATCTCGATTCCCTCCACGCCGATCTCATTCAGCATGTAACTCAGCATATCCACAGCGTCCGTGTGGGTGTCCAGTGTAAAACGGATCCATTTCATGTTTTTCTCTCCTTTGCGCAGAATATGTACGTTTTTTATTTTAGCAGAATATACAAATAGTAGCAATAAGTAAACCGCTAAAATGCGTTTGACTGTTTTCCTCTGGTGGTTTATAATGAAGCCAGTTGTCATGCGTCGATTTGCGGCGCATGAAGGGGTATAAGTCTACGGATTGTCCTGGAGGTACAACCATGTATGAGAATTGCAGCAGACACCTTTTTTCCGGGCTTTCAGACCGCTCCAGGGGTGTATTGACAGAGCGGAAAAGATGGGGCAATGTAACGCTCGTCACTTACGGGGATATGTTTAAAAGCAATGGATCCGACCTGCTGAAACTGACCGGAAAACCTTAAATGGACGGATAAGGAGGAATCAAAAAACGTATGAGAGAGCGATGGATACTGGAACAGAAGCAGGGGGATTTCAATGGGCTGGCAAAGAAGTTTCATGTATCCCCACTGGTGATACGCTGTATGATAAACCGGGGGATCGAGACGCCGGAGCAGATCCGGGAGTATCTCTCCGGGAGCCTGGCAGATCTGCATGATCCGCTGGGCATGAGGGACGTGGCAGCCGCGGTGGATATTTTGTGGGACAGGGCGCAGAACAATGAGAAGATCGCTATTGCCTCTGATTTCGACTGTGACGGTATCCTGTCCGGATATATTCTGTGGAGGGCATTTTCCCGGATTGGCATGGACAGCCGGATCTTCACCCCGGATCGGGTGCAGGAGGGATACGGGCTGAATGAGCGCATTGTGGACGAGGCGGCAGCAGAGGGGAGAAGGGTCTTAGTCACCTGTGACAACGGCATTGCGGCCAATCCCCAGGTGGATTACGCCAGGGAGAGAGGGATGACGGTCATCGTCACGGATCACCACGAGGTACAGGAGGAGATACCGGCGGCGGATGCGGTGATCGACCCCAAGAGAGAGGATGACGATTATCCTTTTGACGGGCTGTGCGGAGCGGGGGTGGCCTTTAAGCTGATCTGCGCCCTCTATGACCGGTTCGGGATACCGGCGGAGGAGAAGGAGGATCTCCTGGAGTATGTGGCAATGGCCACGGTGGCGGATGTGATGGAACTGCTGGGGGAGAACAGGATCCTCGTCAGGTATGGCCTGGAGGCTCTGCAGCACACGAAAAATCCGGGACTGCGTGCGCTGATCCGGGTACAGGGGCTGGAGGGGAGGATCATCAATGTCGGGCACATCGGTTTTGTCCTGGGGCCCTGTTTCAATGCGGCGGGGCGTATCGCCTCTGTGTCGGAATCCTTTTCCCTGCTGATGGAGGAGGATCCGGATGCCGCCCTGGAGAAGGCGGAGCGGCTGAAAGAGATCAATGAGGAGCGAAAAAATATGACGGAGCAGGGGGCGGAGCAGGCTTTTGCCGCTGTGTCTGCCATGGAGTCCCTGCCGGATGTGCTGGTCATTCTCGTTCCGGACACCCATGAGAGTCTGGTGGGGATCATTGCCGGGCGGGTGAAAGAGAGATACAATCATCCGGTGATCGTCTTCACCAGGACGGAACAGGGGCTTGTAAAGGGCAGCGGCCGCTCCATAGAATCCTACCATATGTTCCGGGAGCTGATGAAGTGTAAGGATCTGATGCAGCGCTTCGGCGGACACCGGATGGCGGCGGGAATGACGCTGCCGGAGGAAAATCTGCCGGAGCTGAAGCGCAGGCTGAATGAAAATTCCGTCCTGACGGAGGAGGATTTCCGTCCCGTGGTACATATTGATGCGGCGATGCCTGTGGGATATGCGACGGAGGGGCTTCTGCGGGAAATTGAGAAAATGGAACCCTTCGGCGTGGGCAATCCCAAACCGGTGTTTGCGGAGCAGCATTTCCGCATCCTCTGGGCGAGGAGGATCGGTAAGAGACGGCAGTTTTTGAAACTGCGAGTGGAAAATGAGAGAGGGAACCAGTGTGACGCCGTATATTTTGGCGAGGCAGATGAGTTTGACCGGTTTGTCCAGGATCAGTGGGGGAAAGATGAGCTGGACCGGATGTATCAGGGCTGGGAGAACGACCTGGATGTGGCGTTCACCTATTTTCCCTCGGTCAACGAGTTTATGGGAAGACGGAAGATGCAGATACAGATCAGCGGCTTTTGCCGGGTGGAGTACAAAAAAGGAGGCGGCAGATGATAGAGATAAGCCTGTGTATGATCGTCAAAAATGAGGAGGCGGTTCTCGCCCGCTGTCTGGACAGCATCGCGGATCTCATGGACGAGATCATCATCGTGGATACCGGTTCCACGGACCGGACAAAGGAGATCGCGGGACGGTACACGGATCAGATTTATGATTTCGAGTGGATAGACGACTTCTCGGCAGCGCGGAATTTTTCTTTCTCCAAGGCCACCAGGGATTACATCTACTCGGCGGATGCGGACGAGGTGCTGGATGAAGAGAACCGGAGGCGGTTTCGTGAACTGAAGGAGATCCTCCTGCCGGAGATTGATATCGTGCAGATGAAATACGGCAATCAATTATCCTACGGCACGGCCTACAATTTTGATGAGGAGTACCGGCCCAAGCTTTTCAAGCGGCTTCGGACTTTTCTCTGGACAGAGCCGGTACACGAGATGGTGAGATTGGATCCTGTGGTCTACGATTCGGAGATCGTGATCAGCCACAGACCGCACAGCAATCACAGCAAGCGGGATTTCGCCACCTTTCAGAAGCACATCCGGGAGGGGATGCGCCTGTCAAAACGCCTGCATCATATGTATGCCATGGAATTGTATATTTCCGGCGACGATGACGACTTTCGTGAGGCGGAGGCTTTCTTCGCCCGGAGCGCGGTGGACAGCACGCGGAGTATCGATGAGGTGAAGGAGGCGGCCTGCGTGGCGTGCCGGGCGGCGCGGCTTCGGGATGACAGTCATACTATGCTGAAAATGGCCCTGAAGGATATGCTCAGCGAGGGCTCCGCGGAGATGTGTTATGAACTGGGTGAGTACTTTTTTGCCCATGAAGATTATGAAGAGGCCGCCATGTGGTTCTACAACGCCGCCCATGAGACAGAGAGTATCCTGAATATCCACACATCCACCGACTGGCCGGAGGAAAGACTGGCGGAGTGCCGGAGGAGGATTGGGGATTGAAATATGACACGGATTCGGGTATAATATGCAATTGGTGTGCTTGTGCGCAAATAAACACATCCCTGCGGGGGTTGTAAGGAGGAATGGCTATGATAACAGCTGTGGTAGGAGCCAACTGGGGTGACGAGGGAAAAGGTAAGATTACAGATATGCTGGGTGAGGAGTCCGACATCATTGTGCGTTTCCAGGGGGGAAGCAACGCGGGACACACCATCGTGAACGATTACGGCAAATTTGCTCTGCACATACTTCCGTCCGGCGTGTTCTATGATCATACGACCAGCATTATCGGCAACGGAGTGGCGCTGAACATCCCGGATCTTTTCAGGGAAATCCAGGGGATTGTGGCCAGAGGGGTTCCCAAACCGAGGATTCTGGTTTCTGACCGCGCACAGATCGTGATGCCATACCACGTGCTGTTTGACCAGTATGAGGAGGAGCGGCTGGGAGGAAAATCCTTCGGCTCCACCAAATCCGGTATTGCGCCGTTTTATTCAGATAAATACGCAAAGATCGGCGTTCAGGTCTCCGAGCTGTTCGACCGGGAGGCTCTGCGGGAGAAGATGGCGGGGATCTGCGAGAAGAAAAATATCATGCTGAAATATTTATATAAAAAACCGATGATCGACGTGGAGGAGCTGATGGCCACCCTGGAGGAGTACCGAAAGATGGTGGAGCCCTACGTCTGTGATGTCTCTGCCTACCTGTATGAGGCCAGAGAACAGGGAAAGAGGATCCTGCTGGAGGGCCAGCTTGGCTCGCTCAAGGATCCCGATCACGGAATCTATCCCATGGTCACTTCATCTTCCACTCTGGCCGGCTACGGTGCCGTGGGCGCCGGGGTGCCGCCCTATGAGATAAAAAGGATCGTGACGGTTGTGAAGGCCTACTCCAGCGCCGTGGGCGCCGGGGAGTTTGTCAGTGAGATCTTCGGCGATGAGGCGGAGGAATTGAGAAAGCGCGGAGGCGACGGCGGAGAGTACGGCGCCACCACCGGGCGGCCCCGCCGGATGGGCTGGTTTGACTGCGTGGCGAGCCGCTATGGCTGCCGGGTGCAGGGGGCCACGGAGGTGGCGCTGACCGTGCTGGATGTACTGGGATATCTGGAGGAACTGCCGGTCTGTGTAGGGTATGAGATTGACGGGAAGGTGGTAAAGAATTTCCCGTCCACCAGGGAGTTGAAGAAAGCCAAGCCGGTATATGAAGTGCTTCCGGGCTGGAAGGAAGATATCCGGGGGATCACCCGCTATGAGGAACTGCCGGAGAACTGCCGGAAGTATATTGAGTTTATTGAGAAGGAGCTGGGGGTTCCGGTGAAGATGATCTCCAACGGGCCGGGGCGCCATGAGATCATACACAGGTAGGACAGGGGATGAAACGGGCGAGGGCCAGGGACATCCGAGGGTGAGTAAATCACGATTTTACTGCATGGCCCAGAGCGTCAAGCAGCCTGTCATCTTCCTCTGATCCCATGAAACAAAACCGGATATAACTTTTGTCCAGGCGGGGAAAGTCACTGCAGTCACGGATCATCAGGCCCGAAGACAGGGCATATTCGAAGAGATATCGAGATGTTACATCTGGATTTAACGACTTGAGGAGCAGGAAGTTTGCCTGGGGCGGGAAGACTCTGAAGTCTTTCTGCCGGGCAAGCAGAGCGCAGATCCGTGTCCGTTCCCTGTGGATGAGATTTCTTGTGGTTTCTATATACTCGGCATCTGAGAACATGATTTCTCCGGCGATGGCGGCCAGAGAGTTGATGGCCCAGGGGTTTTTCCGCCGGTTGATCTCCGCCAGCAGATCCGGATTTCCACAGATGGCATACCCCAGGCGCAGGCCGGGGGCGGAGAAGAATTTGGAGACGCCCCGGAGGACGATCAGGTTGTCGTACTCATCGGTGAGGGGGATGGCGGTGGACTGATCCGGATCCGGAGTAAATTCCATATAGGTTTCATCTGTCAGAAGTGTCACGCCGTGCCGTCGGCACAGGGAGAGGATTTCCCGGAGTTCTTTCCGTGTCACAAGGGAGGAGGTGGGATTGTTGGGATTGCAGAGGATCAGAAGATCCACATTTTTCTCCAGGGCGGATGCCAGTCTCGGCAAGTCCAGTGTGAAGGTGTCTCCCTCGGTCAGGGGGAAATGTTCACAGATTCCGTCATTCAGAGAGATCTCCCGCTCATACTCCGAGTAGGTGGGGACGATGAGGAGCGCCTTCGCCGGGCGGGTGATCTGGATGAACAGGGAGATCAGTTCGGTACAGCCGTTTCCCACCAGGATCCGCTCCGGGTTTGTGTGAACATAGTCGGCGATGCGGCGGCGCAGGGAAGTGTATTCCCGGTCCGGGTAGGATGAGATGGCGTCGATGTGGTCCGCCAGGGTCTGCCGCAGCCGGAAAGATATCCCCAGCGGATTCACATTGGCGGCAAAATTCACAATGTCTTTCGATTCGATGCCGTAAATTTTCTCTATTTTCTCTAAATCGCTTCCATGAAATGCCTGTTTGTCCTTCATATCGGTCACTCCTGTATTGCTCCTGTTTGATTCTGACGTTATTATAGTGTTTAAAGGCGGGATACGTCAATGCCTGTTGGTGAATTCCCTAAAAAATCTATTCCAATCACCCCGAAAAAATGGTATACTATAGAATTGAGAAAAGTATGCGGAAAAAGAAGCCTGAATATACACATGTAGATCGAATATAAGGTGAGGTTGCGGATGAAAGAGAAAGTATTATCGCTGGCGAAAGGAAATTTCATATATGAAGCTCCCGGGCTGGTGGTGATTCCGGATAAATTGGAATGCGAGATCGTGGCGGGAGAAAAACATCGGGAGAGTTTCACGGTGTCCAATGCGAGAGGGACAAAAGTGAAGGGCTTCGGCTCCGTGGAGGCGGCAGAACTGGACTTTCTCCCGGTATTCCACGGGGAGGAGAACACGCTGGAACTGGAGATCAACGCCGTGGAGCGCATTCCGGGAGAGCGGCTCTCCGGGCAGATCCATCTGGTGACAGACTGCGGAGAGTACGATATGCCCTATGATATCCGGGTGGTGGCCCCTGTCCTGAGAGACAGTGTGGGAGAGGTGAAAGACTACCACGTTCTGAGGAAGAGGATTATGGAAAATCCGGAGAACGGGGCAAAATTGTTCCGGGATCCCCATTTTCGCGAATCCTTTCTGTATCGCGACGAGAGCGGAAAGATATTGTATGATCATCTGACGAAGAGAAACAGCAAGCTGCACAGCCTGGAAGAATTTTTGGTGGCATCCGGGAAGAAAAAACCGATTCATTTCACGGTCTGCGGGCATTCCGGTCGGCCGGTGACGGAGCTGGAGTATGAGTTGAACGGAGAGGATGTGCGGGATGTTCTGGAGGTGCGGGTCAGTGAATGGGGCAGCACGGGGATCCGTATCCGTACTACGGCGGACTTTATACAGCCGGATATCCACGGGCTGTGGACAGACGAGTTTGACAACAAAAAGGATTTTTTCGAATTTACGGTGAGAGCTGACAGAGTGGCCCGGGGATGTCGCACGGGCAGCATCATCCTGGAGAGTTCTTATGATACCCGGGAAGTCCGGATCCGTGTCCGCAATCAGCAGGGGGCCAGGGACCGACGGGTGAAGCGGGCCAGGAGGGCGGCGCTGGCCGCCACGGTACGCACCTGGCTCTCCCACCGCGAGGGGCATATCAGCGACCGGGAGTATGAGGAGTTTCTATGTAAGAACCAGGCGGTGCTGGAGAAGGTAGTGCCGGGATATGAACTTCCTTTAAGAGGATACATACAGGTGACGCGGCACATGGAAAATTCTATTCTGGAATTTTACCGTGAGTCCGAGACGGTCGCCATGCCGCCCATCGGCGCGGATGTCCGGGAGGTAGAAAATTATATCCTGATTCAATATGTGAAGTATCTGTATTCACAGCGAAGGGAGGACAGGGATCAGGTCGTCCGGCTGCTGGACGGATACGAGGAGGGAGGCTACGGCAGCCTGCTCATGTTTTGTCTGCGGCTTCAGGTGGACGAGAGATACGATTCCGTTCACCTGGCGGAGAAGGATATCCGGGAGCAGATCGAGCAGGGGATGAACAGCCCGCTGCTGTACTCCCGCATGATGGAACTGTACCGGCAGGAGCCGACGCTGATGCACTCGCTGGATAAAACCACATTAAATGTACTGAATTATGGATTAAAAGCAGATTTAATCACGGAGGATATTGCGATAAATATCAGCTTTCTGGCAGAAAAGCAGAGGGAGTTTGACCCGGTGCTGTTCCGGATGCTGGAAAAGCTGTATCTGAAATATCAGATGACGGATACTCTGCGGGATATCTGTGCGATGCTGATCCGCCATGAGGTACGCAGGCCGTCGTACTTCCCTTGGTTTGCCAGGGGGGTGGAGGAAAATCTGCGGCTGACAGATTTATACGAATACTATATGTACACTCTGGACCGCGAGAACACGACGGAGCTTCCCTCCTCTGTAATATCTTATTTTCAGTATGAGAACCATTTGAATGAAACCTGCAAGGCATTTCTGTACGCCTACCTGGTGAAAAAGAAGGAGGAGAGGCCGGAGGATTTCCGGGCTTACGGAACCCATATCCGGGAATTTACCCTGACGCAGCTGCAAAGGCATCGAATCAGCAAAGACATAGGGACGTTGTACGAGGGACTTTTCCTGGCGGACAATGTCCGGGACTCAATCGCCAGGGAGCTGCCCTATGTCCTTTTTACTCACCATCTGGTCTGCCGCCATGAGAGGATGGAGAGTGTCCTGGTGGTTCACACGGAGCTGGCAGAGGAAAAAATGTATTCTCTGGTGAACGGGCAGGCGGATATTGAAATCTATACTCCCAACTACCGCCTGTTTTTTGTGGATGACGAGGGTAAATATTTTTCCGGAAGCGTGGAGTATACCATGGATAAGCTGCTCCATCTGGATGATTATGCCGGACTCTGCTATGAAAACGGTGGGAACCGGCCGGAGCTGCTGGCCCACCTGGCGGTAAAGGCAGAGAGAGCCGCCGGGCTGGATGACGCAAAGGCCGGTATCCTTCATCAGGCGGTCCGGCAGAAACTTTTCCGGGAACACATGGAGGGGAAGGTCCTGCTGTCTCTGTACGATTACTATAATGCCGTGAAAGATACTTCCCTTCTGCTGGAAGTGCTGGACGCGATACAGCCGGAGCGGATCAAGAGGGAGCGGCTGGGGGATGTGGCTACGGACTGCATTTACCATGGAATGTACGACAAGGCTGAGAAGATGCTGCTCCGGTACGGGGTGGCCGGCTGTGACAAAAAAGCCCTTGCCATGCTGGTGCTGGACCGGATCCAAAAGCGCCGCGGCGAGTTTTCGCCCGTGCTGGTAAAGTGGTCGGTCTATCTGTACCGGGAGGGATATTATGAGCGCGGGGCGATGCAGTATCTGCTGCAATACTATATGGGTAAGACAGAGGTGTTGTCTCAGATATACCGCAAATGCCTGGAGATGGGGGATATAGAGATCGATGACGGGTCAAAGGAACGGCTTCTGGGGCAGGTTCTGTTTACCGGTGTGAACCCGGAGCCCTACGACAAATTGTTTCTGGATTATTATAAAGACGGAAATAACCGGGTGCTGGTAAAGGCGTTTCTGTCTCAGCTGGCCTATGAGTACATCGTGGGACGGGTAGTCCTGTCGGAAGAGGTGTTTGCGAAGATCGAGAAGGAGGCCTTTTATGAGAAGGATCCGGTGATGGTCCTGTCGGCTCTGCGGTATTATGCCCGGATGAAGGAATTTGACAGAAAGCAGCGGGAATTTATAGAACTGAACCTGGAGAACTGTGCCAGCGAGGGCCTGATACTGGGCTTTATGAAGGAATTTATCGGCAAGGTCACCGTTCCCTATGAAATAGAGAATGCAGTGCTGATACAGTACAACAGCGGCACGGCCAAAGGTGTTTTCCTCTTTGAAAAAAAAGAGGACGGCAAATTTGAGGGCCAGCCCATGAAAAAGGTGTTTGACGGTATTTACACCAAGGAACTCCTTCTCTTTGGGGGGGAGGAGAGGATCTGCTATATCTATGAGGAAGAATCCGATGAAAAGACGGAGGAGATGCATGTCACCCGACCGAAAACAGCAGGGCGTGCTTCCGGATTTTTCCAGATGGTGAACCAGATGATCGAGGCGAAGGAGAGGCAGGATATGAGCCGCTATGAGAGCCTGCGGCGCCGGTATGAAGAGGACAGGCAGGTGGCAGGGAAACTCTTTACGATACAGTAGGAAAGGACAGGGGAAGCGATGAGTGAGAGAACGTTGCTGCTGGGATATGATCTCTGCGATGAGAAGACGCAGATGGCAGTGTATAACCGGGAATTGCTGGAACCGGAACTGATCGGGCAGACGGAGGACAATCCGGACGCCATATTTGAAACGGTCATTTCGGTGAACGAGACAGAGGAACTGAGAGGTTTTCTTCCCCGGATACGCAGAGGGGAGGAAATCAATGTGGACTCCGGGACATCCAGTCCGGTGAATGTCCTGGCATATTATTTCCGGAAAACCCTGTCCCTGACAAGGAAAAAATATCCCTCGGAGACTATCCGGCAGCTGGTGGTGACGGTACCGGACTGCTCTGCGGGTTATATCCAGCTGATCTTTGATGCACTGCAGAGTCTGGGGATCGGCAAAGACCGGGCGGCGGTCATCAGCCACAAGCAGAGCTATCTCTACTATGCCCTGTCTCAGAAGAAGGAACTGTGGGTCAACGATGTGGGAATGTTCGACTACACCGGCGACAGCCTGAAATACTATCATATGCAGATTGACCGGCGCAAACACCCGGTCATGGTGGGGGTGAAGGAGAGGGATTTCACAGACACGATGGAGCTGGCGGAGCAGGACGATGAACGGAAGGGTGCGGTCTTTGAGAACATTGTTCAGGGGGCCATCCACAAGCAGATCCTGTCCACCCTGTATATGACAGGGGACGGATTCCTGGGAGAGTGGTCGGATTCGGTTTTTAAGAAGCTCTGCGTGGGGCGGCGGCTGTTCAAGGGACGGAATCTCTATGTCAGCGGCGCCTGTTACGCGGCCAGGGAGATGGGAGAGAGTCCCAGGCTCAAGGATTTCCTCCTGCTGGATGAGGACATGATAGCCTGTCAGCTGTCCATCCGGGTTTACACCGGGGGCGGGGAGGAGGAGATGGTGCTGGCAAAGGCCGGCACTCCCTGGTATCAGATAGACCGGAGTATAGATATCATTCCGGACGGGGAGGACGAGCTGCGTCTGATTTCCAGGAATGTTTTTACCCGGGAGACAAAGACTTTTATGCTGGAGCTGGATGCGGTATCCGGCAAGATCAACCGCCAGTGCCGTGTGGGAGTGAGGATCCGGTTTGCCGACGTCCGCTCCTGCATCATCACGCTGAAAGACAGGGGGTTCGGGGAGTTTTTCCCCACATCCAACCGCATATGGGAGAAGACGATTCAATTTGATTAGCAGTATAAGGAGGTCGTGGCATGTTTATATTGTGCGAGGGAGAGATGGCAAAAATACCTTACCAGGTTCCCTACACAACCCGGAAGGTGTATTCTCTGGAGGAACTGTGTTACTACATTTATAATCATATCTATACGATCACGGAGGATTTTTTTCAGGAATCCCTGCCCGACTGGCTGGAAGGGCAGACGGGAAACGAGAAGCTGGCGAAAAAACTGCGGGGACTTTTGTCCGGGGAGGCCGGTATGAAGGATCTGGTCGTGACCCTGCTGTGCGGCTGCGACTATTACAAGGAGGAGGAGATACGGAAACTGGTGGATATCATGGACGGTATCGCCAATCTGCCCCTCTATAAAAAGAAAAAGATCAAGGCGGACAACTATCTGCGGGCCGGACGCTATGGGAAAAGCCTGCTGGAGTACCGAAAACTGCTGCACGGCAGCTTTGCCGTGAACTTCACCACGGAGGAGTATGGAGATATTCTGCACAATCAGGGGATCGCTCATTTTTATACATCCTCCTTTGACGAGGCGGCTATGGATTTCAAGGAAGCCTATGCGCGCAACAATAAAAAGGTCTCTCTGCAGCACTATCTGTGGATCCTTCTCATGGAAGAAAAAAGAGAACAGTTTGAGGTGGAGGCGGTTTCTTTCGGATTGAGTCCGGAGGAGACGCTGGCGGTCAAGGGAAAATACCGGGAAGCGTTGGCTCAGAGCCGGATACCGGACCCCTCCGGGGAGGATGTGGAGCGGTATAAGGAGCAGTTGAAAAGAGCATTTGCATGTTAGCGCGGTGGGCGCGGAAATGAGGTAGGAAATGGGATTTCGTCTCTTTCGAAGGAAAAGAAAAGCAGAGGAGAACACAGAAGAACAGGAGACCGCCGGCAAACCGGAGATGGACGAGCCGGTGGCGGAGACCGATATCTTGATGCAGGAACCGGTGAAGGTGGAAAAAGAGAAGGTAGATGTGAGCGATGACAAGGCCCGCCACGACTATCTGGTCAGAATGCACGAGTCTATTCTGGAGGCCAGGCGTCAGTGCGAGGAGATCAAATTCGAGTACGGCCAGGTCACATCCTACCTGAAGGATATACAGCTGATCGATCAGGCCCCGGAGGAGGAAAAGCAGGGACTCTACGGGGCGGCAAACCGTATTGTGGAGCTGACGAAGGAGCGTCAGGCTATTCAGAAAAAGAAATATAAGATCACGGATGCGCAGAAACGCGCGATAGAAAATCATGCGTCTACTGTGTCGGAGGATATCCAAAAACTCAAGGAGTACGAGGATTATCAGATGAAGATAAAGAATGATCTGCGCCAGCTGGGCAGTGAGAAGAATCTTCTCCTGGCGGACAAGAGGGATATCATCCGCCGTCAGAGGGCGTTGAAGTTCATCGGGAAGAGCCTGACGGTGATACTGATCGCCATGGGAGCCATGCTGGTGGCTCTGTATTTTCTGTTTAAGGTAGACATCACTATGATATTTATCGCCGTGGTGGCTTTCGCTTTCGTCATGGCGGCGGTCATACTGAATGAAGCCAGAAAGAACCGGGTGGACATGGTAATCACAGAGAAAAAGTGCAACCGGGCCGTGTTCCTGAGCAACCGGGTGAAGATCAAGTATGTAAACAATGTGCGCACCATAGATTACATGTGTCAGAAATACCAGGTGCGCAATGCGGTGGAGCTGGATTTCGCCTACGGACAATACCGCCAGATCAAGCGGGAGTGGGAGAGGCAGCAGGAGGGAACCAGACAGCTCAACGAGTGCAACCAGATACTGATACACGAGCTTGCAAGACTGGGGATCAAAGACCGGGATATCTGGTTTTCTCAGGCAAATGCCCTCATTGACTCGAAGGAGATGGTGGAGGTCCGCCACGACCTGAATGTCCGCCGCCAGAAATTGCGTGAGCAGCTGGATTACAATACAGGCGTGATGGAGGAATGTCTGGAGGAAATGGAAAAGATCCGGGACAGGAAGCCGGAGTACGCCGAGGAAGTAGAGGCGATACTGAGCCAGGGGGTGAGATGAGAGGATGAAGCCGCAGATTGACTATACTCTGTATCTATGCACAGACCGCGGTATCATGACCGCGGATACCATAGAGAAATCAGTGGAGCTGGCTGTTCAGGGGGGAGTGACGGTCGTTCAGCTCCGGGAGAAGGAGTGTACATCCAGAGAGATGTATGAGATGGCCCGGCGTGTGAAGGAAGTCACCGACGCCTACGAGGTGCCGCTCATCATCAACGACCGGATCGATATCGCGCTGGCGGTACAGGCCGACGGAGTCCATTTGGGACAGTCGGATGTCCCGGTGGAAGCGGCGCGGAATATTCTTGGGTCAGACCGCATCGTGGGGGCTACGGCGAACACGGTGGAACTGGCGGAGGCTGCCTGGAAATCCGGTGCGGATTATCTCGGAGTGGGGGATGTGTTTGGAACCTCCACGAAGGCGGACACCAGGCCCGTGTCCCTGGAGGTATTAAAAGAGATCCGGGAGTCGGTGTCGATCCCGGTGGTTGCCATCGGCGGTGTCAACGCGGAAAATATCCATCTGCTGAAAGAGACGGGAGTAGACGGCGTGGCTGTCATCTCCGCCGTGCTGGGACAGAGGGACATCACGGCGGCGGCGGAGGAATTGCTGGACAAATTTCAACGGTAGGGATTTATATTTTCCAGGAGCATAACGGGAATGCGCAGATTACCCAGTCCCCGGCCCAGTTCGATATCGGGCTTGTTGGTCCCGTGGAAATCGGAGCCGCCGGTGATAAACAGGTCAAAGTCCTTGGCGAGTTTCCGCACAAAGGCCTCGTCTGTCCCCTGATTTCTGGAGTACATCGCCTCGATCCCCTTCAGACCATACTCTTTTAATTCATTTATCATATTATGGATCTCTGTCACGGACAGCTTGTAGAGCAGCGGGTGGGCGAGAACCGGTACGCCCCCGGCATTTTTGATCAGTTCGATCCCCTCTTTCGGCGTCAGATAGCGCCTGGGAACAAAATAGGGGCCGTTGTCGGCCAGGATTTTTTTAAAAGCGGAGTCAATGCTGGGGATCGCGCCTTTTTCCAGGAGGAAACGGGCAAAATGAGCCCGGGTGATCACCAGGTCGCCTTCAAACCGTTCCGTCAACTCATCATAGGTGATGGGAAACCCGGCATTGTGCAGGTTCTCACACATCTTCCGGTTTCGGTTATCCCGCTCGGCTACCACCTCATGCAGTTTGTTCACCAGCTCCGGCTGATGGTAGTCTAAATGGTAGCCCAGAATGTGGATCTCTTTCTTTTTCCCGGGTTCCACGACGTATTCGCAGGAAATTTCCACGCCGGGTATCACCTGAATGTGTCTCTTCTCTCCGGCCCGGATGGCCTCCTCTACACCGTCCACGGTATCGTGGTCGGTCAAGGCGATGGCAACCAGGTCATTTTTTATGGCGATTTCTATGAGCTCTTCCGGGGTGTATGTCCCGTCGGAGCAGGTTGAATGTACGTGTAAATCTATATATTGCATGGGATTCCTTCCTTTCGTGTTCGTTTCGCTCCTCGCCGGAGGGGCATCATACCCCTGCGGGGCATGATATGTCCTCGCCGGAGGGGCATCATACCCCTGCGGGGCATGATATGTCCTCGCCGGAGAGGCATCATCCCCCTGCGGGGCATGATATGTCCTGACTTGCATCATAGACTATCCTGCATCTTCGATGCAGGATGCCGCCCGGCGAGGGACTATCCT
>CAZAEM010000040.1:0-20258 GCA_964484225.1 uncultured Eubacterium sp.
ACGTGCAAGCACGACGAAATTGTTTTCCATGTCAGATGGACTGTGAATAGTAACTATGCGGAGAGATATTGTCAAATACTTTCTTGACAAGCCTCCCCGGAATTACTATAATCGTAGAGGTAGGAGAGATTTCTGCCATATTAAGGAGGATATAAAAATGGTAAAAGAAGTGAGCAAGGATATGCTGATCGGTGAAATCCTGCAGGAGGACGCCACGATCGCACCTATTCTCATGGCGTCCGGGATGCACTGTATCGGCTGCCCGGCCTCTCAGGGTGAGAGCCTGGAAGAGGCGGCCATGGTTCACGGTCTGGACTGTGACGATCTGGTGGCAAAGATCAACGAGTATCTGGCGGCAAAGGACGCGTGATACGAAAGGGATAGTGAATGAGAGAAGCCGCTGTCTTTTGGCAGCGGCTTCATAAATATCACAACCGGGATAACTGTGCGATGGCTTTATCCTTTATGATGATCGTGTAATGTTCATTAAAGTAATCCTGGGTGGCATATGTTACGCTCTCTTCCCGGCCAAATTCTGATATGATAGAGCAGATGGCAGGGAAAGAGGTCTTTCCGTTTCCGCAGTTCAGAAGAAGATAATAGCGCTTACCCTCCTCATCTTTCCAGATAGAATTTTTTCCGGTATATTTGTCATGTACACATCTCGCCGCCTGGATCACAGGGTTCAGGGATACGAAGGAAAATACCTTGATCCGTTCGTGGATATCCTCCGTTTTTTTCTTTTTGTCCGTCTTTTTCCTGGTTTTTCTCTTTGAAATGGCCTCGCTGAGAGGGATAAATTCCGGTGAATCGGAATTTTTGCTGTTGGCTTCCGCTTCCTCGATCAGCTCATGGAGCTGCTCAAAGCAGTTGACGATCTCCGAGGAGTTCAATATGGTGGTTTCTCCCTCATCTTCATCCTCCTCATCCTCCAGATCCAGATAGTCCTCTTCTTCGTCCTCGTAATTATCCTGCAGGCCAAAGCGGGAAAATTTTTCATCGAAGTCGTCCGGATTGTCTACTTTGGTGATCACAAGAACAATTGACTCTCTGGAAGTAGGTATCGCCTCTATCATCAAAGGAATGTCATCTGCATCAAACCCAAAATCAATGCTGGCTTGTTCCATCATATCACGAAAAAGTTCCTTGGCCTTTTCAGATCCATAGGCCAGTTCACTGATCTTGAGATGGCGTTCCATCAGATCCCGTTTGCTTAGGGTGCAACGAATCTGATTCTCGCTAATTCGCTCAATCTTCACAAGCACACTTCCTTTCCAGTCTTTTCGACTATTATCAAAAGTATAATCAAAAATCCAGATAAAGTCAACTATTAAGGGAAAAAAATTAGCTGGAAATTTTTTTCGTCTGAAACGTATCAAAATCCGTCTGAACGACACTTGAAATGGCTATACGCGCTGGGATATAATATATGTGCGGGAGTTATTCCGGACCAGAAGGGAGGTGTTACAGGAGAATAGGAGTGAGTGCTGTCAAATTTTTCAATAATTCTGAAATCTATGTACAGGTAGTCAGAGAATCACAAAAGTTCGTCGTCACACATTTACAAAGAACATACCGGATTAACTGCCGCCAGCAGACTGCGGCAGGATGGTTTACATCACGGAGTGCGCCTTCTTGTGCCTGCAGTTTTTAAGGAGGAAATATGCAGAAGAACCAATGGATACTGGACGAAGCAGTACACGCAAAGAAACAGGGGATCCCCATTGACGTGGGAGGTGTCTCTTACACCGACAGGAGTCGGGAAGCGTTGACCCGGGTATTGCAAAAGGGAAATTACATGCTGGATTATGAGGGAGATGCCCTGGGACATATCGTGGCACTGCATATTGACAAAGTAGGCAGAGTCGAAGAACCTTCTTATAAGTCACTTCGATGTACAAAAAAATAGGTCGGGAAAGGATAGGCTTTGCATCCGACGGAGATCCGGACGGATGTGAAGCCTGCTTTGCGCTTACACTCCTACAGCTCCAGTGAAGCAGGATTTAACAAAAAATCATATACATTCATGAACAGTATTCCTTCCTCACTATAGAAAGGTTTGGGAGTGTTTGAGGTGACTACAATCTTCTTGAATGAATCTCTGATTTTCAAAAACGGTCTGATTTCCTGTGCCGCCTTCTTACCTGAGTCAACCACATAAGCGGATTGAATATAATATTTTTTTGAACCTTTATTACAGATAAAATCGACCTCCAGTTGTTTCTTGGTTGGCTTGCCGTTCTTTCCTTTTTCTATAATCATGAGATTTCCGACATCTACATTGTACCCTCTCATTCTCAATTCATTATAAATTACGTTTTCCATGGAGTGTGTTGCTTCTATTTGTCTGAAATTAATTCTCGCATTTCGAAGTCCCATATCCATGAAATAATATTTCATGGGCGTGCCGATGTAGGCCCTTCCTTTGATATCAAAACGTTTTGCTTCCTCAATCAGAAACGAATCCTCCAGATACTTGATATACTTGGTAATCGTTGTAGCGGTGATCCTGGAGCTATTAACACTCTTAAAGGTTTTTTGCAGCTTATTTGGGTTGGTAAGAGAGCCAATTGCCGATGAGAGGATATCAAGCAGTTTCTCCATCTCGTCAACATTTCTGATCTTGTTTCTCGTCACTATATCACGAAGGTAAGTCTCACTAAACAAACTATTGAGAAGTGCCGTTTTCTGGTCCTCCGTGTCCGCCAGAACTACAAGGGGAATTCCGCCATAGGAAATGTATTCGTTCCAGCCATCATATTGATTTCCGCTGTAAACGGTCATAAATTCAGAAAAACTCAGCGGATACATATGAATCTCATCACCTCTGCCGCCAAATTCTGTTGCAATATCCTTTGATAAAAACCGGGCATTGCTGCCAGTCACATACACGTCACAATTCTTCTTATCTGCAAGTCCATTCAAAACACTTACAAACTCTCCTAATAGCTGCACTTCATCCAGGAGAAAATAATATTTTTTTTCGTCTTTAAGCTTGTTGAGCGCCCAGGGATAGAATATCTTAGGATCCCTGTAGTCTATATATTCAAACAGGTCAAATGCCATCTCGATAATATGGTCTTCTTCCACACCCGTTTCCATAAGATGGTTTTTAAAAAGATTGCGGAGCAAAAAAGATTTTCCGCATCTTCGTATGCCTGTTACCACTTTAATGAGGCCATTGTTTTTTCGCTTTATCAACTGTTCCAAATAATCGTCTCTTTTAATTTCTGTATGCATAGCATTCACCCCTACAAGATATTTAGGTTAATTTTGGCTGCAATTTCTTATAGTATACCACAAAATGGGGAATTTGCAATTGTATGGCTGCCTGCATTTGTGTATAATATGAATTCAGTGGACTTTCAGGAGTGATAGTTCTTTTTTTCATGAATGAGGGAGGAAGCGTTGACCGTGGAAGAAATAGAAAGTGGGTTGTCTGAATAGATTGGCTTATAGGTTGTAAGCTAATATGATGAAATTTTTAGTAGCAATTTAGTAGCAGCCTTAATTAGGAAGCGTCCCCGCCGAAAGTGCGGAAAATGGTGCTTCCATCTATTTTTTAAAAAATTATATAAACAATAAGGAATAAAAACAGTAGCAGAGTAGTAGCAAAATTTTTCTATAATAACCCTCAAACCTCCGAGATTCGGCATATTCTCCCAAAATATTCATTGTTCTAGCACAATAATAAAGAGAATGCAACTGTTTTTTTACAAAAGTTTTCGCAAAAACTGCGTTTTTTCGCAAAAGAACGGGCTTTCCAAGGATTTTTGAATTTTTTGTCCCAGAGTCTAGAAAGAGCTTGCTGCTACTAAAGAATAACGGTTTTACGTGGGTTCTGTGGCATTCGCATTTTATTATTGTGCTAGAATAATTAACGTGATGCCAAGGGTCAAAAGATCAGCATTGCTCGTGCTTGCACGAAAGCAATGATTGATCTTATTGACCCGCCAAACATGAGTAAGGAGCAATTTACGTAGTAAATTCGCGGATTACGAATGTTTGGTGTATTGCGAAAATTGCGAAGCAATGGAGCAATACGCAGGCATCGCGGAAGTGATGCCAAGGGTCAAAAGATCAGCATCACAGAAGTCAGTGTATTGACAATATCAAAGATGCGCGTCATGCGCGAGAAAAAAGGAGGAAGAGATTCACGATGAGGATTGAGAAGAAATCATCCCGGGCATTGAAGAGAGTTATGGCAGTTGTCCTGTCCCTCGCTCTGGCAATGTCCACTGTTGTCGTAGCACCCAAAACGGATGTGGCAGCGAAAAAGAAATCCAAGAGCAGCGCGAAAAAGAAACCAAAACTGAGCGCAAAGAAGAAAACACTTTACTACAACGGGAAAAAGACTTTCACATTGAAAGTGAAGAAAAACAAGGTAAAGAAGATCAAGAAGACTACATGGAAGACCAGCAACAAAAAGGTAGTCAAGATCAGCAAGAAGAAAAAGACTTCCGTAAAGCTGACCGCTAAGAAGAAGGGATCAGCAAAGATCACCGCTACGGTGAAGTACACGGTGAAGGGAAGCAAGAAGGTCAAGAAGGTGAAACTGACCTGCAAGGTGACTTCCAAGAAGAAGAGCTCCGGCAGCAGTACAACTACGAACGCACCGGCATCCAAGGCGCCGACAACCACGGCACCGGCAGGCGGCGGACAGGGCGGTACACAGTCAAAGGCTCCGGCGGCAAGCCAGCCCGTGGCAAGTGCACCTGCAGCAAGCGTGGCACCCTCAACGAAGCCGGAAGAGTCGGCAGCACCCTCAACGAAGCCGGAAGAGTCGGTGGCACCCTCAACGAAACCGGAAGAGTCGGCAGCACCCTCAACGAAGCCGGAAGAGTCAGTGGCACCCTCAACGAAGCCGGAAGAGTCGGCAGCGCCCTCAACGAAGCCGGAAGAGTCAGTGGCACCCTCAACGAAACCGGAAGAGTCGGCAGCGCCCTCAACGAAGCCGGAAGAGTCAGTGGCACCCTCAACGAAACCGGAAGAGTCGGCAGCGCCCTCAACAAAGCCGGAAGAATCAGCTAACCCGGCATCCGGCTCTGCCACCGCAGCCATCTCCGGCTCGGCAGTCAGCGGTTCTGCCATCAATCTGGCACCGGGAGCTACTACTGAGGTGTCAGTAATTTGCACTGTAAGCGGCTGTGCTGTAACAGGGTCTCCGGTATGGGCTTCTTCTAATGAAAATGTGGTAACTGTCAGCGGAAGCGGTACATCGGTTGTACTCAATGCGAAAGCAGAAGGCGAAGCAAAGGTAAGTGTGACAGTCAAGACAGATACAGGCCTGACAGCAAAAGCAGAGGTAAATGTAACGGTAGCCATACCGGGTTCGGCCACAGTAGCAATTTCAGGTTCCGCCGCCTCTGTGCGCGAGGGTCAGAAGTTCGAGCTGGAAGCCAGCATAACAGATGTGAAGGATTGTGAAATTGATCCGGCGGACTGCAAGTGGTCAGTAACCCCGGCGGATGGAGCTCTGGCTATATCCGGCTCTGCCACAGGTGCCAAGGTAGATGTTGAAGCGAAAAAGACAGGCACGGCCAAGGTGAGTGTTTCCGTGAAATCGGATACCGGAAAGACGTTTACCGCAGAGAAAGAGATCAGTGTCAAGGTAGACACGGATGTGGAACTCACCAATGCGAACCTGCTTGGAATGACGGGGAAATTGTATGATGCAGAGGGAAATGCCATGTCTGATGGTAAGGGATTTGAGAATCCGGATGGAAGTATTACCTTCTATACATCGGCGTTATATTCAGGTGGAGGATTACAATTTTATTTCAATGCAGACAAGAGCGGCTTTGATGTAAGTCAGTATTCAAAGATTATTGTAACAGCGTCCGCTAAGGAGACGGATCGACAGTTGACGGTGGACTTGGTTACAGATGGCAAAAAAGTACCCTCTTGGGGTGGTGATCCGGTAATAACTACTGTAAATCTGGGATATCCGTCTCTGGATGGAAATGATCAGGATACGAAATGGGAAAAAGATCTTTCCACAGTGGAAATTCCGCAGGACACGGATAAAGGAGCTGATGTTAAGGTTATGGGAGTACAGATCAAGCTCAATGGTTATAATAAACCTGCGGCTGATGCAGATACCACAGCGCAGGAAGGTTATAAGGCATCAATCACGATCAAATCCATCAAACTGGTGAAAAAAGCCTAACAGATCATTTTGATATTCCATACACGACCGGGAGGCGGGCATTGCCCGCCTCCCGATTTTTGTAGTTGTGGATCCATTTTCCATATGATAAGATAAAATGAAGTAGGTGCCGAAGGAGGGGGATACCATGGGTGAAACAGGCAGAGCCAAAAGTGTCAGAGAGACAGGCCGGGAGAGGTACTCCCGGCACATTTTGCTGGAGGAAGTGGGGGAAGAGGGACAGGAGAGACTGCAGAACTCGAAGGTTCTCATCGTGGGAGCCGGCGGGCTGGGGGGGCCGGTGGCCCTGTATCTGGCAGCAGCGGGCGTGGGCACGCTGGGGTTAGTGGACTTCGACCGGGTGGAGTTGTCCAATCTGCAGAGGCAGATCATCCACACGACGGCGAATGTGGGAAAATATAAGGTAGATTCTGCCGGGGAGATGCTCCGGGGGCTGAATCCGGAGGTGCGGATTGTCCCGCATAGAGAGAAAGTCACAGAGGACAATATTTTGTCGCTGCTGGAGGGGTACGACATCGTGGTGGACTGTGTGGACAATTTTGAGACCAAATTTCTGATCAACGATGCCTGTGTAAAAGCGGAGATGCCCTTTGTCCACGGCGGTGTGCTGCAGTTACACGGTCAGGTTCTGACCTATGTGCCGGGGGCCGGGCCGTGTTACCGGTGTATTTTTGAGGAAGTACCGCCGGAGGGCAGTGTGCCGTCCTGCCGTATGGTGGGGGTGATGGGGGCTGTGGTGGGCGTCATCGGAAGCCTGCAGGCCACGGAGGTTCTGAAATATCTTCTGGGAGCGGGTGACCTGCTCACCGGGCGTATGTTGGTCGTGGACGGCCTCTCCATGAAATTCCGGGAGGCAGTGTTTGCCCATCCCTCCCCGTCCTGCCGGGCCTGCGGAGGCCGCCGGACAGGGGAGGATCAGTGATCCCCGGACTGAGAGTCAGACAGAGGATCAGACGGGGGGATTGATCAGCGGATGTTCGGCGAGTTCCTTCTTTTCCAGATAGAAAGCGCCGTTTTCTCTCGCACCCATATACCATTTCATCAGGTACAGTTTGCGGCCGCAGAGCTCAATACAGGTGATACAGCGGGGGTGGATGCAGCTCCCGGTGTTGATATAGTGAGGACTGTCCTGTCCGGCCATGGGGCGGTGGGTGTGTCCGGTGATCAGTGTCCGGCCGTACTGCTCCGCCCAGGCAGTGAGACGCCTCTCCGAGCGCTGCTTGGTGGTGTAATTTTTGGCGGCGCTGGTGGGATCCAGGATCCCGATCTGCTCCAGCGGTTTCCACAGGTAGCGGACGAGGAAGCAGTTTATCCGCCACAGAGAGGAATTCATCAGGGAGGCCTGGTGGCCGTGGGTGAGATAGAGCTCCTGTCCCGTGCATTCATCCCGCAGGATCAGGCCCGGATAAAACCGGATGCCGGGGAAGAGCGGTTCCCTGCACTGGCTGGAGCTGCAGAGATAGTCGGCGCATTTCTTTCTGGCGAAAGAGGGATATTTCTTCACCATGTCGTGGTTGCCGTACAGCAGGTACAGACGATTCTGCCGGTAAAACATGGAGAGGAGCCAGAACACATCGCTGTGGATCTCCTTGATCTGCTCCATGTTCCGGTTCTCCCACAGTTCGTCCCCGTCCCCCAGTTCAATATAGGTATACCCCTCCCGGTAGTAGTGTTTCAGGGCGGCGAAGTAAAGGTGCTGGTTTTTGAGAAAATTGTCGTTGTGGGTGCCGTTGCCGCGGTGGCAGTCGCTGAACATCACATACCGGGAGGTCCCGTCCAGGGGCAGGACGGGGGCGTTCTTAAATGACTTATCCAGGCGGCGCCTGCAGCTCATGGCCGTCTCCTTTCCTGTCCACGCCGGCCGAAGTGTCTCAGATGCAGCGTGCGCCGGAAGAGGAAGGGCAGGAAGAAGTACAGGTACAGCAGCTTGTCGATGGTCTTACAGAACGGTCTGGTCACAAGGCAGTACAGACGGCGGAACAGTTTGTTTTTCCACTGCACATAGGCCCGGTGGATCCTCCGGAAGATCCGGCGGGTGCGGCAGGCGGGGCCGAAACGGAGGTTGAGGTCGGCGCTGTAGAGGCGCAGATTCAACGATTTTATGCCATAGCCTGCCATGACATAGGCATCGATAAAAGCACTCCGCATTTCAAAATCCGGGAAATGCAGGGTGATGTTCATGGACAGGTCCTCCGGCCGGGAAAAACGTCCTACAGAGAAGGCCGTGAGCCACCAGTGGGACTCCCTTCGGGAGGCCAGGCATTTTCCTCTGTGGAACAATTCCATTTCCATCTCCAGATACTCCTCCGGCTGGACGGCGGAAAAGACCGCCGATTCCCTCTCGGCAGGGGCGAGGATGTGGTCGGCATGGTAAATACCGATCTCCGCGCCGGTGGTGATGCCGTACTGCCCTTTCCAGAATTCTATGAGCCAGGTCTTGCCCCCGTAATCAAAATAAACCGGCTGGCAGTCAAAGATCATATTGAAAAAAGGTGCCATTTTGTCATAGAGGCCGGTGTAGCCGAATTTTTTCTGCCAGGCATCCACGGTGCTGGAAAATATATCCTGGCGACTGTCATACCGGTAGCCGAGAGGCCAGATCAGTTCGTCCAGTATGTGGCATTTTTCTTCCCGGCTCATACGGCAGATTTTTCGGATGATCTTCTTTTTCCTGAAGTGAAACAGCAGAATAAAGAACAGGGCCAGCAGTAAAAGGATAAAAAGTATATAGTACATAAAAACACCTACTTTGGTTTTCTTGATTCAGTTTATGCGGAAAATGTCGAAAGGTGCGAGACGGGTGGCAATCGCTTTGACAAAGTGTGGTATTTTGGTTGAAAAAAAGCGAGATTTTGGTATAATGATGTAAATGGAACCGGCAAACGAGGTGATACCATGTTGAACATACAGACGCAGTGCTGCGGGATGCTGCTGTTATGGATCATAACATACTTTTTCTGCGGTCTGAAGCGTGTAGAGGTCAAGACGCAGAAAACATTTTTATATATGCTCGTGTTGATGAATATCTGTGTGGCAGCGGATATTCTGTCTGTCTGCGCAATCTGCTATGAAGACAGGCTTCCCGCCTGGCTGGTGGGACTGATCTGCAAATTTTATCTGCTTATGCTGATGGCCGTATGTTTCTGCGGCCTGCTGTATATATGTGCCGACGTCTATGTAAACGACGCCAGGCGGCGGAGGGTGGTCCGGCCATTCTATATCGGTATTCTTGCATTTGACGCTGCTGTATTGATCGTCCCGGTCAGGTACACGTTTGAGGGGCAGGGAGAGGTTGTATATTCCTACGGACCAAGTGTCATCGTGGCGTATATTGCCGCCGTTCTCATCCTCCTGAGTATGATCGCGCAGCTGGTACTGGGGTATAAAAAAATAAATCCCAGAAGGAGGATTGCGGTTATTCTGTGGCTCTCCATCTGGATATTGGCGGCCCTCATCCAGTATTGCAATCAGAGGCTCCTGATCGTCAGTTTCGCGGGGATCGCGGGCGTGACCATCATATATGTGATGATAGAAAATCCGGAGGCAAATATAGAAAGGCGTACGGGTTTCTTCAATCTGAGCGCACTGTCGCAGTATCTCTCCGAGTGCTATGCCAACGACAGGGCCTGCACGATATTGAACATCGCCGCGGACGAGAAGATCGAACAGTTCAGCAGGCAGATCAGGGAGGCTGTGATCTTTGTGGGCGGAGGCGAAGTTTTCCTGGTTTTCCAGGAGGAACATGCGGATGTCAGTGGCGCTTTGAAAATCCTGAAGGACAGCACGGTGGAGGAGACGATCTACTCGATACCGGATATTTTTATCGTGGACAGTTCGGAGGAGCTGCTGAGTCTTTTGACGATGGCGAGGGAACTGCCCAAAAAAGAACAGAAGAGCCGGGTGTTTATTGTCAATCAGAAGTTTATGGATCTTCTGGCGGAGAGAAAACGGATTGAGAAGCTGATCCAGGAGGCTATCGAGCATGACAGGGTAGAGGTGTTTTATCAGCCGATCTACTCCACCGTGGAAAAGCGGTTCTGCAGCGCGGAGGCGCTGGTGAGGATCAAGGATGAATCAGGGAAGATTATCTCCCCCGGCGTTTTTATCCCCGTGGCAGAGAATAACGGCGCCATCATTGAGTTGGGGAAAATAGTGATCGACAAGGTGTGTCGCTTCCTGTCCATGTATGAAAGTGAAGAGATGGGTCTGAGCTATGTGGAGGTCAACCTGTCCGTAGTGCAGGGGGAGGATGAAAATCTGGCGAGGGACATTATCCAGATCATTGATAAACACGGAGTCAGTTCCCGGTGCGTCAATCTGGAGATCACGGAATCCGCCTCCATACGGGGGAAGGAGCAGCTGCTGGAAAATATGAATGTGCTGATAGACAAGGGGATAGATTTCTCTCTGGACGACTTCGGCACAGGGCAGTCCAACCTGGACTATATGGCGGATATGCCTGTGAAACTGGTCAAGTTCGACCGGAAGATGACCAACGGCTATTTTGAGTCGGAAAAAGTCAAACATATTATGAATGCCGCGATCCAGATGATACATGGCATGGGGATGGAGATCGTGGCAGAGGGGATAGAGACGAAAGAGCAGCTGGAGAGCATGACGGAGCAGGGGATCGAATACATACAGGGTTTTTATTTTTCCAAGCCGATACCGCAGGAGGAGTTTACGAAGTTTATGAAACAGAACAACAGGTAAATGAAAACATGAAGTATCCAAGAGGACGGAGATGGCAAAAAAGAAGCGGGAGAGTAAAATCAGGACAAAGAGAAGTATTCGGCTGAAAATTATGTCTTTCACGACGATCGTGGTCATAGGTGTGATGGCGGATGAGGTTCTTTCCAGGGTGTCTTCCAATGCCGGAGGAGGTGCTGTTGCTGCCCTGAAGGAGATGAGGAATACATATGAGTTCTATGGTGTCGGCAAGTATGATCTGGACAAAGAGGATTCGGCCCACAGCATCTTTGACCGGATGATCAGCAGGGAGACCGGCTACGCAGAGGGGATGGTCAACGGCCAGGAATCCTATGTGGCCTTCTGTCCCATACATGGTACGCAGTGGGCTTTTGCCGTGGAGGTGCCAAAAGAGGATTACAAGAAATCTACAAACAATGCCCTGCTGAATAACATGGTAGGTACAATGGCTGCGCTGATTGTGGCTCTGTTCGTGATCTACATTATCACTACGATGATCTCGAACCAGTTGAAAAAGGCCATTGTGAGGGTGAACGGTCTGGCGGAGGGAGATCTGAGTTCTCAGATTGAAGTACGGAGATCCGGGGACGAAGTGGAGATTTTGTCCAGGTCACTGAAGACCACGATTGAGTCTGTAAACGGTTACATCACGGAGATATCCGGACGGATCGAGGATCTCTCTGCCATCACCAGACAGAATCTGCAGCACGCAGAGAGCACGGCGGACGCCAGCACCGAACTGGCAGAGGAATCTCAAAAGTTGACGGATCTGCTGGAAAGATTCCGGTTTCATTAAAAGACATCAGGTTGGGGGCATGTCCCCAACATCAAAAATATGCTGTGACAAACAGAGATACGAGGAGGAAGGGACATGAAAAGAAGAGTGGCAGCTATATGTCTGGTACTTATGTTGATTTTGTGCAGTTGTGGTGCAGAGGAGACGGGAATGCAGGATGGATCGTATACGGCGGAAATGTCAGACTATTCCTTTGGCTGGAAGGAATATGTGACTATTACCGTAAAAGATGGGGAGATCGATGCACTGTCAGGTGCCACCGAATCGGGAGATAATTTCAAAAAGCTGGCTCAGGCCGTGGTGGAGCAGGCGATGAAGGGGGACTCCCGGATCGTGATGGTGTCAGCGGAAGCAAAAGCCGAGTAGGAGGGGATCCCATGAACCCACATTTTAAAAATCTGAATCGAATAGAGGTTATCATTACATTGGCGTGCACAGGGAAATGCAGACATTGCTCCCAGGGGGAGCATACGGCAGGGTCTGAGCATATAGACGGCGATGTGGCGGCAGCTGTCGTCCGCAGTCTCTGTGGGAAATACGATATAGAATCCCTGATGACATTCGGGGGAGAGCCATTGCTGTATGCCGACCAGGTGTTTAAGATCCATACGGCGGCAAAGGCGATGGATATCCCCAAAAGGCAGATCATCACCAATGGTTATTTCAGCAAAGAGGAAAAAAGGATAAGGGAGACGGCAGTGAAACTGGTGGAGAGCGGGGTGAACGATGTCTGCCTGTCGGTGGATGCGTTTCATCAGGAGAGCATTCCGCTGGAACCGGTGAAAATCTTTGCAGAGGAAGTGAAGGCGGCCGATGTCCGTCTTCGTGTACACCCGGCGTGGCTGGTGGATGCAGATAATGTGAATCCCTACAATCAGCGGACGAAGGAGATACTGGCGGAGTTTGAGCAGATGGGAATCGGCGTCTCTAAGGGGAACAATATATTTCCCAGTGGAAATGCGCTGAAATATCTGAGTGAATATTTTGATATGGGCAGGGAGTATGTCAATCCCTATGACCAGGACCCGGAGGATGTGCGGGCGATCTGTGTGAATGCGAACGGGGGCGTGGACGTTCTGGAGGGGAATGTCTATCGGGAGGATATTTTGGATATGATCGGATAAAGAGGAATACAACGGGTAGAGAGCAATACAATAAAGGAGAGTAGAGCATGAGATACACATGGATTGACGAATATCTGATGAAGAAGCCCAGTGTGACAAAGGATCTGAAGAAGGAATGGAACTGGATCCGATATATGATCGGGGGAAAAATGTTTGTCGCCATCTGTCTCGATGACGATGACGTGCCCTGCTATATCACATTAAAACTGGAACCCATGGAGGGTGAGTTCCTTCGGCAGCAGTACGAGGATATCATTCCGGGCTACTACTGCAATAAGGTACATTGGAATTCCGTAAACCCGGATGGCAGTGTGCCGGATGATCTGCTGCGGGACATGCTGGACAAATCATATGGGCTGGTGCTGGGCGGTTTCAGCAAGAAAAAGCAGCAGGAGATTTTGCACGGGGAGGAGTAACAGGAGGGGGTCTAACGGAGGGCCTTCCTGTAAGTGCCCTCCATCATCCGGATCTTTTTCAGTCTTCCGTATTTTCTGTACTTTTTTAGTGCCCACTTACTGTTTTTGTACTTCTTAAACCGGGCAAGGGAGATCTTTTTCCCCGTGTACTGGTAAATCTTTCCCTCTTTGTAATAAAAGAAATAGGGTTTCCACGTGTGGCCCATTTTTGCTTTCAGATCGCTGTCATACATGAAATCATAGGTGCTGTGAACGGAGGAGAAATCATCTCCCGACAGTGCTTTTATCATGTCTCCGTGAAAAATTATTTTGATTTTGTTCCCCTGTACGAGATAGACTTCCATGGGCGTACTTGTCTCGCAGTAAGTGACTGCGCAGAACAGCTGCTGACTCTGCAACTTGAGCACCTTGGATTCCGGTGTGACGTCCTTTCGGACCTGCTCCAGGTGAACCTCCCCGTTCGGATCCATCCACCCAAACCAGAGTGTGCGATAGTCCTGATAGTAAACATCCTTCACTTCGTTTTTTTTCGAAAGTTTTGACTCTACCGCTGCCCGGATTTCCCCTTCCGGATCCGGTGAGCCCCCGGCAGCCGCGGCATGCCGCCCTGTCTGGGCCACAGCGGAACAGACAAAAAGAGTGAATAAGACGGTTATGGTATATATTTTTTTCATTTTATCAACACCTCTTTTCCCCTGAACGCAAACCCATATTTACGGATGCGGTCTCTTTCGATTCCGTCGTCAAGAAGCATCTGCTCATAGTTCTTTTCCTCTATCTGATCCAGTGCCGCCTGCACAGTTTCCTCCAGCGAGGATTCTTTTTTCGGATTGTATATCTTGAACTCCAGTATGATCCCATCGTCATCCCGGTTCAACGGCTTTAACATCACATCATACCGTCCGAACCCGCTCTCCCTGTTCGACGACACCACATATCTCCCGGCGAGATCGACCAAAAGCCCTAATACAAATCCATGGTAAAATCTCTCAGGTGCGGTCCTGGCTGACGGTTTATTTCCTCCGTCGAAAGAACGGAACATGGACTCGGCGACTTCCGTCATATACTCATTCATCGCTTCGGTATCTCCCGCCAGAAGAAGACTCCAGACAGCATCTTCGTTTTCCTCCAGCCGGTTAAATACCATTTCTTCATCAATCCTGCTCTGGATTGTTTGGCCGGACAGGAGAAGTTCAAACTGCATTTTTGTATTTCTGTTCCCCTTTTGAATCAGATTGCTGATCAGTCCGTTGGAGCTCGTGTTGGCCCAGTAAGGCTTTAATTTCCCGCAATTCAGAAAACAGGTGATAGACCATGGATTGTAGATATCCTGCAGCTCTCTGTACTTTTCTTCCTCCCATATGGAAAGATTCTGAAAAATATCTCCCCTTCCCTCATACTGTACACTGAAAAAACACTCCAGCATACTCAGGTTTAGTGTTTTGCCAAATCGCCTGGGTCGGGTGATCAGGGTGACTCTGTCATCGCTTTCCCACCATTCCTTTATGAGAAAAGTTTTGTCTACATAAAAATATTTCTTGAAATCAGGTCTTCAAAATTCTGCTCACCGATCGATACTGTTCTTGGCATTTTTGCACCTCCGGTCCAGGGTCTTTCTTTAACTTTCCGCCTTCCACAAACTGTGCAGGTTACAGTATGCGTAAACCGCCTCTACCTCATCACCGTCGCACAGGGCAAAGCAGACAACCGGCTTGTCACCGGGCTTCAGGACCTTGCGCTGGTTTCCGAATTTGCTCTGCAAGGAAACCCACTCAATATAGTGCTCCGGCATCATAGGATGTTCCACTGAGCCAACGGTAACGGTTACGATATTTCCGTTGACCTCGTATACGGGTACATGTTTTTCTACGGCGGCATCCGTTGTGCCGGGCACCAGTTCCTTCATATTTTGCCCGCAGCACGTAACAGGAGCGCCTCCGTCCTTGACCTTGGCAATGATATTGCCGCAATGCTCGCAAATATAAAATTTCTGTTCCATACGATTACCTCCCTTGAATTAAATCTGTTTCCGACATGTGTCAATTTCATTTTAACTGAAAGGGTGAGAAAAAACAACGGGTTATGCGAAATATATTTGTCAAACAGGCAGGAGTCTGTTAAAATAATAGTCTGACCAAAAATAGACTGTGAATCCGGAAGGAGGGGGAGAACGGCCATGATAAACCGGGAGGATATAAGATGCTGGGCCACCAGGAAGACATATGATCGCGGAAGACAGCTTTGCCGTGACAGGAAGGTCCTGGAGATAGAGGTGTACAGGAGCAGGGAATATGATGATATTGAGGCGGAAGTGCAGGGCAGCGGGCGAAATATCTACCACACTTCCCTTATGATCAATCGGGATAAAAACCGGCTGGAGGACTATTTCTGCGAGTGCCCGGCCCACGAGGCGTATCTCTCCATCTGCAAGCACAATGTAGCGACTCTCCTGGAGTATCTGGAGGGGGAAAAGATAGGGTTGTGGAAGGAAGAAAATCTGCCGGATGAGCCGGATTTTATGGGGGGTGAACCGTCAGTAACTACGCCGGGGCTTCTGGAGATCCTCAATAAAAGGGCGGAGCAGAGGGCGCTCCCGGTCACTCAGGACAGATACCACGGGAAGGTGCATCTGCAGCCCATGCTGACGATCATTTCCGATCATGCCTATCTTGATTTCAAGATCGGATCGGAGCGCATGTACATATTGAAAAATGTACTGGGGTTTGCAGAGGCAATGACGGCGCAAAAATACCGGGAGTACGGGAAACAGCTGGCCTTTGTCCATGTGCCGGAGACTTTTGATGCGGAGAGCCGGGGGTTGACGAATTTTATCGTGGAGTATGCCAAGGAGTTCCGGGAGGAGCATATGAAAACCTACTATTCCGGCAGATATTACGACGGCCCCTCCTCACTGCGGAAAATAGAGTTAAATAAAAAGCAGCTGGAGGATTTCCTGCTTCTCATGGAGGAGAGGACGATCGAGGCGGAGGTGTGGGACGAACCCTCCAGACAATGGTTCGTCACGCCGGAGGAGCTGGAGTGGAACATACAGATCTCCGAGCAGGAGTGGGGGATTGAACTCTCGGTGGAGAGCAGGGAATTTTTTACCGGAAACCGGTATCTGTTCTTTTTTCAGGAGGGGACGATCTACAGAATGCCCATAGAAAAAATCGCACCGGTTATGGATTTCCTTTCCTGCGTTGAAGAAATGCCTTCCCGGAAGGTTATCATCGATAAAAAGGACGCCCCGGCTTTCTGTCGGGATCTGCTGCCGCAGCTGGAGGAGATATTCTGCTGTGAGAAGATTGATTTCAGCCCGGAGCGATACGGTATGGAGGAGGCCAAATTCGAAATTTACCTGGATGCCCCCAGCCCGGATTTTATCACGATACGGACGGAGGTTCTCTACGGGGAGAAGCGGATGTCCATCTACGAAGAGAGTGATCCGGTCAGCCGGGATGTTGTGCGGGAGGCCATCGTGAAACATCTGGTGGCGGATTACGGAAACGCATTTGACAAGGAACACGCCTGCATGGTGGCGGGGCAGGATGAGGATCTGATCTACGATCTTCTGACAGAGGGGATCGCCGCCTTCCAGAAGGTGGGAGACGTGTTTGTGTCGGACAGTGTGAAGCGGATAAATGTGCGAAAGACCCCACAGGTGTCCCTGGGGATATCCCTGGCGGGGGATATGCTGGAGATGACGATAGAATCGGAGCAGCTGACGAAGGATGAACTGGTGGAGATCCTGTCCCGGTATTCCAAAAAGAAAAAATATTACCGGCTCAGGAGCGGGGAGTTTATCCGGATGGATGAGGGCGGACTGGCTGTGTTGAAAGAGCTGCAGGAGGATCTGATGATCAGCCCGGAGGATCTGAAAAAGGATACCCTGCAGCTGCCGAAGTACCGGGCGCTGTATCTGGATGCCAGAAGCCGGGAATCCGACGGGTTCTCCATAGTGAAGGACAGGGGATACCGGACCCTGGTCCGCCATATGAAGACGGCTGCGGAAAATGATTTTGAGGTGCCGGCCGGTCTGCAGCCGGTCCTCAGGGAATATCAGCGGGAGGGATTTTTCTGGCTGAAAACACTGTGCCAGAATGGATTCGGGGGCATCCTGGCAGACGATATGGGGCTGGGAAAGACACTGCAGGTGCTCTGTTTTCTTCTGTCAGAATTTCAGGATGCGCCGGAGACGGAGAACCGGAGGACACTGGTGGTGACCCCGGCCTCCCTGGTCTACAACTGGGAGAATGAGATCCGAAGTTTTGCGCCGGAACTTTCCACCCGCCTCATCGTGGGAAATGTCAGGGATAGGGAGGAGAAGATTCAAAACAGTGGAGAGCGGGACGTCCTTCTGACCTCCTACGATCTGCTTCGGCGGGATGTGGGTGTATATCGGGATATTTCCTTTTTCTGCCAGGTCATCGACGAGGCGCAGTTTATCAAGAACCAAAATACCAAGGGAGCCAGGGCGGTGAAATCCATACAGGCCCGGTTTCGCATCGCGCTGACCGGGACGCCCATGGAGAACCGTCTCAGCGAACTGTGGAGTATTTTTGATTATCTCATGCCGGGATTTCTCTATAATTACAAGCATTTTCGGGAGGAGTTGGAAGTGCCCATTGTAATCAACCGGGAGGAGAAGATCCTCAGCCGCCTGCAGAAAATGATCGGGCCCTTTGTCCTGCGCCGCCTGAAGGGGGACGTGCTGAAAGATCTCCCGGACAAGCTGGAGGAGAATGTGGTGGCGCCGCTGGAGGAGGAGCAGAGGGAGCTGTACCAGGCACACGTACAGCGGATGAAACTCATGCTGGATGAGAAGACGGAGGAGGAGTTTAACACCTCCAAGATCCAGATCCTGTCGGAGCTCACGAGGCTTCGGCAGATGTGCTGCCATCCGGCGCTGATCTACGAGGATTACCGGGGAAATTCGGCCAAGACGGATCTGTGTCTGGAGCTGGTGGAGAACGCTATCGGGGCGGGACACAAGATCCTTCTCTTCTCGCAGTTTACGAGTATGCTGCAGATACTGCAGGAGGGGATGCAGGAGAGGGGGATCTCTTTCTACACGCTGACCGGGAGTACCGGCAAGGAGAAGCGGGCCAGGATGGTGGAGGAGTTTAACCGGGATGACACGCCGGTATTCTGCATCTCTCTGAAAGCGGGGGGCACGGGGCTGAACCTCACTGCGGCGGACGTGGTGATCCACTACGATCCCTGGTGGAACGTGGCGGTGCAGAATCAGGCCACGGACCGGGCGCACCGCATCGGCCAGAAGAATGTGGTGACGGTATACCGTCTCGTGATGAAGGACAGTATTGAGGAAAATATCGTCCGGCTGCAGGAAAAGAAAAAAGAGCTGGCGGAGCAGGTGCTGAGCGGTGAACAGGTGGGCAGCGCAAGCTTCAGCCGGGAGGATATCATGGAAATTCTGGGGGGGATAAACTGAATAAGCTGCCCCGCATCAAAGATGCGGGGCAGCTGTCATATCGGATCAGGTTCCGTCTCATCCCTCGGTGGTGACGCCATCGCGCCAATTCTCCATCTTCTGCACAGTTGTATCAAGTGTTTCCTTGCAGATATCCGGGAGATCATCTCCCCAGGCACCAGTTGCCTGTTCGAAGCCCTTTTTGATGGCGGCAATCAATTCGTCTGCCTTTGTGCTGTCCCCGCCACTCAGGGCCTTTGCCATAGATACCAGTCGGTCGCTCGTCTGCTCGACACCCCAGTAGCCGTCCTCGCTGATATCTTTCTGAGCCTGGGCGATGGTAGCAGGATCTGCTTTGATGTTTTTGAACAAATCAGCCAGCGTGGTATATTTATTGGCCTGTTGACTCAACAGCTGGGTTACGAGATTCTGAAGCTGCTGATTTTTGTTGGACAGCTCTGATTTCAAGCTGCTTATGATGGAAGAATAGTCTGTAACCTTATTTGACTCGCCATCCGTAGCGTTGGACGGTTCATATACGACGCCCACATTCTCCTCTGTTTTTTTCTCTGTGGCAGTCTCTGTCTTTTTTGATGCGGCCGTTGTGGTTGTATATGTACCAGCCACTGTGCTTGTAATTCCATTTACACTCATAAGATAATTCCTCCTTTTTTTTGTGTCTGCTTCCTTCCATGGCAGCAGTGACACGAATATTTTCAGTGATAGAATGGTTTCTATCTTTATCGGCAGAAACCGCAAAATAATTTATATGGGTAAATGGATTTTTTGACATTTTTTCCTGTCTGTGGTAAAGTTTGAGGGCATTGTCCTGTCGAGGGACTGTAAATAGTAACAGAAAGGGAAGAAAGATGAATGAATTACTATTGATCACATCGCTGATTGTTTTGTACACCTGTGTCATTTTCTTTTATCGTTTTTGGGGGAAATCCGGTTTGTATTGTTGGACGGTCCTGGCCACCATCTCCGCCAATATCGAGGTACTGATCGTGGTGGATGCCTTTGGCATGGAGCAGACGCTGGGAAATATCCTTTTTGCCAGTACCTTTCTCGTCACCGACATCCTCAGCGAGACGGAGGGGAAGAGAGCGGCACAGAAGGCGGTCACCATCGGCATCGTGACATCTATCGTGTTTGTGCTGATCACCCAGTCCTGGATGTTATATGTGCCAAACGGGAGCGACTGGGCGACGCCATCCATACGGGCGGTGTTCAGCAATACCCCCCGGCTGATGATCAGCAGCATCGCAGTCTATGCAGTCGTGCAGATGTTCGATGTCTGGGCTTACCATGCGATCTGGAAAAAGACGGAGGAGAGATGCCGGGACTCCAGGAAATTCCTGTGGCTCCGCAACAATGGTTCTACGCTGATGTCACAGTTTTTCAATACTCTCCTATATAATTTTGCTGCCTTTTTGGGAGTGTACAGCATTGGCACACTGGTTCATATTGTCCTATCCAGTTATATAATTTTTATTTTCACCAGTCTGCTGGATACCCCTGCCGTATACATAGCGAGAAATCTTTCGGATGTAAATCGTAACAACCGAAAGGTTTAAAAAGAGTATTGACAAATATCTCCCGGTTGTGAGAC
>CAZAEM010000041.1:0-20084 GCA_964484225.1 uncultured Eubacterium sp.
AAAATGTATCCTGACATTTTATTTCCGGGATGAGAAACTGTTCCTTGCTTATCTTTTAAACAGGTGCACCAAGGGTGCCGTCCGTGCTGTCTTTGACCGTCTGGAAGCCCGGCTGGGTACGGAAACTTTCCGCATCCTGTTTGAAACAGTCCTGACCGACCGCGGCGGTGAATTTGGCGACCCGGATGCACTGGAGACCGGTATGAATGGTTCCCAGCGTACCCGCATTTATTATTGCGACCCAATGCGCAGCGGCCAAAAGGGCGGCATTGAAAATGTCCATACAAAGCTGCGGGAGATACTTCCCAAGGGCACCAGTTTTGAACATCTGACACAATGGGATCTGAACCTGATTGTAAATCACATCAACTCTGTCCCGCGGCAGAGCCTGCTTGGGATGACCCCATACCAGGCAGCAAAAGAAAACTTCGACATGGACATCCTGTTAGCACTTCAGCTCAAGCCGATTGAACCAGACAAGATCAATCTGACACCTGAGCTGATAAAGTAACCCGTAAACCCAGACAAAGAATCTGCTGTCAGGCAACGTATCTTTAAATCTTCATAAAAAAGAAACATGGCTGGTAGAATTTACTTCTGCACTGGAATTTACTTTTGCAATTAAGCTTTTTATCAGGCTTTTAGCAGATTTCAGAATTGCATGAAAAGTATAAAATAGATTCTTCCACTTTAAGGATACTCCAATATCCGCGCCCTATACTCATATATAGCAAAAACTCCGGTCAAGAGCAAGCTCTTTCCGGAGTCCTCACTATATATTCGTGCAAGGCTTATTGCCATCGCGCAAATTACTCAAGAATACTAGCCACACGACCAGATCCTACCGTACGTCCACCCTCGCGGATAGCGAATGTAAGACCCTGATCCATAGCGATCGGGTGAATCAGCTCAATGGTCATCTCCACGTTATCACCAGGCATGCACATCTCTGTGCCCTCCGGCAGCTGTACGACACCGGTCACATCGGTTGTACGGAAATAGAACTGCGGACGGTAGTTATTGAAGAACGGAGTATGACGTCCACCCTCGTCCTTGGTCAGTACGTAAACCTGAGCCGTGAACTTGGTGTGGCAGGTCAGAGTTCCGGGCTGAGCCAAAACCTGTCCTCTCTCAATCTCGTTCTTCTGAACACCACGGAGCAGTACACCGGCGTTGTCACCAGCCTGAGCCTCATCCAGCTCCTTGTGGAACATCTCGATACCGGTTACAACAACCTTGCGGGTCTCTTCCTTGATACCAACGATCTCAACCTCGTCATTCAGGTGAAGCGTACCAGCCTCTACACGACCGGTAGCAACTGTACCACGGCCTGTGATGGAGAATACGTCCTCCACCGGCATAACAAACGGCTTATCGGTGTCACGCTCGGGATCCGGGATATACTCGTCGATCGTGTTCATCAGCTCAATGATCTTGTCGCCCCACTCGCTGCTCGGGTCTTCCAGAGCTTTCAGAGCGGAACCCTTGATGATCGGGCAGTCATGGAAATCATACTCTTCCAGCTGCTCGGTAACTTCCATCTCTACCAGCTCGATCAGCTCATCGTCGTCTACCATGTCACACTTGTTCAGGAATACGATGATATAGGGTACACCTACCTGACGGGACAGAAGGATGTGCTCCTTCGTCTGAGCCATAACACCGTCTGTTGCTGCTACTACCAGGACAGCGCCGTCCATCTGGGCAGCACCGGTAATCATGTTCTTTACGTAATCGGCATGTCCCGGGCAGTCAACGTGTGCGTAATGTCTCTTCTCTGTCTCATACTCAACGTGTGCAGTAGAGATTGTAATACCACGCTCTCTCTCCTCCGGAGCTTTATCGATATTCTCAAAATCCGTTGCTTCGTTTCCCTCTACCCTCTCAGCCAGTACCTTCGTAATAGCGGCTGTCAGAGTAGTTTTACCATGGTCTACGTGACCAATCGTACCAATGTTGCAATGCGGTTTACTTCTTACATACTTTTCCTTAGCCATTTCTAAACGTCCTCCTAACATTTTTTAATTTTTATTTAGAAATCGATGCCGAATTATAGCATCATTATAGGGGAAACCAGCCAAAAAAGCAAGCCCCTTTTTGTTTATTGTATCTTATTTGCCATTTCTCTGGGCCAGCACCTTGTCCTGAACATTCTTCGGACACTTCTCATATCTCTCAAAGAACATGGAATAGTTGCCGCGTCCCTGGGTGGATGAGCGGAGCTCCGTGGAGTAACCGAACATCTCTGCCAGCGGAACGAACGCCCTGACGATCTTGCCTCCGCCGATGTCGTCCATACCCTCGATCTGGCCGCGCTTCGCGTTCAGACTTCCGATCACATCACCCATGTACTCCTCCGGCATGGTTACCTCCACCTTCATGATCGGCTCAAGGAGAACAGCGTCTCCCTTCTTCATCGCCTCCTTGAAAGCCATGGAGCCGGAAATGTGGAATGCCATCTCGCTGGAGTCCACCTCATGGTAGGAACCGTCGTAGCAGTTGGCGTGAACTCCAAGTACCGGGAATCCGGCAAGGATCCCTGCCTGGGCCGCCTCCTGGATACCCTCGTCTACCGCCGGGATATACTCCTTCGGAATAGCGCCGCCCACTACTGTGGACTCAAACTCATACGTCGTCTCTCCGTTGGGGTCGATAGGTGTGAAGCGCACACGGCAGTGGCCATACTGACCACGACCACCGGACTGCTTCGCATACTTGCTGTCCACCTCTACCTCTTTCGTAAATGTCTCCTTATATGCCACCTGGGGCGCACCCACATTGGCCTCCACGTTAAACTCGCGGAGCAGACGGTCTACGATAACCTCCAGGTGAAGCTCACCCATTCCGGCGATGATCGTCTGGCCTGTCTCCTGATTCGTGTGAGCACGGAAAGTGGGATCCTCCTCCGCCAGCTTGGCAAGGGCCTCGCCCATCTTGCCCTGATCGTTCTTCGTCTTGGGCTCAATAGCCAGCTCGATAACCGGTTCCGGGAATTCCATGGACTCCAGGATGACCGGATGCTGCTCATCACAGATGGTATCACCGGTGGTGGTCAGCTTAAAACCTACGGCAGCCGCAATATCTCCGGAATACACCTTATCCAGCTCGCTCCGCTTGTTGGCGTGCATCTGCAGGATACGTCCCACACGCTCCTTCTTCTCCTTTGTAGCGTTCAGCACGTAGGAACCGGCGTTCAATGTGCCGGAATATACACGGAAGAATGCCAGTTTCCCCACAAAGGGATCCGACATGATCTTGAATGCCAGAGCGGCAAAAGGCTCCTCATCTGAGGACTTTCGGGTAACTTCGTTCCCCTCGTCGTCCACGCCGGTGATATCCGGGATATCCGTGGGGGCCGGCATATATTCAATGACGCCGTCCAGCATCTTCTGAACTCCCTTGTTCTTGTAAGCGGAACCACAGTACACCGGCACGGCCTCGCAGGCGATCGTACCCTTGCGGAGTATCTTCTTGAGTTCATCTACAGTGGGCTCTTCCCCCTCCAGATATTTCTCCAGCAGGTCGTCATCCATTTCACAGATCTTCTCCACGAGATTATCATGCCACTCTGCGGCCTGATCTTTCAGATCATCCGGGATCTCTGTGATCTCGATATCCTCACCCTTATCGTCTTTGTAATAGTATGCTTCCATCTCAAACAGATCGATCAGGCCGATGAAGTCATCCTCCTTGCCGATCGGGATCTGAACCGGAATCGCATTTTTGCCCAGGCGGTCGATGATCGTCTGAACAGAATAAAAGAAATCAGCACCCATCTTATCCATCTTGTTGATGAATGCCATACGCGGTACGTTGTATGTGTCAGCCTGACGCCATACATTCTCCGACTGAGGCTCAACACCTGCTTTGGCATCAAACACACCGACCGCTCCATCCAATACGCGCAGGGAGCGCTCCACCTCTACCGTGAAGTCCACGTGTCCCGGGGTATCGATAATATTGATGCGGTGCTCTAACGCACCCTCTTTTGCCTTGTGATGATCCTCCAAAGTCCAGTGGCATGTGGTGGCAGCAGAAGTGATCGTGATACCTCTCTCCTGCTCCTGCTCCATCCAGTCCATGGTAGAAGCACCATCATGGGTCTCACCAATTTTATAGTTGACACCGGTATAATATAAAATACGTTCCGTCAATGTAGTCTTACCGGCATCGATATGAGCCATGATACCAATATTCCTGGTACGCTCAAGCGGATATTCTCTTCCAGCCAAAACTAGTTCCTCCTTTTACCAGCGGTAATGCGCAAAAGCCTTGTTAGCTTCCGCCATCTTGTGCATATCTTCTTTCTTCTTCACCGATGCGCCGGTATTGTTGGCAGCATCCATGATCTCATTGGCGAGCCTCTCCTTCATGGTCTTCTCACCACGATTGCGAGAGTAAGTTGTCAGCCAGCGCAGAGCCAGCGCCTGTCTGCGGTCAGGGCGCACCTCTATGGGAACCTGATATGTGGAACCGCCGATACGTCTCGCCTTAACCTCAAGCTCCGGCATGATATTACTCATTGCCTCATCGAATACCTCCAGCGCATCCTTGCCGGTTTTATCGGCAACCTGCTCAAACGCTCCGTAAACGATCTTCTGAGCAACACCCTTCTTGCCATCCAGCATGATATTGTTGATCAGTTTGGTGACGATCTTGTTCTTGTAAACGGGATCTGCCAATACATCTCTTTTTTGTACATGTCCTTTACGTGGCACGTTACTTCCCTCCTTAATATAAAATTAATTCACAGGTACTCACGACTTGTGTCCGCACCAGTTTAAGTCTTGCTCACTTCATTACTTCTATTATAATTAAGATGCAAAAATTAATCCGGTACTTTTTTTAATTAGTTTTCGCAGTGATCACTTTGCTGCTTTCGGTCTCTTGGCGCCATACTTGGAACGGGCCTGTTTTCTGTTGGCAACACCGGCCGTATCCAAAGTACCACGGATGATGTGGTATCTGGTACCCGGGAGATCCTTGACACGTCCGCCGCGGATCATAACCACGCTATGCTCCTGAAGGTTGTGGCCTTCGCCGGGAATATAGCTTGTCACCTCAATACCGTTAGAAAGACGAACTCTGGCAATCTTGCGGAGCGCGGAGTTAGGTTTCTTCGGGGTGGCTGTACGGACAACGGTACATACGCCACGCTTCTGCGGAGAACTGGCATTTACAGACTTTTTCTTCAAAGAGTTGTAGCATGACTGCAACGCCGGAGAATTTGATTTCTTCGCAACCGTTTTTCTCCCCTGCTTTACTAATTGGTTAAAAGTTGGCATTAATTTTCACCTCCTGTAGTTTATTTTATACATGTCTCATGGCATAATAATAGCCACACGAAGGCATGCTAAATCATTATATCGTGTGGCACTTTCTTTGTCAAGAAAAAAATTCCATCACATAGACCAGCGGATTGACTCTCTGGATTTCCATGAGAACCGGACTTTCGTGCACATATTCCGCCAGGGTCCGGCACCAGGGTGCATCCTGAAAACACCCGATCACAAAGAGGGCCAGCCAGACCGCTATGACGCCAAACACCGCCCCCACCAGAAAACCTCCCAGTTTATTCACCGTCCGCAGCACCGGTATATGATCCACGATCTTCAAAAGGTGGGCCACGATCCCCAGCAGGACAAAGGCCAGGATAAACGCCAGCACAAACGCCGCCCCCTCCGGCACCAGAACCTCCGCCGGGATCACAGGGCGCAGGATTGGCACCAGCAGGACAGCCAGGATCAATAAAAGAATAAACCGCACAAGGGAATACACTGTCATCACCAGCCCCCGGCAGGCTCCGGCTGCCGCCGACAAAACCACCACCGCCAGGGCTGCGATCTCCGCGATCCGTATCTCCATCTCATCCTCACCTTCCTTCGTGTCTCACCGTCTGATGTGCCGAAAATCCCCCTCATCACCTGATCAGTTTGATCTTCCGGATCTTCTCCGAGTCGATCAGAGTATATACATTGTCACTGTTCGTGGGAAATACCGCCTCTATCTCATTCTCAAAGTCCTTGATAAATTTATCCGTTCCGTTGGTCCTCAAAATATGGCAGTCATGGTTGGAGGTAAATATGATCTCGTTGTGACAGAGCTGCATGTCCGCATAGGAGAAGGAAAGCTCCCGCTCCAGCTCCTGCTTCCCGTTCCACTGAAACAGGGACAATTTCTTTTTCTCATCCATGTTCTCCACCACTGCCACACGGCTCTCATCGCAGACCATGCTGCGGATCTTCCCGTCAAAATTCTTCTCCACCGCCACCTCCGGCTGCTTCATGCCGCGGAACAGGGAATACCCGCTCTCGTGGAAAACGGCCACCGCATCCTCATCCACAAACTCGATATAGGAGATCATTTTCTCCCCAAAGGATTTTCCGCCCACCATGGTGTTCTTGTCCTGCCCCACTTCCGTGAAGTTGTAGAAACTCACACGGTTTTCCACATCGCTCCCGTTGACCACCATAAAGGACATGGCCAGGCTGTTCCCGTCCGGAGAAATGTCAAAATCCAGGGGATACCCCTCCTCGCTGACGTTGGTAGGGATCTCCACGAGAAGCTTGTCCGCGCTGCTGTAGGGATTGTAAATATTTAAAACATTGGATTCGGAATCCTGCAGGAGCGCCGCCACCACTCCCTGAGCTGCCACTTTGACCCGCACGATGGGCAGGGTGGTCTCTATGCCCACCCCTTCGTCCTCCCCGCTGTATACATAGATCTGCTTTCCGGTGACGTCCGCCACCACCGCAAAATCTCCGCAGGTATCCACCTGGGGCTGGCTCATCTCATAGCCGCCGTTCCACAGGATCTCTCCTTTGTTGTTGATGGCACTGATACCGCTCCTGCTGTATTTTATTATATCATTGTTAAAAAAACAGTACTTTCCGTTGTTGCTGTCCTTCCGCTCCACCTCGTTCTGCACCTCATAATCCCGGTAGCACTGGTTTCCGAAAAAGTGGGACAGCGCGACCAGCAGACCAACCCCCGCCAAAATGATCACCGCTGCAACGGCAAACATCCACTTGCGTTTTTTCCTGTCTTCATATGTCTCGTACTGCCCTGTCGATATATCAAACAACTCTGCCATATTACACCTCGTCCTTTGACCCACATCATACCACAAGCTGTTTTATTTGGCAACCGGACTTTGGATGGCCCCCTCGGAGATGGCGGAGGCTGTGACGGCAGCTGTCTGTGTGGGATCCGGCTTTGCGAGATTATTCCCCAGTGTCTCCACTGTGGTGGTGGTTGTCCGCTCCTTATCCTGCTCTCCCAGGGCCATCTCCTGCAGGCTTTGCAGCTGGGCCTGCAGTTCATTCAGGGCGCTTTGGCTGCGCAGGGCGGAGGCGCCCACCAGAATGGCGATCAGGGCCACCAGTGTCCCCAGTCCGTACCCAAACCGGCTGTCCCGTCTTTGTCTCCTCTGCTGATGATTCGCCTTCTCCTCCATGATCCCCCGGATATTGCGGATCACACGGTCATCTTCCTGCTCCACTATATGTATGTGCCTGTCCGCCTCCTTCTCCATGTAGCGCAGCATCTCCGGATTTTTCTCATAGTAGATATAGTACCCCATCTGACGCTCGAACTGCCCGTTCCGATACAGAAAGAAACTGTCCTCCTGGCCTGTCTCTTCATATAAATACAGAACCTTGTCCCTGTGCTGAAAATTCTGCTTGTGTATCTCCAGAAGCTGCGCCGAGTCCTTCACGGAAAATCCCTGCCGGGTAAAGAACCAGCCCACGATCTCCAGATCCGTGAAATTTTCTTTGATCTCCGTGAAGATCTGGTTCCATTTGTTCTGGGACAGGGCGGGGCTTGTCCGGGCGGCAAACCCGGGTATCTCCACAATCCCGGAAATTTGATAGATTTTTTCTCCCTCACCCAGATGAATATTTCCCAGCAGCACCGCCGCCTTCTCCACCCCCCTGTTCTGCCCCGCCAGTCTCTTGGCAAAACGTATCACATAATCCTCCATATAAATCCTGTTCCGGCCGGGGATCTGGCCGATCTGTCTCACGCTTTTCGGTTTATTCCACTGCATTCTGCACCTCCATTTTTTTATACACGCCATGGAAAAATCCACATGGCAACCCACTATGTGGACCCATATTAACACATCTGCTCCGCTGATTTTGTCGATTTGGATACCTGTGGATATTTTTTTAAAAGAGGTTTTCCTGAGACTAAAAAATGGATTTTCTGAGAATACTCTCATTAGGCAAAACACTTTCAGGAGAGGTGAAAGACAACTATGATCCATTACTATGATCCGGGAGAGAATCATTCTCTTTTAGAATTTACCAATACATTGCAGGAATTGTTGAGTAAACATGGCGGTAACGAGCGGGAGATCGTGCTGCTCTGCATCGGTTCGGACCGGGCCACCGGCGACTGTCTGGGACCTATCGTGGGTCACAAACTGCACCTTCACGAGCGGCATTTTAAAAAAAGCGGTTTCCACCTGTACGGCACACTGGAGAAGCCCATCCATGCCAAAAATCTGGAAACCACTATGAGTTTTATTCAAACATATCACCCCAGCGCCCTGGTCATCGCCATCGACGCCTCACTGGGTATCGCCGACCATGTGGGTTACATCACCCTGGGTGAGGGGTCCCTCTGTCCCGGTGTGGGCGTGGATAAAACTCTGCCCCAGGTGGGTGACATCTTTATCACAGGTATCGTCAATCTGTCCGGATTCGGAAGTCAGATGCTCCTGCAGACCACACATCTGAATCTGGTCATGCAGCTGGCAGACTTCATCTCTGTGGGGCTGTACCGCTGTCTGCTGCGCTCAAAGTTCCGTCCGACCCTCCAGCGCGCGGAATAATGTCATCTCGTCGATGAACTCCAGCGCCCCTCCCACCGGCACCCCGCTGGCAATGCGGGTCACTCTGATCCCCGCCTGTTTCACGTATTTACTGAGCCACAGGGCGGTGGCTTCCCCCTCCACAGTAGAGTTGGTGGCCACGATGACCTCCCGGACATCCTCCCTCTGGAGGCGCTGCAGCAGTTCCTTCAGTTTCAGATTGTCCGGCTGGACACCCACCATGGGATTCACCGCTCCGTGGAGTACATGGTACAGGCCCCGGTACTGGCCCGTCTTCTCGTAGGCCGCCAGATCACTGGCCGTTTCCACCACCATGATGGTGCTCTGGTCTCTTTTGGGATTGCTGCAGATCGGGCATATCTCGTTGTCTGTCAGATTAAAACATCTCTTGCACATACAGATCTTTTTTCTCGCAGTGAGAATACAGTCCGCCAGATGTTCCACCCGTTTCTCCGGCAGGCTCAGAATATGAAAAGCCAGCCTCTGTGCCGACTTGGGGCCTATATTCGGCAGCCCTGCCAATTCCTCTATCAGATTGGATATTGATTCACTGTAATAATTCATCAGAACGGAAATCCTCCACCCAGATTCAGGCCCCCGGTGAGCGCCTCCATGGATTTGGCGTTCTCCGCCTCCATCTTCCGGAGCGCCTCATTGGTGGCGGCCACGATCAGATCCTCCAGCATCTCAATGTCATCCGGATCCACCACCTCTTCACTGAGTTTCACCGAGAGCACTTCCTTCTTCCCGGAAACCTTCACCGTCACCGCTCCGCCTCCGGCGGTGGCTTCAAACTCCTTCTCCTCCATCGCCTTCTGACTCTCCTCCATCTGCCGCTGCATCTTCTGTGCCTGTTTCATCAGGTTGTTCATGTTCCCCGGCATACCGCCGCCGGGAAAGCCTCCGCCTCTCTTAGCCATATGATCGATCTCTCCTTCCTCAATCTATCATTTCTATCTCTACATTTTTTATTATATTCCGAAGCTCCGGCAGCGCATTCATCTCCTGCCGGTTTTCTACAAAACGCACCTCCACGGCAATGTCCTTTCCGATAACCTGCCCCACAGCCTCCACCAGCTCTGCCCGGCTCTCCTCCCTCCTGAAATACTCCGCCGGCGTGGACTGGGAAAATGCCATGATCAGCGCTCCTGCGTCCGACACGGACAGGACCACTTCCGTCAGCATACTGCGGGAAACCGGATCCATCCGGTGCAGGATCTGCGGCCAGTTGGACACCGCCTGTCTCACATCTTCCGGCACCGCCTCCGGCCGTATTGTTTTCTTCGGGGTCAGAGGCTCTTTCTTTCTCTCCGGCTCTGCCGCACCCACAGTCAGTTCACCGCTCTCCAGGGCATCCTGCCACTCCTCACTCTGCTCCTCCAGCCTGTGCAGGCGATCGACCAGAGACTCGTAATCTCTCTCCATCTGCGGGCGGCAGAGCTTGATCACAGCCACCTCCACAAGCACCCGCTTATTGTTGCTGTATTTCATGTCGTTTGCCACGCCGGAGAGAATGCGTATATAGCGGAAGATCATTTCCAGTTCCACCTCCCGGGCGTACTGTTCCATTTCCCGGATATTCTCCTCCGACATATCCAGCAGATGCCCCGCCTCCTTCGCCGTCTTGATCACCAGAAGGTTCCGGAGATACCAGACAAACTCATTGACAAACTGGGTGAGATCCTTTCCCGACTCCACCACCTCTCCTATGACCGCCAGCACATCCTCCGCGCAGCCTCTGACCAGTGCGCCCATCAGATCATGGTACACAGACTGATCCACAGCCCCCAGCACCTTCAACACATTTTCAAATGTCAGCTTTTGACCGAAATAGTAGGAGACACACTGCTCCAGAAGGCTCAATCCGTCCCGGAGCGCTCCGTCCGCCTGTCTGGCAATGTAGGACAGGGCCCGGTCCTCCGCCTCGATACCCTCCGCATCCAGCAGTTCCCTCATCCGGGCCGCTATGGTATCCACGCTGATCCGCCGAAAATCATAGCGCTGACACCGGGAGAGGATGGTCAGGGGGATCTTGTGCGCCTCCGTGGTGGCCAGAATAAAAATCAGGTAGGAGGGCGGTTCCTCCAACGTCTTCAACAGGGCGTTGAATGCGCTCACCGACAGCATGTGTACCTCGTCGATAATATACACTTTATATTTTCCTTCTGCCGGGGAGTACTGCACCTCCTCGATCACCTGGCGGATATCATCCACCCGGTTGTTGGAGGCCGCGTCGATCTCCACCACATTCATGGACGTCTGACTCTCTATCGCCCGGCACATGGCGCAGTCCCCGCAGGGGCCATTGGGCCCCGGATTTTCACAATTCACCGCCCTGGCAAAGATCTTTGCCACCGTGGTCTTCCCGGTGCCCCGGGTGCCGCAGAACAGATAGGCATGTCCCACCCGCTCCGCCTGTATCTGATTCGTCAGCGTGGTCACGATGGGATCCTGCCCCTTCACAGCAGAAAAATCCTTAGGGCGGTATTTTCGATATAATGCCTGATATGCCATCTATTTTACTCCAAAACTGATTCCCAGACTCTTCGCCTCCTTGATGATCGAGGACTTCGGGTCTACCATTTTCAACTTTCCTGCCACTTCACTTAAAGGTACGGGAATGATCTCATCGTTCTTGAATCCTACCATATACCCGTATTTCTCCTTCAGGATCAACTTTGCCGCCGCTGCGCCCAGCCGGCTGGAGATCACCCGGTCATAGGCACAGGGACTGCCGCCCCTCTGGGTATGTCCCGGCACGGTCACCCGGATCTCCTGGCCGGTGCGCTCCTCAATCTCCGCCCCCACCTTGTAGGATACACTGGGATAGGGATTATCCTTCAGCTTCGCTTTCCTCTCCTTCTTGGACAGGGCGGCATCCTCTTTGGAAATGGCTCCCTCCGCCACCGCCAGGATCGTAAACCGCTTGCCGGCGTCCGTCCTCTTCTGGATGGCCTCCACCACCGCGTCAATATCATAGGGGATCTCCGGAAGCAGGATCACATCCGCTCCCCCGGCGATACCCGCGTGCAGTGTAAGCCAGCCCACTTTATGGCCCATAACCTCCACGATAAATACCCTGCCGTGGGAGTAGGCCGTGGTGTGGATGCAGTCGATGGCATTCACAGCGATATCCACCGCACTCTGGAATCCAAATGTCATGTCCGTGCCCCATATATCATTGTCGATGGTCTTTGGCAGGCTTACCACGTTCAACCCCTCCTGGCTGAGCATGTTGGCCGACTTCTGTGTGCCGTTTCCGCCCAGAACCACCAGACAGTCCAGTTTCATTTTATTGTAGGTGTTGACCATGGCCAAAACCTTGTCCATACCATTTTCATCCGGTTTTCGCATGTTCTTGAAGGGCTGGCGGGACGAGCCCAGGATCGTGCCGCCCTCTGTCAGGATGCCCGAGAAATCCGAAGGTTTCATCTTGACATATTTCTCATACATCAACCCCTTGTATCCCTCCAGGATCCCGTAGATCTCTATATCCGGATCCTCGTTGTAAAGTGTCTTTGCCACCCCGCGCATCGTGGCATTCAAAGCCTGACAATCTCCTCCACTGGTCAAAAAAGCTACTCGTCTCATATTCATGCTCCTTTCTTCTTTTTTTCCAAACCAGCCACCCCTATGGCATATTGTACCTTATTTTACCTTTTTCGGCAACTCGAAATAAAAAATCCCGGCGCACAGCCAAAATTGGCCGCGTGCCGGGATTTTTATATGAATATCCGCCGTATCAATCCAGGTTCAGATCCACGGATATGATCCTGTCGATGGGGCATTCGCTCTTGCCCTTCTTATCGGTGCCGCTGTAGTACTTGATGCTGGCCGACTCGAACAGCATATACAGTTCCCCGTTCTTCTGCATCTCAATCCCCTCGATCATCGGAGGCAGGATGATGAGATCTCGGTAGATCAGTGTGGAGCTGGCGTCCATATCCGTCACGAGCAGCTGGGATATATAGCGGGGTTTCTCCGTGCTCCGCCCGTTGGAGATACTGAAGATCACTTTCCCTCCATCCGTAAAGGTGAGGCCCTGTACCCGGTAGGGAATCACCACTTTCAGATAGGCGTCATCTCCCGACTGGATCTGTCTCTCGCCCACCTTCACCGTGATCGTCCCTTCGATGACCTCCGCCTCTCCGTCCCGGATCCGCAAGGCCTGGATATACAGTTTGTCACCGTCTTTCACCTTGTCCACCGCATTCTCAAACACTGCCTGGGAGGAGATGTCTGTCTCGCCGATCTTCACCACGATATCTCCCTGCTGCAGAGACACTTTCTCTCCGTCCGCCGTCAGAATCGCCGTAGCCGGGCCATCCTTGACCACCTCCGTCACAGCAGCTCCGCTGACCGCCACCGCCACACCGGACACCGCCATGGACTCCTGCTGCTTCTCATCGGTATCAATGGAACTGATGCCGAGATAATCGTGAACCTTTCCGTACAGATACTGCGGCACGGTGTTTAATTTCCCGTTCTCGTACCGGTAAGCGATCATAAGGGGATCCTCCGATTCATCATCGGTCGCCTCGGAGGCCTCATCGCTGCTCTGGCTTTTTGGCGTGGCATTGCTGGCCACCCACAGATATTCTCCCTCCTCGTCGTAGCCGCCATTTCCCTGGTAGGCCACTGCTGAGGGTTTCCCCTTCAGAGGATCCTCTTCGTCATCCTCCGCCGGGAGCTTCACATCGGTAATCTTGACCACCTTCTTGGAGCCGGTGGCACATTTCTTCAGGCCACTGTAGCTGATCCTCTGGAGAGTTGTGGTGCTCGAGTGGCATACCCATATATTCGTTCCGTCAAAGGTGATCCCCCCTACATGGCTCTTCTTCTTCAGCACCAGAGAGTTCAAAAAATCACCGGTAGATTTACTGTAGATCAATATGCAGGCATTGTGGACATTATCTGTACAGTACGCCGTCACCAGCAGGTAATCTCCGGCGGTACATACGCCCTGGGGGCACAGATCCTTGCACTCGACACTTCCCGCAAAGACGTCCGCCCTGCCGGTAGGCGCCAGGCCGGGCATGGTGTACTTGGTCACACTCCACTTGTAGGCAGTGAGGAACGTAGGTGTAAAATCCACTATACCTTCATAGCCCATCTCCGTATACCAGTTGTCTTTCCGCTTTTCATAATTGAAATTCCTGATGCTGGCCGCGCTGTCTATATTGAACGTGGGGATCTTATTGATCGTCACCGGAATCTTCACCTTGGCAGACTTATAGTTCTTCGTCTCCTTTACTGTGGCAGTGACGTCAGCCTTACCGGCTTTCTTCGGCGTCACCCGGCCGGCCGATGTGATGGAAACCACAGCGGCATTGCTGCTTACATACGTAATAGTTCCCTTACCCTTGGACGCCTTGGCCGTAATATTGAAAGCGCCGTCATCCTCCACCGCAGAGTAGGTCGTCTTTCCCGGGACGATGGAACGCGCTGACTTGTTGATCACAAACGTAACACTCTTTTTGCCCTTGCACTTCTCTTTTTTCTTTCCCTTGGAATTTGCCTTTACGGTGACCTTCGCCTTCCCGGCGGCCTTGTTGTCCGTATATTTTACTGTATAAAATTTCTTGGCAAGTTTTTTCTTCTTTTTGCCCTTCGCACTCACCTTCACCGTAACCTTCGGTTTTCTCGCCTTCCCGTTATATGTATAGGAAGTCTTCGACAGGGTGACCGTCGCCGTGCTGAGAGATGGCGTCTTCACCTTTTTCTTTTTCTTCTTTGCCTGAGCATCGACGGAAATCCCCACCGCCAGGAAACAGGCAAACAAAAGTATCAATACCACATACAAACTCTTTCTGTTTTTCATAATCTCGACTCCTTGTTAATTTTTTTCCTGCCTTTCCTACTCAATAAGAAAGCATAAAATAATGGCAAAACAAGGGCAGGCCCTGTCTTATTTTATGCTTGTGGAAACCCACATCGTGGGGCGGACCAGAGCCCCCGCCTGATCCACCGGGAAACCATAGTCAATCTGTTTCCCGCGGTAAGAGATAAAGGCCGTCGTCTCTTTTTTCTTGCCCGGCGTGCGAAGCCGCATATTGTTCCGGCCGGTTTTCAGTATCTTCCTGTATTTCTCTATCTCGCTGCCACTGGGAAGAAAAAGCTTGTCCTCCGTATCCCGGCCTCCGTCAGTGCCGTAAGAGGCATTGCTCTCCGCCGTCACCCGGCTCATCAGGATATACTGCTGCTCCGTTTCAGAGAAATGGATATCCATGAACTCGCCGTTCAGGAAAGTCCGCAGACTGCACTGCTCCCACGTCACCGGCTCCTCCCTGTCGTGGTAAGGTTTCCCTTTCAACCCGATATACTTGGTCAAAAGCACCCGGTTCCCCGGACGGTCCTGCTCCAATACCAGCCAGCGGCAAGTACCATAGTGTACCACATCCTTCGGCTTGCTGTCTGCGAGAAGCACCATCTCCGTCTGTGCTGTCTGCCGCTCGCTGTCCTTATATCCTTTAGCCGCCAGTCTGGAAAACTGCTCCCTGGCCGGTTCATACTGTCCCTGTTCTGACAGGGAGACGGCATAGTCGTACCTGGCTTCCATCATCTTTTCTCTGCTGTCTTTATAATCTCCCAGTTTATGATAGCCCTCCATGGCCATCTGGTTCATGCCCAGCGCCTTCTCCAGAGCCGTGATCCAGTACCGGGTAGGCGTGACCTCATAACAGATGATAAAAGTCACAAGAAGCCCCAAAATAACAAGGGTGAGGATCCGCCCCTTGCTTTTCTTTTTCCCTCGGTTCATGAGAGCCTCTGCCTCTTTCTTTTTCATGGTGGTCGTGACCGTGCGGGTATCCTTATCCGCATCGGCAGACAGCATGGGCTTCAGCTCCTCCGCTTTTTCAAAGCACTCACGGCTCAGAGTCTCACATTCTTCGGCGCCCTCCACCTCGGCCGCCTCCTCAGAGATGCCAAATTCATGGAAATCCCTGGCCAGGCGCACATATATCTTGTATTTCTCATTTACATCCAGAATACAACGGGTAGCCCTTCTCAGGTTCATCAATTTCGTGAATTTTTCCTCGGGAGTCAGGACAACCACTTTTTTCTTTTTCCTGCGGCGTCGTCTTTTCTTTTTCATCTCAGCCATAGCCTGAACCCTCCTTCACAATCCAAAGGCTTTGCACCTCACCTGAGCAAGTTGCAAAGCCTTTGGCGTATTGCAGATCTCACTTACTTCTTTTTGGAATAAGCCACTGCTTTGGATGTTTTCGTCTTGCCTTTTTCCTTGCCCGAGAACAGATACCACAAAGGAGACGCCACACACACGGAAGAATAACATCCGGAGATGATACCCACGATCAGCGGAATGGCAAACTGCCGCACGGAACTCACGCCCAGCAGCGCCAGGACAAATACCATAATGAAGGTCGTCACGGAAGTATTGATCGAACGGGACAGGGTCTCTGTAATACTCTTGTTGATAATTTCCGACAGAGGAGTCCTCGAAGTCGCCTTTTCCCGGTTCTCACGGATACGGTCAAACACCACAATGGTGTCGTTGATCGAGTATCCCACGATGGTCAGCATACAGGCAATAAAGGTGGAACCCACCTGGATGACACTGCTGAACACCACATACACCGTGAACACCACGATGACATCGTGAACCAGTGCCAGCACGGCGCTGACGCCTGTCGCCAGCTTCCGGAAACGTATCCATATATATATCAGCATACACACCGTGGCGATCAATGTAGCCACGATGGCGTCCACTTTCATCTCGTCGCTGACTGAGGCACTGATCGTCTCCGACTCGATCATGGTCTGATCTGTGCCCAGCTCACTGGCCAGCTTTTCTGTCACGGTGTCCCGCTGCTCCTCAGTCAACGCCGTGGTGCGGACATTGATCTTTTTGACCCCCTTGTCATCCGAAGAGGAGACCTCCCCCTCCAGGCCGGTGGCCTCATTGACCACGGACAGAACCTGATCCTTCAGTTCATCTGTGATCTCTGTATCCTCACCCAGAGATACCGAGGTGGACGTACCGCCCACAAAATCCAGACTGTAGTTCAGGATGGAACCGTCGTTTGTGACCGCGTTGAAAATGATCCCTCCGATACACAGAACAAATACCGCTCCGGAGATGATCACATACTTTTTCCAGTTTCCGATAAAGTTGATCGGCTCCCTCTCCTTCTTCACGCCATACAGTTTCACATTGTCCAGGCCCAGCGAACAGAATGCGTTCAGCAGAAGTCTGGTAATGACGATCGCCGTGAACATGGACAGAACAATACCGATGGCCAGCGTCTCCGCAAAACCTTTGACGGTACCGGAGCCCTTCAGGTACAGCACAAAGGCGGCGATCAGCGTGGTGACATTTCCGTCGATGATGGCTGACAACGCCTTGGAAAAGCCGTTCTTAATGGAAGAGGATACCGTCTTGCCCGTGGCCAGCTCCTCCTGTATACGTGTAAATATGACACAGTTCGCATCCACCGCCATACCGATACTCAGTATGATACCGGCGATACCGGGCAATGTCAGCGTGACATTCAACCCGTTCAGCAAAAGAAGCATCGTCACCACATAGAACACCAGGGCGATGGCCGCTGCTACACCCGGCAGCCGGTACATGACGATCATGAAGATCACCACCAGGATAAATCCGATGATACCGGCCAGCAGACTGGAGTGAAGCGCCTCCGCTCCCAGGGTTGCCCCCACAATATTGTCATGGATATTTTTCAACTCCAGAGGAAGGGCGCCGATACGAAGCGTGGCCGCCATCTCCTCCGCCTTGGAGAACTCATCAAAACTGCCGCGGATCACCGCCTCGCCCCCCGTGATCTCCTCCTCGAGGGTCGGCGCGGAAACCAGTTTGCCGTCATAAATGATCGCAAGCTGTTCCCCCACATGGTCTGATGTCACCGTAGCAAACTTCTTGGTACCCTTGCCATTGAATTTGATCTGAACCACATTCTCCGATGCCCCTGTCGTCTCGCTCTGCTGAGTCGTGGCATTGGCATCGGCAATCATCGTCCCGTCCAGAAGCACCTTGTCCGCGTCAAAGGTAACCTCCTCATCGTTATCCGGAGAGGGATTCCCGTCCTTATCCTTCAGATCCGTGTACAGGACAAACTGCAGAGAGCCTGCCTTGCCCAGCTTCTCCAGGATCTCCGAGGCATTGCTGACACCGGGGATATCTATGGTCACACGGTTGTCACCCTCCTGATAAACCGCCGCCTCGGTGCTGACATCCTCCACACGTTTCTGCATTTTGTATACGGTATCATTCATCTCCTTCTCGGTAGGATTTGCTTTGACGGCTTCGTATGTCACACTGACACCACCCTGCAGATCCAGACCAAGACGAATATTTCTCGCACTCAGACGGTGAGCTCCATCAAATCCCCGATACGCCACAACAGAAAACGCAGCTATCAAAACAAGAACTAACAGAACCTGTAAAAAACCTTTTGCTTTGCTGTTCATCTTACTTGTCTCCTTTTCTCTAATTCATCTTAGCAAACTTCGCTCGAGAATATAGTATAACACAAAGAAAGTCGCTGTTCAAGTAAAATCACGCAGGGCTGTGAATTTTTAGTTACTATTCACAGCCCCTCCGCCCATATTCGATGCAATACATCTTTGATGTATTGCTAGTAGTACTTCGTAGAAGTACTACAACTCGCGATCTCATACGCCACCTCCAGCAGTCTCGCCACCGGCTCGAGAGTGCCGGGACTGAACCTCTCCAGAGTGACTGCGATCTCATCCTCACACCGGAAGGGAATCTGTCCTGTCATGATATAGTCCATATTTGCTCCCAGCGCGTCCGAGAGCCGCATCAGAGTATGAGCCGAAAACCCCGTTCTGTTTGTCTCCACCTCAAACAAAAACTTGGATGAGATCCCTGCCTTTTCCGATACGTAATCCCTGGTATAGCCCCTGTCTTCCCGGATCCTGCGGATCCGTTCCCCCGGCGTCTCCCTATCTGCTCCCATCGCACATCAACTCCTTGCTATAATTATAACCCCTTCCCGGTCAGGTATTCATGTCCGGCGGTTCAGGATCATGCCGCCTGAATCGTATTTTAGCAGAGTTTTTCCCGCTGCGGCCGGATCGTCACCGACATTGGCATATTTGTTTCTATACGGCAGTTTTCTTTCAAATCCGGCGCAAAAAACGCCACTCCAGAACGGTAATGCGATATTTCAAGGCATCAGGCCAGAGTTCTCCAGCGCTCCAGAAAAGACTGTTTCAAAATGGGGCCGATCTCCAGAACGTCCTCACAGCCGTGCAGATATATATAGCGATTGACCGGATCGACACTCCTGATATATCTTCTGTTTACGACAGTCCCCCTCCGACATCTGAGAAAGCTATCCGAATCGGCTTCCTCGTAGAAATCCTTGCACGACTTGTTCGGGATCCGTATCGTCTCCTTTTTTGTCACCACATACAGTACGTGATTCCTGCTGGTGACATAAATGACATCGCAGAGCGGCACAGCTCCCAGGATCCCATCCACAGAATAATGCCAGAATCTTGTGTCATCCTCCACCGTTCTGAACCGCAGAGCCTGCTCAACCACCGCTCTGACCCTGTCCACATCAAAGGGCTTCTCGATATATTTGAAACAATACAATTCCGAATATACAAAATTCCGGCTGTCATACAGTGACGTGACAAATATCATGGGCGTCTGGATATACTTCTCATTTTTGCGGATATTCTCGGCAAACCTTATGCCGGAGGTGTCCCCGCCCTTCTTCCCCGGTTCCAGAATAATATCGACCATGAAGATATTCATCGTATATTCCATGGCCCATGCATAGGCTTGCTGCACACTTTCCGCCAGGAACACTTTGACCGAAGGATCCACACTCTCCACGATCTTTCCCAGCGCTTCCCTTGTCTCCGCCTGGTCCTCAAGAATCAGAACTTTTTTCATGCGAATACCTTCTTTCTACAACAATATATTTATGGTTAATCTCCCTTACAGCCAAAATTTCAGTGTCATATTACGTCGCTTCGCTCCTCGCCGAAGTGGCATCACACCCCATCGAAGTGTGATATGATCCTGACTTGCGTCATAGACTATCCTGCATCTTCGATGCAGGATGCCGCCCGGCGAGGGACTATCCTGCATCTTCGATGCAGGATGCCGCCCGGCAAGGGATGTAAGTCATATTGTAACACAGTATAGAGAATATGTGCAAACATGGGGTTACTATTCACAGTCCATCTGACATGGAAAACAATTTCGTCGTGCTTGCACGTA
>CAZAEM010000042.1:0-19318 GCA_964484225.1 uncultured Eubacterium sp.
TTTCTGTTGCACTAGCCTGGGAGTCACCTCCACCGGACGTTATCCGGCATCCTGCCCTGCGAAGCTCGGACTTTCCTCACTTGCTCCCTTTCGTCTGAACAAGCGCGATCACCTGTGCTGCTCACTGTCGTAGGGTTGCTTGCAGCCCTACGACCTACGCGCCATCAGGCGCTTCCTTTCACTGTCGTATAACTGCTTGCAGTTGTACGACCTACGCACGCCCTTCCCTGTCGAAGACAGGGAACTTTCATGGGCGTGCCTCCTTTTATCCCAACAAAATCCCCCCTCCGATAAACTCCCGCAAGATCGAATTCAGCGGCACCTCATGGGGATCGATGGGGATGAAGTAATCCAGAAACTTCAGCAGCCGCTGGGCCTCCGAATACTCCGGACATTCCTTCGGCACCTGGAACAACAGCGGATCCACATACAGTTTCATGGCGGCCAGCTCATAGATCAGTGCGGAATTAAACATGGCGTCCGCCTGCTCCTGAAAGGGGAAAATATTCTGCCGCTCGCCGTCCCGCACGGATTTCCACATGGATATGGTTTTCTGCGCCGTGTTTCCCCTGGTTCTGGCATCCCTTATAATGCGCCGGATCAGCCTTCCCTCGGAGGTGGGAATGCGGTTATGTCTGTCAATGTTCAGTGTCGTCAGGGCGCTGATATAAATTTTGAATTTCTCTCTGGCCGGGATGGAGTAGGTCAACTTGTCATTGAGACCGTGTATCCCCTCTATAATCAGGATATCGTCCCCCTGCAGCCGGAGCAGCGGCTTGTCATACTCCCGCATCCCCGTGAGAAAATTGTAGGTGGGGAGCTGGACTGCCCTGCCGGCCAGAAGGTTGCCCAGATCCTGGTTGAAGCCCTCCACATCAATGGCCTCCAGGCACTCATAATTGTAGTTTCCGTTTTCGTCCTTTGGCGTGTCCTCCCGGTTGACAAAATAATCGTCCAGTCCTATGGGGTGAGGTCGCAGTCCCAGCGTCTTTAGCTGAGTACAGAGACGGTAGGAAAATGTGGTCTTCCCGGAGGACGAGGGCCCCGCGATGGTGACGATCCTGCTCCCCCGGCCGGCGATCTCCTCAGCGATATCCCCGATCCTCTTCTCGTGGAGGGCCTCCTGGGTCAGCATCAATTCACTCAGGTTCCCGCTGACGATCTCCTGGTTCAGTGCCCCCACCGTAGAAACATGCAGTTTCCCGCTCCACTCACTGGCCTGCTGCATGGTACGGAAAAGTTTCATGCTGGGTTCAAACGCCGGCATCGTCGTGGGCTCCTGCCATCTGGGTACCACAAACACAAACCCGTCCTCAAAAAGCTCCAGGCGGAAGTGCTCCAGTATCCCTGTGCTGTATGGCATGGCACCATAATAGTAATCCACAAAATTTCCCAGTTTATACACCGTCGTCCGGGAATTTCGCCGGTATTTCATAAGCCGGCACTTGTCATCCATCCCCAGACTCTCAAATATTTCCTCGGCGTCCCGGGTGCGGATCACTTCCTTCACAAAGGGAATGTCCTCCTCCACATACTGCCTCATCCGGTTTTCCACCCGTTTTAACAGTTCCTCACTCATCCCGGTCCCGCCGTTCAGATGGCAGTAGTAACCGCTGTCCACACAGAACTGAATGGTGACACTCTGGATATTTTTTCCCGGGATCTCCTTGTACATGGCCTTCAGCAAGAGCATGGACATGCCCCGTATATAGGCCCGGTTTCCATCTTTGTTGTGGAGTGTGCAGAATTTCACATTGGCCCCCTCCGGGACTCTGTGATACAGCTCCTGTATCACTCCGTTGCACATGGCCACGATGATGGGATACCGGTATTCACTCCGGTGCTCTCTGCTCAGTTCGTAGAGAGTCGTTCCCTCGGCACATTCCTGCTCCTTCCCCTCCAAGGTAAATTTTATCATTTTGTACCCCCTTTTTCGTAAATCTCTAATCTATCCTCCACCCGGTTCAGTATATGCAGCAGATCCTCCGTTCTTGCCCGGGCCGCCGCTGTTTCTTTTTTCTGCAGCCTGTCCAGGATATTCTTCATTTTATCTCTCTCCCGCAGCAGATACTCTCTGTATTCCCTGTCTCCCTCCTCCGGGAGAAAACGGCCGTATTCGTATTCCGCCTCGGTGTACTCCGTCTCGGTGTACTCCGCCCCGGTATACCCTGTTCCGGTATGCCCCGGATCCCCGGTGCCCCGGGCAACCCGCAGGGCCCGGATGGCCAGATAATCCTTCCCGGCGTCCACGCAGAAACTCTCCCTGTCGATGTGAAAGCCCAGTTCATACAGGGTTTTTCTCACCGCATACAGATCCGACTGGGGCTGCAGCACCAGGGTATGGATCCGCGCCATGACGTCGGGAAATCCCTCCAGTATCCGGCACAGGGTCATGCCGCCCATACCCGCTATGAGCAGAGCGTCCACCTCCCCCGGACGGAGACCCGCAAGGCCATCGCTCCGACGGCACTCAATCCTGGCCGACAGACCCGCGGCAGCCACGTTCCTCCCGGCGATGCGGAGAGGACCGCTTTTCACATCTGTGGCGATCACTCCCGGACAGATATCTCGCTCCGCCAGATAAATGGAGACATAGCCGTGATCACAGCCGATATCCGCCAGTCTGCAGCCCCGGGGAACCAGATCCGCATTCATCTTCAGACGCTTCGACAGCGGTTTCCCGGCCGCCATCAGTCAAGATAGTCCTTCAGCTTCCGGCTGCGGCTGGGGTGGCGGAGTTTCCGGAGTGCCTTTGCCTCGATCTGGCGGATGCGCTCCCTGGTCACATCAAACTCCTTTCCCACCTCCTCCAGTGTCCTGGCACGGCCGTCGTCCAGCCCGAAGCGGAGACGGAGTACCTTCTGCTCCCTCTCCGTCAGAGTCCCCAGCACCTCCACCAGCTGTTCTTTCAGCAGCGTAAAGGCAGCCGCCTCCGCCGGCACCGGCACGTTGTCATCCTGTATGAAGTCTCCCAGATGGCTGTCCTCCTCCTCGCCGATGGGAGTCTCCAGAGAGACCGGCTCCTGAGAGATCTTCTGGATCTCTCTCACCCGCTCCACCGGCAGATTCATCTTGTCCGCGATCTCCTCCGGATACGGCTCACGTCCCAGTTCCTGCAGGAGCTGGCGCTGTACGCGGATCAGCTTGTTGATGGTCTCCACCATATGAACCGGAATGCGGATGGTTCTTGCCTGGTCCGCGATGGCTCTGGTGATGGCCTGGCGGATCCACCAGGTGGCGTAGGTGCTGAATTTGTAGCCCTTGCGGTAATCGAACTTCTCCACTGCTTTGATCAGTCCCAGATTTCCCTCCTGGATCAGATCCAGGAAGAGCATCCCCCGGCCCACGTAGCGCTTGGCGATGCTGACCACCAGCCGGAGGTTGGCCTCGGCCAGGCGTTTTTTGGAATCGATATCCCCCTCTTCCATCCGCTTGGCCAGTTCCCGCTCCTCCTCCGCCGTCAGAAGAGGCACCTTGCCGATTTCCTTGAGATACATGCGGACCGGATCCTCAATTCTGACTCCGTCCGGGACTGCCAGCTCGATATTCTCCAGCTCCTCCTCGGTGGGCTCGTCGTCCACGTCCAGAATGATATTCTCATCATCGGTGTCGCTGTCCGGAACCATGGCCACGATCCCCTTGTTCTCCAGAAACTCGAATACCTTTTCTGTCTTCTCAGCGTCCAACTCCACACCTTTGGATGTGAACGCCTTGTCAATCTCGTCAAAATCCAGAACATTGTTCTTCTTTTTTCCCTGCTCTACAAGGCTGTTCAGCACTTCCTGGAATTTCTGAATATCCTCTGCATTTGTATTTTTATTATCCATGTCTTCCTCCATTTCCGGTGCGAATTGCATCCATCAAATTATAAATCTATGTGTAAAGACTGCAGATTTTTCTTTTCCTCAATCAATCTCTGCAATTCGTGAATATCTGTCACATGTCTGCTGCGGTAATCAATACTGTATTTCTTGATACTGTGTATCACCTCGTTGACCGCCTTGCTCTGCCCGGAATCCCGGTCGATCTCCCGCAGCTCCCTGTTAAACAGTCCCGCCACCAGAGACTGCTCCTCCCGGCTCTGAAACCGGCTGATGATCTTCGCCGGCTCCGCTCTGCCGGATTCCTCATACTGGGCATACAGCATGGAAGCCACCTGGTGGTATGGCTCATCGACGAAATCCTCCACTCCGATGATATCCCGGGTCTTCTCAAACAGCCGGGGGTCACTGCTGACCCAGGTGAGAAACAGCCCCTGGCTCCTGGCAATCCCGTCCTCTGTCCCGGCGGCCTTTTTCTCCCTGCGCTCCCTCTGCCGCCTGTCGTAGTCGATGCCCGCCATCCTGGCGCTGTGGTAGGACACCAGTTTCCGAAAATCCTCTGTCCGGATCCCGTACTCCCGGGAAAACGCCTCAATATAATTGTTCCTCTCTATCTCATTATCAAAGGTTAGGCATTTTTTGGCAATTTCATTCATAAATCGGGTTTTCGCTTCCGGATCATCCATATCGTAGTCCTTTTTCAGCTGATCCACCTCGTAGAAAAAGCAGTTCTTCGCCTCCCGGATCCGCTGTTCAAAGGCCTCCGGCGAAAGCCCCTTCATGAACTCATCCGGATCCTTGTAGGGCCGCATATCAATCACCTTCACACGGATCCCCGCCTCTTTCAGCATGGGAATGGCCCGGGAGGCTGCCTTTACCCCGGCCCCGTCGCTGTCATAGCACAGATACACCAGATCCGTATAGCGTTTCAGCAGTGTGCTGTGCCGGCTGGTAAACGCTGTGCCCAGAGAGGCCACCGCGTTGGTGAATCCCGCCTGGTGCAGCGCGATCACATCCATATAACCCTCGCAGATGATCATACCATTTTCCTGTCTGCCGTGGACAAAATTCAGTCCGTACAGGCTGCGGCTCTTGTCAAATACCATCGTCTCCGGCGAGTTCAGATACTTCGGTTTCGCATCCCCCATGACCCGCCCGCCGAAAGCGATCACGCGGTTGTTCCGATCCATGATGGGAAACATAACCCGGTTCCAGAATTTGTCATAGGCTCCCCGCTTCTCATCAAAGCTAAACAACCCTGTCTCTTTCAGAACGGTATCCGTGTATCCCCTGCTCTTCATATACCGGTAGAGTTCCCCGCTGTTCTTGTCCGAGAATCCCAGGCCAAACCTCACGATGGTCTCCGGCTTCAGCCGTCTCTGCATCAGATAGTCGTATCCCGCCTTCCCCCGGTCCGATTTCAGTTTGGCAAAATAATATTTGGCCGCCACCTTATTGATCTCCAGTATGGAATCCCGCAGATCCCTCTTCTGCCTGTCCGCCGCCGAATCCCCCCCCGCCGGCAGCTCCAGTCCCGCTCTCTCGGCCAGCTGCTGCAGAGACTCCACAAATGTGAGATTCTCATACTCCATGAGAAAAGTAAACACATTGCCTCCGGCGCCGCACCCGAAACAGTAGTACATCTGTTTTCCCGGGCTCACGGAAAAGGAAGCGGTCTTTTCATTGTGAAACGGGCAGAGTCCCATGTAATTGCTGCCCGAACGTTTCAAACTGACATAGGAGGAAATCACATCCACGATATCATTTCGCTGCCTGACTTCCTCTATAAAATCTTCTTCGTAGTACATACGCACGCTCCCTATTCTAAAGTACCGACCAGGTCCGTGGAATAGTGAGATCCTTAAACCTTGCCACCGCATAGTGGTCTGTCATGCCAGCGATAAAATCGCACACCGACCTCTCCTCCGTACTCTCTTTCCTATGTATCATCGCCACAAATTCCTCCGGAAGTTTGTCCACATGATGTATATAATGCTCATAAAGCTGCCCAATCATGTACTCTGCCTTTCCCTCTTCCTCTTTGGCCACGGAGCGTATGTACACCCGGTCAAACATAAAGGCCCGAAGCCCCTTCAAAGCCCGGTCTACGGTCTCCGAAAGAACGATATCGTTCTTCCCCATACTGCTGCGGATCATATCGTGGATCAGGGTGTTCAGCCTCTCCCTCAGCGTATTTCCCAGGACATCCGTATATTCCCCGGGGATTTCCTCCTCGCGGATGACTCTCCCCCGGATCGCGTCGTCGATATCCGAGTTCACATAGGCGATCTTGTCACACAGGCGGACAATCTTTCCCTCCAGCGTAGAGGGGCATCCCGATGTGGAGTGGTTCCGGATCCCGTCCCGCACCTCCTTTGTGAGGTTCAGGCCTGTCCCGTCCTTCTCCAGCACCTCCACCACCCGGACACTCTGCTCCTGATGGCGGAATCCCCCGGGACATATCCGGTTCAGCATCCTCTCCCCTGCATGTCCAAAAGGCGTGTGTCCCATATCGTGTCCCAGAGCAATAGCCTCCGTCAGATCCTCATTCAGCCGCAGCGCCTTGGCCACCGTTCTGGCGTTCTGGGACACCTCCAGAGTGTGGGTCATGCGGGTTCTGTAGTGGTCTCCCTCCGGAGCCAGGAACACCTGGGTCTTGCCCTTCAGCCGGCGAAATGCCTTGGAGTGGAGTATCCTGTCCCGGTCCCTCTGGTAGACGGGCCGCAGGTCGCATGGCTCCTCAAACCGGTCCCTGCCGAGAGACTGATCGCTGAAAGCGGCGTAAGGACTCAGTATGTCGTGTTCCCTCTTTTCCAGACTTTCCCGAATTGTCATACACTTTACCCCCTACCTATATGATACAACGCAAAAAAGGAATTTCCTTTTTTTATTTTAAAAACCTGCAAAAAAAGCGCCTGCCCTCCTGACTGGCAGGCTGGCAGGCGCAAATTATTTTTTCCCAATGAAAATCATTTTTCAAACATAGTCAAATCAATGGCATCTGCCATCACATCGTAGCCATCGTAGGGGTGGAGACCGTCTTCGTGTGTGTAGTCTTCCAGGATATTGATGGGGTTATCCGGATCCGCCACGGCACTCTCAAAGTCAATGATCCCGTCCGCCTGTGAGTCCGCGGAACGCATCCAGTTGTTGATCATCGTCCGGACTTCCTCCGAGGCTTCCGAATAGTAACTGCTGGTCCCGAAAGGAAGGATGGGGGCGAGATATACTTTGATGTCGTTTTCCTTGCAGAGCTTCACCATCTTCTGATACTCGGGGAGCAGCTGATCATACTTTTTCGTATCCTGCAGTTTGTCCAGATCATTGACCCCGAAGAGGATGATACAGTACTCCACTCCATCGTGCTCCAGAAGGTCGCGCTGGAAGCGGTCCCGTCCAGAGTCGGTGGGATAGCTGCCAAGGATGGAGTTCGAGCCGATCCCCTCGTTGAGGACAGAGACGTGCTTCGTCTTCTCGTTCTCCTGGAGGCGATTTGCGAAATAATCACCCCATCGGGTATAGCTGTCCGGTTCTCTCCCCAGATAGGAGGCGTCCGTCCCGTAGCCGTCGGTGATGGAGTCGCCAAAGCATACCACCGCCCTGCTGTCCATGGGGGACAGCACAGAGCAGTCTGCCAGGAAGAACCAGCTGGTGGTGGTCTCCGGTTCGGCGTAGGATTTCTCAGAAACCTGATTCCCCTCCACCTGGTATGTGGTGGCTCTGGCCCCCCGGTGGCCGGTGATGTTTTCCTCCGGTGTGTCGCCGAAGTAACAGGATATGGCGATATTCTCCAAGGCATTCACAGAGAAATCCACTCCGTCGGTGACGATCACCTCACCCGTGGGAATGGAGAATTCCTCCTTTCCGTCTACCGTCACCACCGTATCTGTGGCCACGTCGATCTCGGATTTCTTGGGATCCACCTGTTTGGCAATGTGCATGGATTTGACCGTCACAGGGCTGTTCCCATACTGGTTTGACAGGCGGAACCGGATCTTGTCCCCGGAGGTGGTGACCCGGATGATCTGCCGGACCGTACTCCCCTTCAAATCAAGCTGGGGCATGGCACCGAATGTTATATCACATTTTTCCTCCGCCGTTCCCCAGGTGGATACCCATTTCGTCTCTATCGTGGGCTCCGGTGTGGGGACCACCGGCTGCTGTGTGGGCTTTGTCGATGGGGACAAGGTAGCCGGCGGGCGGCACACAGGGGGACCTACGGATATTTCCGGCTTCTGTGTGGCGGGACTGGTATCCTGTTTGACCGTGACCTTGATGGTCTTTTTCAGCACCTTCTTCTCGGCGTACTTCATTTTCACTGTGATCTTTGCCTTCCCCACCGCTTTTCCCTTGATGGTGGCGCCCTTTTTGCTCTTACCTGACAGGGAAATCACTTTTTTCCCCTTTTTATCCACTGTCCATTTGACGCTCTTCGCGTTTTTCACCGTCACCTTTTTCTTGCCGCCCTTCACCACGGAGACCTTGACAGCGCTCAGTTTCGGTTTCTTGGCTTTTGCCTCCAAGGCCGGCCCTGCCGCCACGCCCAAAAGCATTGCTGCCGACAGGGTGAACGCAAGGATTTTATGGTTGCTCTTTCGATATTTGTTCATCTCTTCTCCTTTCTGTCCCAAAGGATAAAACATTTATGACTATATTATACTTCCTCCCACCGGGAAAGACAAGTCATTTTCACCTGTCCGGTTGCGAAATTTGTCACAATAGTGTATGATGTACATTACAGAAAACAGAGGAGGTATCGCATATATGGCTCGTGGAGCAGGAAAGAATGGATGGACATTGTTTTTGCTGGTTCTGGCGGGGGTGGTGCTGGGAAGTTTTATCGGTCACCTGGCCAGCGGGGTGCCCGCCCTGTCGTGGCTGGACTACGGTATGCACTTTGGCCTGGAGAATCCGCTCAAGCTGGACGTGGGCGTCATGGTGCTGACCTTTGGGCTCACCATCAAATTCACCATCGCAAGCATCGTGGGGATCATCATCGCCGCGATCATTTATCACTTTATATAATCTAAATCAATACATAATCTGAATCAATGAAACAGCAAAAAATCAACTACTCAGGGCCCATTCCTGCCGGTTCGGCCCGAGTAGTTGATTTTATATTGTCAGTTTTACTGCAGATACGTCGGCTGATGCCGCACAGACCTACTTTTTAAGCACCACGGAGGTGATCGTCAGATAGCAATCTGTATCTTCTATACCATCGTTGCGGAAAATCTTAAATTTGGTAAAGGTTTTGGTAGAATCCAGTGCGAAGGACTCTTTCTGCTCTCCCTCTCCCGCCATGAATTTTCCACCCCAATCAATTTCCTCATCGGCAGTGCTGTCGCTATACCGTACAGCCTTTCCATAGCCGCCCTCTGTACTGTCCTTGTAGGTAAACTCGATCGAGGAGAACTTCCCTGCCGCATCATCCGGAATATTAAACCAGATTCCGGGATACTGCGGGTTGTATGCCCCTGTCACGCTTCCGGCGTTCTCATCAAATTCTATGGTACATCCGCCATCCGGTTTTACATATTCCTCCGTGATCGGCAGGATATACTCTGTCTTGTCGGCATTCCATCCCGTCACGATCACCGGTCCCGGAGTGGACTCCGGTGCGGGTTCCGGTCTGGAGGATACGTCCGGCGTATCGCCCTCGGCATTCTGGGACAAGATCCAGGAAGCCACTTTGTAACCGTTGCCGCGGAATACAAAATACACGTCGTGTTTGCCGGTGACAGGCTCCTTCACTTCCACATTCCTGAACTCATATTTTCTGTTTGTCGGCTCAAGAATATCAATGGAGGCCACTTTGTTCTCCAGGCTGGTGGGACTGTCGATGAACATCTCGATCCTGCCGGCATCGGAATCTGACAGATACTCCACACCGAAGTTCTTCATTCCCTCCTCGCCGAAATCCACCCCTTTGATGCAGGTCCAGTCTCCCGTGTCGATCTCGTCGAGAACCATGGGAGAACCGTTGACCGATGAGCCGGACACGGCCATGATATCGTCTCTCGTGGATTTCACACCGGCGCTCTTTGCCGCCGTCGTCGCATTGATGTATCTGGTGCTTCCGTCTGCATTTTTATACGGATTGAAGGCCTCGATCTGTCTAGCCCCCTCGTAGGATGGCTCGATGGTCACTTCATCTGTATCCGCATCTATCTGAATCTCATCCACATGAAGGTTCCTGTACTGCTTGTTGTCGCGGAACAGAAGGTTACCCAGCACGGTGGAGTGATAGAAGATGTAGTTGTGTCCCTTAAAGGACTGCATGTGGTGATGATTGTTGTAGCTCTCACCGTATATCTCGCTGGGGTTATGCAGTATAGATCCCAGATAGTGATGATATATGCCGTCGGCATCCGTAAATTTATCGCCGTCGGCGCCGGTGGGATTGAAGGAGATGTTCATCGGATCGGTGGACACATAGGCTGCGATCTCACCGGAACCGACCCATTTATCATTGCCCGGCACACTGAAATTCGTGCAGTAGGAATAGTAATATTTCCCGTCAAACTGGTTGATCTCGCTGTCCTCGAACATGTAGTAGTTATCCAGCACCTGGGGCTCACCGTCCAGCAGAACCTTGCCGGTGCCCTCCTCGAATTTAATCTTGCAGACTCTTCCGGTTTTCGGACTGGCCGTAGTGGCATCCGGATGGTCGTCTTTTTCCTGTTGATTATCGCCCCAGACTCCGCCGCCAAAATATACATAGGCGTCGCCCTTATCGTCCACCAGCACAGCCGGGTCAAAGCACCATTTTACATCCTTGCAGTTCGGCGTTGACTGGTTAAACAAAACTTTGCCCAGATCATCTTTCCAGGGCCCTGTGGGGGAATCTCCCTGTACATATCCAACGGCGCCGCCATTGGTATAGAAGATATAGTACTCGTCTTCCCCGTCGCCATCCCCGTCAATCTTCAGTCCGGAGGGCGCCCAGGCTTTTGTTCCCCATTTATTTTTCACTTTTTCCTTGGAAGCCGCAGAGGAGGGCAGGTTGGTCAGGTTCTGATTGTCCAGCGTTCCCTCGTCTGTCCAGTTCACCATATCCTCCGTTGAAACGATAGTCAGAGAGTGATTGTCGTATGCGTTTTTCGACAGTTCTCCCGCACTGTAAGTGAATCCCTCTGTGGTTCCGTATACATACAGTTTCCCGTCGTTTTCGGAATTGTCAATGGCGGTGGGATCGGCGATGAAATCAAAATTTGTGAGCATACTATCGATATCGTGGGCCGTACCGTCGCCTGTCGTATACTGAAGAGGCTGTGTCAGTGTGATCTTATCCTCCCACCAGTTGTTATTCGGGATATTCTGCGCAAAAATATTGTCTGTCTTTTTATTGTACACCTGGGCTCCTGCATCCGCCAGCGAAACCTTCTTTCCGTCTTGATAGGCGACGATCCCGTTGGAATAACCCAGCGTGTAGTCATTGAAAAATTCATAATCCTGCGTAGACGGTGCAAAGGTGGGTTTGACGGTGGGCTCCGGTGTGTCCGTCGGTTCAGCGGGTGCTTCTGTCTCTGCTGCGGTTGTCTGTACCGGCTCGCCTGTCTCCTCAGACGGTTCTTTGCTGGCCGCGGCGGAAGCGGACGGGGCTGAAGATGCATCGGCCGCTCCCGTAACCGTGGGCGAACCCTTCGGTGCAGAGGATGTATTGACGAATGCCGTGCCGGAAGGTGCCGACGTGGTCAGTTTCTTCGCCGTTACCTTGACGGTACATGTCAGTTTCTTTTTCTTCTTACCCGACTTGTATGTAGCTGTGATTTTTGCCGTGCCCGCTTTCATTCCTTTGATCTTTGCGTAGGCTTTCTTACCCTTTGTCCTCTTCTTCGTGATCTTTGCCACTTTCTTATTGCTTGTCTTCCAATTGATCTTCGTGCTCTTCTTGGCATTTTTTACAGTGAGTTTCGCAGTGGATCCCACTTTGACTGTTATTTTCTTCTTACTCAGCTTTGGCTTCTTTGCCGCCTCTACCGGTGTGGCCGACAGAGCTGAGACAACCAGAGCCATGGACAGGGCAACGGCCAGCCCCTTTTTCATTGACCTCATTAAAATTCCTCCTTTTGATATATTTCGCACCTTATGCCATTTCATGCCGTCTGCGTCAAAAAAAGTCCGTTCCCTGACAGTCCAGTGCATTTATAAAACTTTATGAGGTCATTATACTATATTTGACATCTGTAATTCAATATGGGGTTCTTGATATATAGTGCTCAGTTATTGATATATCCGGCATTACATGGAACATTCAATCCAGCTCCACCCCGCCGGACTGCCAGCTGCTTCCGTCCTTATATATCATCACCATGTCGAACTCACTGCTGTGTTCGGCCTGGTACTCTTTTGCCCTCTCTCCCATGACAAAGAGAGCTGTGGAAAGTCCGTCCGCCATGGTTCCCTCCCCGGCGATCACCGTGACGGAGGCCAGATCGTTTTCCACCGGCATCCCTGTCCCGCTGTCCATGATATGATGATAGAATTTTCCGTCCTGTTCAAAATTCCTCTGGTAGATGCCGCTGGTGACCACCGCCCGGTCCTTTACCTGCATCGTCCCATAGATACTGACGCCGTCCCGGGGATCCGTGATCCCCACCGTGAAGCCCGTCCCGTCCTCCTTCGTCCCCCAGGTCTGGACATTGCCTCCCAGGGAGACCAGCGCCCCGGTGAGTCCGCTCTCCCGGAAAAGCTCCATCAGTTTCTGGGACAGATATCCCTTGGCCACCGCCCCCAGATCCACCGCCATCCCCTCCTCTATCTGAACACGATTTTCGGGAAGCAGCCGGATCTTTCTGTAATCCACGTGGGACAGGGCCGTTTCCCGTTCCTTTTTCGTGGGCACGCGAAAGGTATCCGTGGTAAATCCCCAGGCCTTCACCACCGGATAGATGGAGATGTCCAACGCCCCTTCGGTCTCCCTGGAGATGGCGAGGCTCTCCTCTATCAGTTCATAGGTCTCCGTATTCACCGACACGGCCTGCCCGCTGGCGGCATTGATACGGCTGATATCGCTCTCCGGCTCTGTGGCGGAAAACATTTTCTCATATTTCCCTATCAAAGCTGTTGCCCGGTTCATCGCTTCCTCCCCGCCCTCACCGTATAGAGTGATGTCCATGATCGTGTCCATGGCAAAGACCTGTTTTTTCAACGGCTCCTCCGATCTGTCGCAGGCCGTCAGTATACAGAAAAGAAACAGCACCGCCGCCACTCCCGCGCATCCGCCTCTCTTACTCTTACTCTTCATCTTTCCTCTCCCTCTCCCTCTGTTTTCTGGAATACACACAGCCGCAGTAATCCTGCCGGTACAGTCCGTATTCCCTGGACAGTTCAATGCTTCTTATATAACCGTTTTTTTTCTTAAAATCCGAGGGGAGGTAGGCCACGCCGTACTCTCCCGCCAGCTCCTCGCCGACAGACATGAGCAGTTCCGCATCCTTGTGGGGACTGATGGACAGTGTGGTACAGAAATAATCTGCACCGGACTCTGCCGCCTTCTCCGCTGTTTTCTCAAGACGCAGACGAAAACACCTCTCGCACCTGGCCCCCCTCTCCGGCTCCTCCTCATATCCCCTGGCCACACGCAGAAAGCACTCCGGCTCATAGTCTGCATCGAGACAGCGTATCTCTTTTCCAAAGGCCGCGGTGTCCAGATACCGCCTCAGTTCCGCCTTTCGTTTCTGATACTCCTCCTCCTCCGTGATATTGGGATTATAGAAAAATACCGTGATGTCAAAATAGGGATGGAGATACTCCAGCACATAACTGCTGCAGGGGGCACAGCAGCAGTGGAGAAAGAGCGTCTTCCTCTCTCTCTGCTCCCGCAGCAGTTTTGTCAGCTCCCTCTGATAGTTTCGCCGGTTCATGGCCTGCTCTCCTCTCTCTCCGCCAGTGTGACGGCAAAAGCCAGGTTTCCCCGCCGCCCCTGTGTAGCGCGGTGGGAAAACAGCAGATCCGGATGGCAGCAGGTACACAGGCCGCTGACCTGGATCTGTACCGCCGGTATCCCTGCTTCCTCCATGACGATCTCGTTGGCTCTCCACAGATCCAACCGGTACTTCCCTCCCGGTTTCTCCCGGAGGATCTCTCCCTGCTGCACATTCCGAAAGGCCTTTCGGAATTCCTCCGCCACGTCCTCACCGACCTCGTAGCAGGAAGAGCAGATGGAGGGCCCGATCACCGCCACAATATCCTCCGGCTCCGTTCCAAACTCACGGTTCATGGCCGCCACCGTCTTCTCCCCCATCCGCGCTACGGTCCCCCGCCACCCGGAATGGGACAGCCCGACAGCCTTCCGTTTTCTGTCATAGAAGCACAGGGGGACACAGTCCGCAAAAAATGTCATCAGCACCACTTCCCTGTCATCGGTGATCAGACCGTCCACGCCGAGGATATCGGATTCCCGGAGGATCCCTTTGCCGCAGTCCCTCCGGTCCACCCGGCGCACCTCCGTCTTATGTACCTGATTGCTGAAAACCAGCTTCTCCGGCCGGTATCCAACTGCGGCGGCAAACCGCCTGTGGTTCTCCATCACCGCCTCCGGGTCGTCTCCCCGGCTGAAACTCAGGTTCATACTGGCGCAGTCCCCCGTGCTGACTCCGCCCCGTTTTGTGGAAAACCCGTGACAGATCCCCTCCCTCTCCAAAATGGGAAAGGACAGGTAACTGAGAGAACCCATGACATTTTCTTTATAATTCATAACTACCTCCAAAAAAATGATATTTTTCCTCGTTTTGTGGTATAATGACCTCAGTACTTTGCAGTAAATATTTATTTGAAAGGAGTGTCAATATGCCAGGAATATACGCACATAATTCCTTCGGCCACCGCGTATGCCAGAAACTTCCGGAGGAAATGCAACAGGTCATCAACAACCACCAGAAAGAATTTGATGCCGGACTTCAGGGACCGGACTTTCTCTTTTTCTACCATCCCATGTTGAAACTGCGTACCAATCAGCTCGGATACTGGCAGCACGGCCAGCCGATCCGCAAATATCTGGAGCTTCTTCTGCCACACATCCGCAGAGAGGGAACGGACTCCGGTCTGTACGCCTACACGCTGGGATATATCTGTCATTTTATGCTGGACAGCGAATGCCACACCTATGTGATCCCCCTGTCACAGCGCCCCAGTTTCAATCATCTGGCCATGGAAAATGAATTTGAGCGCCACCTTATCCGCCGGGACGGCCACCGTCCTCTGACCTATCCGGTCTGGGAAAAAATCCCGCTGGGGAAGGAAGTGGTGGAAACCATCCACAAAGCCTATCAGCCTCTCGGCATCACAAAAAAACAGATCCGGCGGTCCCTGCGGGGCATCCATTTTTACAAAAAACTGCTGACATGCGGTTACTCCGTCAAACGGGCCGCTATCCGGCTGGGAATGTTCCTCAGTCTCCACTACCGGGAACTGGAGGGGCATATGATGGCTCTCTTCCCCAAACGCTATGCCGCCAGGACCAACCAGAACCTGCAGTACCTCTACGACAATGCCATCACAATGACCACCGAAGTCCTCCAGGACTTCCACCGGAGCGTGTGGGAGGACAAACCGCTGCACAAGCGCTTCTCCACCTCATTCAAATCAAGGGAACCTGTCTAAACAGCAGGGCGGCTTTATATCCACCATAAAGAAACCTCCGTATAATGTCAAGTATTTTCCTGCTTTTCCGACAATACTTTTGCATTGTATTCCACTCTCTTTTTGTTCAGGGGATACAAAAACTGGAGTGCCAGTCCCAGGAGGAGAAAGCCCATGGCCGGCACCAGGCAGCTGAGGTTAAATATCCCCTTTGTCACCTCCGGTTCAAACTGCGTCTCCGCCGTGTAACCGATCAGGGTCAGAAGGCCGCCGGTCACGCCGGAGGCCGCCGCCTGTCCCAGCTTTCTGGCAAAAGAGTAAACCGAGTAGATCGTCCCGTCGGAGCGTTCGCCGGTCTGTACCTCCGTATTGTCTATCACGTCAGTGATCATGGCCCAGCAGATCAGTGTAAATGTCGCCAGACCCAGGTATGCCAGGGAGTAGAACAGAACATACACCCAGGCATTGCGGGTGTGGCTGAGCCATGTCACGAAGAACGCCGCTGCGCCAAACAGGGAACCGGCCACCGCCAGCTCCTTCCTTCCGAATTTCACCTGCAGTTTTACTACTATCGTAGAAAGAAGGAGCGTCACCACCGCCCCGGCCAGTCCCGCCGCCGACTGGGCACGAATATTGCCAAAATAGTTGGGGTATACATAGGTTGTCATGCCCTGCATGACCAGCTGCACCAGCAGCATCAGAATGGAGCACACCACGATACCCACCAGCGCCCGGTTTGTCACCAGGTCACGCAGCAGGCCGCTCAGACTGAATTTATCCGTCTTCTGTTCCACCTTCACCCTCTCCGTGGACAGGGAATAGCAGATAAAATAACAGACGATGGCACTGACAGAGCAGATGGCCGCCGCGATACCGGATTTCGTGGCGGACAGGATCTGATTGCCCGCCTCGTCCCTGTAATAGATCAGCAGCGGCAGGACTACGCTGATCACAGTGCTGGCCAGCGTGGCGCCGATGGTCCGCCAGGTCGACAGCTCCGCCCTCTCCTTCGGATCCCCCGTGATGGCGGAAGCCATGGAGCCATAGGGAATGTTGATACTGGTGTAAAATATACTGCCCCAGAGGAGATAGGTGAAGAACATCCAGAAAATCTTGAAACCCATGGGCATGTCCGCGAACCAGGAAGCGTACATCAGGAACGAGGCGATGGCCACCGGCCCGCTCATCCTGCGGATCCAGGGCAGAAACTTTCCCTTCCGTCCGGGCTTGCTCCGATCCACGATCTGCCCCATAGTGATATCGGTAAAGGCATCCACAAACCGAGCTGCCATCATCATGATCCCCACGATCCCCACGGAAACTCCCATGACGTCCGAATAAAATTTCATCAGCAGCATACTGGACAAAATAAATGTGAAATCGTTTCCGAAATCGCCGAACATATACCCTAATTTATCCCGCATTCCAAATGCGGGGACTGACCCGTTCTGTTTTTCCACAATCAAGTTACCTCCTTTTATCTATCCTGATCAGTTTCGCGTTGACGCTCTCCAGAAATCCCTCCGGCATCATGCCGGAGGCCATGTCAACCATGTGTTCCAGGCTCATGCCCTTTACCATTTCCCACATTCCCTCTCCGGGAACCAGCTTCATATTGGTCGCCAGTCTGACAGCCGTCGACACCACCTCCAGGGCTTCCGGACATTCGGAGATCTCCGTCAGGGTATCCTTTATGCTGTATTTTCCCTCAGGGAACTCCATGGGCGCACTCAGATCCATCTCCCCCACGGAGCGGAACCAGTTGGCCACGCCCTCGGCCCGCTCATTGACCTCCGGCAGCACATAGATCTCCGGTTCTCTCTCCACCTTCTCCAGTGTGGTCGCATCCCTCGCGGTTCCGGCACGGGCCAGCACGGTATTGAACCCATCCCGCAGGGTGACCTGAAATACAAACACTTTCTCGGAGGATTTCTCCTCCGCCATCTCGCCGTTCAGATACAGCGCCACCGAGGGCTGGTTGGAATACACGCGGATCTCCGTATCTCTTCCGGCCCGTCTGGCGTAGCGTTTCCCACAGATATGCACCATGGGTTTCTCTGTCCAGTATGCCTGATAAATATAGAAACTGTCCTTTTTCGTCCTGCGGTCCATGGTCACCAGACCCTTGTTGTTGCGCCCGGACACGCCCCCCTCATCCCTGGCCGCACAGCCAAAGTCAAACATATTCCAGACATGGCTGGACCAGATCCACGGCCGTTCATCCAGAACCTTAGCCATATGTTCATGGTAGAGGGCCTGGTACTCCTCACTGTAATCCTTGACCGCCGGATTCGGGCCGTGGTAGGTCACAATGCCCTCGCACCCGTACTCCGACAATCCGACACAGAGCTCCGGATGCGCCCGGTGAAAACGGTCCAGCCAGGGCCCATTGTCCTCCATTCTGCCGCCGTACCACCCAAAATAGTGATTGTAACTTATCACATCCGTAATGTGATGCATGGGGCTGTCAAAGGGCGTCATGGACACATGGGCGATGGCGGTCAGGCGGGTGCTGTCCAGTTCCTTGGCCAGCGCGTTCAGTTCCCTGTGATTTTCCACCAGCTGCTCCGAGATCCCGCCGATCAGTATCTCGTTGGAAATCCCCCAAAAACAGATGGAGGGATGGTTGTAATTCTGAATGATCAGCTCCTTCAACTGGCTGATACAGTTCTGATGAGCCTCCGGGTCCTCCTTGAACACACTGATAAACGGGATCTCCGCCCACACGACAAAGCCCATCTCATCGCAGGCGTCATAGAAATCCTGAGCGTGCTGATAGTGTGCCAGGCGGACGGTGTTGGCCCCCAGTTCTTTGATGATGGCGGCGTCCAGATAGTGGTCTTCCCTTGTCAGGGCATTGCCCTGATAGAGTTTATCCTGGTGCCGGCTGACCCCTCTCAGGGGCGTCTGCCGGCCATTGAGGCAGAAACCTTTGTCGGGCGTGCAGGAAAAACTTCTGACACCCACTCTCACAGACACCTCGTCGAAAGCCTCATTGCGGCGCTGAAGTGTTGCCGTGACCCGGTACAGATAGGGCCGGTGGATCTCCCAGAGCTCCGCATCCGGCACATAAATCGTCGTCTCCGGCTCCTCCGCCGGCCGGCAGGCATACCCCACTTCCTCTCCCTCCGCATCCCGGATGGAATAGAGAACGGTGAAATTCTCATCCGGGTCCGTCACACAGCCCTTCAGTTCAAACTCGGCGCCGCCCCCGTCGCAGGGCCGCGGCGTCACGGTCAGCCCCGGCCCCCCGTAATGATCCAGGTCGAAATGCACCGACGGCACACTGATGAGATTGACGCCGCGGTAAAGTCCGCCGTAAAATGTAAAATCCGCCGACTCCGGGTAAACACTGGATTTGACCTCGTTGCTGCAGGCGATCACCAACAGATTTTCCTCTCCCTCCTGGCAGTAGTCTGTGATATCTGACCGGAAAATGGAGTATCCTCCCTCGTGGTATGTCACCTCCCTGCCGTTCACATAGACTGTCGCCTGCTGGCCCGCCGCCAGGATCTCCACATAGACACGGCCTCCGGACAGGGGCTGCTCCGGTGTGGTAAAGGTCTTTGCATACCAGTAACAGCCCCTGTCATAGTTTCCGTTACCGTCGTGGCCATCCACCGCATTCCAGGTGTGGGGGAGATCCACGGTCTGCCAGTCCCCGGGCAGGGAAGCGGGCAGTCCCGCATTTTCCTGAATAAATTTCCAATCGCTATTTAAATTGATCACGTTTCGCATTCCTGTCGTCCCTCCTTAAATCCGTAGACATCGATCAGGGCAAAATATCTTTTGACCCCAGGATCATAAATATATCTTTTACAAAAACCTCTCAAAATACACATAAAAAAGTGCCTGCGGCACATCAACTCCCCTAGCCCCTCATTCATGAGGGGAATTAGGGGTTTCTTTTT
>CAZAEM010000043.1:0-19191 GCA_964484225.1 uncultured Eubacterium sp.
GCTATCAGTTCATTATAAAAATCTCTGATTTTTGTCTTGACAACTGAGCCATTATTACCTTTGTTATACTGTTCACCGCGAAAACTCATATCGCACTTCCTAGATATAATTATATCTATTTTGGCGGTACTTGTCAATAAAATAATGGCGAAAATGTAATATTTATGCAGATTTAAGGCTGATTGTATCTATGTCTAGATATAATCCGTTTGGGATTTCAGGTTATAATGGAGATAAAGAAAAAGAGGGAGTGTTATGATGGAAAAAGCGTTTGAAGAACTGCAGATCAAGGATGATTTCATGTTTAGTGTGATTATGAGAAATCCGAAATTTTGCAAGCCGTTTTTAGAGCGGATACTTGGTATAAAGATATCCCGGATTGAGTATCCCAAGTCACAGGAGATAATAGATCTTTCTGCAGATGCAAAAAGTGTACGTTTAGACATCTATGTGGAGGATGGGGAAGAAACCGTCTATAACATTGAAATGCAGACGACAGAGAATAGGAATCTGCCCAAGAGAACAAGATACTATCAGGGAATGATTGACCTGAATATCCTGGAAAAGGGCGATAATTACAAAAATTTGAAACGGAGCTTTGTTATTTTTGTATGTACCTTTGATTTGTTTGGTGAAGGCCGACATATCTACACCTTTGAAAACCATTGTATCCAGGATCCGGAATTGAGATTGGGCGATGATACGACGAAGATCATTTTGAACACAAAAGGCACAATGGATGATGTCACACCGGAAATGAAGAGGCTGCTTGATTTCATTGACGGGAAAAAACTGGAGGACGACTTTACCAGAGAGTTGGATGAAGCGGTGCAGTCTGTCAGAAAGAATGAGAAATGGAGGTGCTAGACATCCGGTGGATGTCTGTTAAGCACGGACCGGAACGGAGTGGAGAAGGATTATATGACTTTACAGATGCGTTATCAGGAAAAATATGAACAGGGTATAGAACAGGGTATAGAGCAGGGATTGGAGCAGGGGAAAAGACAATCTGCATTGAGAATGATTGAAGCAGGGAAATTTTCTCCGGAGGAGGTTGCGTTGTATTCCGGTTTTACTCTTGAACAGGTGCTTGAACTGGAACAAGAGTTGCAGCCGGTCTGATATGATATCGGAACAAAAGGGAAACATGAATAGAAAATCCTCCCAGTGGGTATGCTATCGATAGATCATGTGATAGGAAAGTGAGAGAACCATGAGTTATCAGATTGTGACCGATAGCTGTGCGGATCTGGATGATTGGATGCTGGAGGATCCGCACATTTCACTGGTACCGCTGACGATACAGGTGGGAGAGAGCGTTTTTCCGGATGACGGACAGGTAGATTCGGGGGTCTGGGCAGACAGATTTCGGGGGTGTGCAGAATATCCGAAGTCTGCCTGCCCATCGCCCATGCAGTATGAGAAGGCCTGGGATAAGCGTGCGGACCGGGTGTACTATGTCACCGGATCCTCCCGGTTATCCGGCTCCTACAACAGCGCCAGGCTGGCTGTGGACATGCTGCGGGAGAGAAATCGCGAGGCGGCATTTTGTACGCTGGACAGTCAGACGGCCTCAGCCGGGCAGACATTGTTGATCCGGAAGATCCAGGAGTGGGAGAGAGAGGGAATCGAATTTTCTTATATATATCGAAAACTGCTGCATTTTCGCAAGGAGGAGAAGACCCGTTTTGTGCTGGAAAACACTAAGATTTTGGAAATGAGCGGCCGGCTGGGCGGCATCAAGGCAAAACTGGCCGGAACCCTGCACATCGCGCCGGTGCTTATGGGAAAGCCGGATGGAACCATCGCCAGGAAGGGGCAGGCGCGGGGGGTGAAGAAGGCTCTGGCCCTCCTTTATCTGCAGATCATGGAGGATTTTGAGAGGGAACTTCCGGAGTTGGTGATCCTGTCTCACTGTCATTGCCCGAAAAGGGCGGAATCTTTTCGCAGGAAGCTGCTGGAGCGGTATCCGCTGCTGCCGGTGCGGGTGGTGGAGATGGGTGGAATCGCCAGCCTGTACGCGGGGGAAGGAGGAATTGTTGTGGCTTACTAGACGACGTGTCGTATGTAGTCTATGCACTGGGAACGGGTCAGGGTGAAGTCCTCCCCCCGTACATAGAGGTAGGAGAGAGCCTTTTTCCTCGATGAGCGGAAGAGGGGCTGTCCTTCCGGGTCGAATCCTTTGGGGAGCGGGAGGAAAAGGCCGCTCTTTTTTGTGTAGCAGTCTGACGCCTTTGCCTGCTGCCGATGGGCCCTGTCCACGTAGATCCCCACACTCTTGTGGACGGCCATGTCCTCCTCCGGCAGATAGAAATAATCCTTATAGTTTTCATAAAAATGATACAGGGTTCCCTGGTATATAGGGATCTCCAGACGGAGGGTGTTCCCCTGAAAGGAGAGGTGGAGGCCGTCCCGGTCCATCCCGCCGTCCACCGGATATTGCCAGGGCATGATGTCCTCCAGGACCAGGGAACTGCCGCAAAGACGACAGGAGGGGGAGCCGGGCGTGTATCGGCTGTAGGAGAGCAGCCGGCTGCACAGGATCGTCCCCACGAGGTCATCGTGGTTGTGCAGCAGGAGACTGTCTTTGCGTTCCTGTGCCAGAGGATCCCGGAAATATTTTTTTTGCATGAATTCTGTGTACAGCCGGATGCAGTCCTTTCCGGAGAAGGAATCCCTCCGGCGGAAGGCCAGGAGGCGCTCCATGGTGGTGAGTTTCTGGTCGGGAGTGTGAAACAGGGGCTTAAATCTCCTTATTTCCCGGAAGATATCCAGACTTTGGATGGTCTCAAAGGGGGAGGGGAGATTGTGTTCCGCATATTTTTTCTCCAGATAGGGGATGTCGAAGGTGGCCCCGTTGTAGTGAGCCAGGATGTGAGATGGCCGGATAAACTCAGCAAAAGCGAGAAGGATGTCCCTCTCGCTGGTATAGTCCTCGGCAAACCACTGTGTCAGATATATGCCGTCTTTTTCCGGACGGGCGGCGCCCAGGAGGTAGAGGGAGGATACCTTCGGCGACAGACCGGTGGTTTCAATATCAAAGAAACAAATGTTTTCTCCGGATTCCGGCAGAACCAGAAAACAGGAGTCCAGAATGTCTCCCGGGATAGGCAGTCTGCAGGTGCTTGTCTCCATGTCTCTTTCCCTCCTTGCTACTATTCACAGTCCCCTCCACCCACATGCGCATGTGAGTGGCTCGCAGCCTCTTTTTTTATCAAGTATACACGAAAAAAAAGCATGTTGCAAATGTCGAAAAGGTGAGATAGAATGATGTAGGGATCAAAAGGTTACTATTCGCAATCCCCTTAAAAGTAAGATCATACAAGGAGCGGAACAACTTTGAGTGTACGGGATGAAAAGAAGTCAATGAAATATTTGAAGGGTCTGAAAGGACGGGTGCAGAACAATCTCAGCGGTCTGATCCGCGCGGGGATCGTGCTGCTCCTTGTCCTGTTTCAGTTTGCGGTCATTATCATTTTCCCACTTTTGTTCCGGGAGTATTTTACATGGTTTTACATCGCCATCATTATCGCGGGGCTGTTTGCCGTGCTGGGACTCACCAATGACAATCGGAGTATGTCCTACAAATTTGCATGGCTGTGCATCATTGTGGTTCTCCCCATATCCGGTTACATCATGTTCGCCCTCTGGGGGAAGGTGGGAAAGAAGAACAAGCTGAACCAGCGCATAGCGGAACAGATCAAGCTGGTGGATGAGAACCTCATACAGCCGCCGGGAATACCCGGGGAATTTCGGAAAAAGCATCCCGTCACCTCCCGCATGTCCCGCTATATGCAGGCGGAGGGATCACCTATATACAAAAATAACCGGGCCAGGTACTATGAATTTGGCGAGGATGCTTTCGAGGACATGTTCGCGGATCTGGAGGGGGCTGAGAAATATATCTTTATCGAGTTTTATATTGTGGGGAAGGGGGCCCTCTGGGACAAAACCCACGAGATCCTGAAGCGGAAGATCAGCGAGGGGGTGGAAGTCAAGTTCCTCTACGACGACTTCGGTTCCCTGCTCCGCACAGGAAAGGATTTCGCCCCTGCGCTGCGGGCGGAGGGATTTCAGGTGGAGATTTTCAACCCGATCCACAAGTATGTAAGCAAACTGTTTATGAATTTTCGGAATCACCAGAAAATTGTGGTGATCGACGGAAAGACAGCCTACACCGGTGGATTCAATCTGGCGGACGAGTATGCCAATCTGGTGGAGCGTTTCGGCGTCTGGAAAGATGCGGGAATACGGTTGACGGGGGATGCCGTGTGGGCCATGGCCATCACTTTTCTGGAGTTCTGGGTGGTGTGCTCGGGGGAGAAGATCGATTTTGAACGATACCGGTACGCCGGGGAGGTGGAGGAGACGGATATGTACTGTCATATACTGCGGGACGGACCGGCACTTGGCCCGCGGTCCTTTGTGGGAAATATGTACAAGCAGATGATCAGCTTTGCCGGCAGAAAGATGTATATCATGACTCCCTACCTGATCCTGGAGGATTTTATGGTGGACACGCTGCTGGAGGCCGTGTGCCGCGGAGTGGATGTGAGGATCATCACGCCTTACATACCCGATAAAAAGCGTGTGAAGTGGATGACGGAGTACAATTACGGCATCTTGCTGAAAAACGGGGTGCGCATCTATGAGTACCTCCCGGGATTTATCCACTCCAAGGTAGTGATGAACGAGCACTGCGCCATTGTGGGAACGATCAATATGGATTACCGTAGTTTTTACCTCCACTATGAGAACGGCGTATGGGTGTATGACAGGAAATTTTTGAAGTCGGTGGAAAAGGATTTCACGAAAACATTCGGGGAGAGCAGGGAGATCACCTACGAGGAGTGGAAAAACCGGCCCAGGAAGAAAAAAGTGATGCAGAGCCTGCTGCATGTGTTTGACACATTGGTCTGATGTCAGGGTCAAAAGGCGGACATCATAAACTGTAAGAAATGGAGATTGCTATGATCGGGTTTGTAAAGGGCGTTCTGGATACGGTCAGGGAAGACCGGATCTATGTGGACAACAACGGTATCGGTTTTGAGATCCTGGTGCCGGGGTCGGTGGCTTCTGCGCTCCCCCAGGTGGGGAATGAAGTGAAGATCTACACCTACACCTACGTGAGGGAAGATATTCTGCAGCTGTACGGCTTTCTGACCAGGGATGAGCTGGAGATGTTTAAGCTTCTGATCACGGTGAGCGGTATCGGCCCCAAGGGCGGGCTTGGCATACTGTCCGCCATGGATGTGGACAGCTTGCGGTTTGCCATTCTGGCGGACGATGCCAGGAGCATCGCCAAGGCGCCGGGGATCGGCGCCAAGACGGCGGGTAAACTGATCCTGGAACTGAAGGATAAATGTCATCTGGAGGATATACTGGAACCCTCAGGTGAATCGGCGGGCCCGGGGAACACCCCGGCAGATAACGAGGCGCGGAATGAGGCAGTACAGGCCCTGGTTGCACTGGGCTACACGGCCACAGAGGCCTCGGCGGCAGTCCGCAGGGTGAAGGGGGCAGAGGATATGACGGTGGAGGATATATTGAAGCAGAGTCTGAAAGAGATATAAAGAGGGTTGAATTGTGATGGAAAAGAGAGTGATATCCACGGACATCATGGAGGAGGACTACAAGATTGAGAACAGTCTGCGTCCGAAACTTTTGTCCGACTATATTGGCCAGAAGAAGGTGAAGGAGAACCTGAAGATCTATATTGAGGCGGCTAAAGCCAGGGGGGAGGCGCTGGATCATGTACTCCTCTATGGCCCGCCGGGGCTGGGCAAGACCACGCTGGCCGGCATCATCGCCAACGAGATGGACGTGAACCTGAAGATCACTTCCGGCCCCGCCATAGAAAAGCCGGGGGAGATGGCGTCCATTCTGAACAATCTGCAGGACGGGGATCTCCTGTTTGTGGATGAGATCCATCGTCTGAACCGGCAGGTGGAGGAGGTCCTGTACCCGGCCATGGAGGATTATGTCATCGATATCGTCATCGGCAAGGGGGCCAGCGCCCGGAGTATCCGGCTGGATCTCCCCAAGTTCACTCTGGTGGGGGCCACCACCAGGGCCGGTATGCTGACCGCTCCCCTGAGGGACAGGTTTGGCGTGGTGAACCGCCTGGAATTTTACACGGTGGAGGAATTGACAGAGATCATCCTGCGCTCCTCCGGGGTGTTCAAGGTGGAGATTGAGGAACAGGGCGCGCTGGAGATCGCCAGGCGCTCCCGGGGAACGCCGAGACTGGCCAATCGCCTGTTGAAGCGTGTCCGGGATTTCGCCCAGGTGAAGTACGATGGGGTCATCACCCTGAAGGTGGCGAACTTCGCCCTGGATCTTCTGGAGGTGGACAAACTGGGTCTGGATAACACAGACCGGGATATCCTCATGGCTATGATCGACAAATTCACCGGCGGCCCGGTGGGCCTGGATACCCTGGCGGCCAGTATCGGCGAGGACAGCGGCACGATCGAGGACGTCTACGAGCCCTATCTGATCCAGAACGGCCTGATCGCCAGGACGCCGCGGGGCAGGGTGGCCACGGAGAAGGCCTATGCGCATTTCGGACTGCCCTCTGCACTTTCGTAGGAGAGAAGCGGGCGTGCCCGGACCATTACATTTAATATATCAGAAGAGCAGATAAGGAGGATAAGAAAATGGAAGAGAAAAAGAGGATCCTGGAGTACATGCCTTTTGATCTGGAGAAATTTATGGATGTGGCAAATGAAAATACGAGGGAATTTCGGGAACTGATGTCCTATTACCGGTGTGCGATCATGGAGGTTGAGACGAAATTTCGTGTGCTGAATGAGCAGATGGCCATAGATGGCGAGAGAAATCCCATAGAGATGATTAAATCCAGAGTGAAAACTCCCAAGAGTATCATTGAGAAACTGAGCCGGAAGAACCTGTCGCTGGATCCGGCCACGATTGCCCGGGTAGTGGAGGAGAATCTTTTTGATGTGGCGGGGGTGAGAGTGACCTGCTCTTTCACCGAGGATATCTATTTTCTGACGGATTGCTTTCTGCAGCAGGATGATATTGTGCTGGTGGAGAGAAAGGATTACATCAAAAATCCGAAACCCAGCGGATACCGGAGTCTTCACCTGATCGTGGAGGTTCCCATTTTCCTGAAAGATGAGAAGAGAGATATGAAGGTGGAAGTTCAGCTCCGCACCATCGCCATGGATTTCTGGGCGAGCCTGGAGCACAAACTCCGCTACAAAAAGAATATTGATCCCGCGCTGATGGAGGAACTGTCCACGGAATTGGTGGAATGCGCGGAGAAGAGCGCCCTGCTGGATGAGAAAATGCTGAACATCCGCCGGAGGATTTCCCGGGGGTGTTAGCGGAAACATTTGACGAAACCGGCGGTGTCATGTTATACTTGCGTTAGGATGTTGAGGTCAGAAGCTGTCCTGCCCTCAACGGATGTCTACGGATTGTGATGTAGAAGAACCAGGCAGAAAACTGCGGAAACGAGGCGACCATGAAACAGAGGAATGATATCGAGGTACTGATAGACGGGAGAAAGTACACCATATGTGGCTTTGAGAGCGATGAGTATCTGCAGCAGGTGGCGGGGTACATCAACCGGAAGTTCACGGAGTTCAAGAAAAAGGATTACTACAGCCGTCTGGATCTGGACCTGCGCAACGTCCTGCTTGCGATCAACATCGCAGACGACTACTTCAAGACCAGGAAGAAGATGCAGGAGTACAAGGGTGAGGTGGAGAACCGGGACAAGCTGATCCTCGACATGAAGCATGAGATCATCCAGCTGAAGGATAAGCTGAAGAAGACGGAAAACAAGGCAGACGAACTGGAGGCATCCCTGGAGGCAGCGGAGAAGAAACTGATAGAGCTGGACACTCGTTTGAAGCATAAAAGATAATGGTAGTATGTTTTTGGGACCTGCCCTGCCGTGGTAGGTCCTGTTGTATTTCCGGATCCGGTGCCTGTGGTGGACAGAGTTCCGGGGAAATCTGAGAGAAAATGAGGTGGGAATATGAGATCGCCCGAGATACTGGCACCGGCCGGTTCCATAGAAAGCCTGTACGCCGCCCTCCCCTTCGCGGATGCGGTTTATACGGGAAGCAGCCGTTTCAGCGCCAGGGCTTTTGCGAAAAATCCTTCGGTGCCGGAGCTGCAAAGGGCGCTGACCTATGCGCACCTGCGGGGGAAAAAGATTTATCTGACGGTAAATACTCTGCTGGATGACGCGGAGTTTGAGGAGTTGTACTCCATGGTCCGTCCCCTGTACGAGTACGGGCTGGACGCCTGTATCGTCCAGGATCTGGGGGTGCTCTCTTTTCTCCACGAGTATTTTCCGGACATGCCTCTCCATGCCAGTACGCAGATGACATTGTTTTCCGGGGAGGAGGCAGAGCTTCTGAAACCCTTTGGCGTCACCCGGTATGTCCCCGCCAGGGAGCTGACCATCGGGGAGATCCGCAGGGCCCGGAGAGAGACGGATCTGGAGATCGAGGTGTTTGTCCACGGGGCGCTGTGTTACTGTTATTCCGGCCAGTGCCTCATGAGCGAGGTCATCGGCGGCCGCAGCGGCAACCGTGGGATGTGCGCGCAGCCCTGCCGTCTGCCCTGGAATGCCCCGTCGGTGACGGGACATTTTTTCAGTACCAGAGATATCTGCACCCTGACAGACATACCGGATCTTATAGAGGCGGGGATCGATTCCTTCAAGATCGAGGGGCGCATGAAGAGCAGGGAATACAGTGCGTACACGGCCTATCTCTACCGCAAATACACGGATTTCTTCCTGGAAAACGAGCGGGATGGATTTGAGAAGCTGAGAGAGGATCCGGACAGCCAGCTGTGGAGGGATTTCAGGGACTGCCAGGATATCTACAACCGGGGCGGCTTTTCCCGGGGGTTTCTCTTTGAAAAGGGAAAGGAGTCCATGGTATGTGCAGAGCGGAACGGACATTTCGGGCGCTTTCTGGGGCAGGTGCAGGAGGTGCTGCAGGGAGAGGCCGTGTTTTCTGTGCAGGACGATATCCACTATCAGGATGTCCTGGAGTTCAGGGAGGAGGACGGGAGTCCGGCCTACGAGTATACGGTGAAAAATCCGGCCGCAAAAGGGAGCAGAGTGAGGGCGAAGGTGGGATACGGGCATATCTATAAGGGACAGAAAATATACCGCATGAGAAATGCAGAGCTGCTCTCCCGTATTGACAAGCGGATCGGGGAGGGGAGAGACCGGTTTCCCCTCACGGGAGAATTTTCCGGGAGACAGGGACGCCCCTGTCAGTTTACTGTCCGCGGGGCCGGTGTGTCGGCCACGGTGAAGGGGGCGGTGGTGACGGAGGCGGTAAAACGGCCTGTGACCGGGGAGGATATCCGGATCCGTCTGGATCGGCTGGGGGACAGCGGGTACAGGTTTGAGACACTGGATATACAGATGGATGACAGAGGATTTCTCCCCCTGGGTAGCCTGAAAAAGCTGCGGCGGGACGCTCTGGCGGCCTGGGAGGCCAGGGCGGTGAAGCGCCGGGAAAGAGATGTGGTGATGTGCCGGGATAAAGATGCGGCGACATGTCGGGACAGAGGGGCGGAATGCAGATCCGGTCTGGCTGACACAGGTTTACCACTTCCCCGTGATATGGTGAGTGTATCCACCCTGGAGCAGGCCGTGACCGTGAGAAAACTTATTGGATCCGAGACGCTGCTGCATGTGAATCTGGAGGACATACCGGGGGAGCAGTGGCCGGAGCTGTCAGAGATCCTGAAGGGCTGCCGCAGCGCAGTCTCCCTTCCCCGTGTTCTGCGGGGGAGAGCCCGGGAGAACTTTGAGCGCCAGTGGGAGCGGTGGGGCGGTTTTCTGAGGACTGTCGTGGACGAGGTGGTAGTGGACAGTTTTGCCGCATTTCTCATTGCCGGAAAACTCTGGCCAAAGGCCCGGTATCTGGCAGGGGACGGTTTCTATATGGAAAACAGACGGGCGGCAGAGGTTTTTCGTGATTTCGGTATTTTTCCCGGGCCTGCGGCAGTCTACGGGCGGAAGACGGTCATGGTGACGGAGTCCTGTGTTTTCCGCACTCTGGGACGCTGCGGCAGGGGGAGGCAGACCCTTCCCGTATCTTCTCCCGCCGGGGATGAATTTCTTGTGGTAAATCACTGCCAATACTGTTACAATACTATATATACCGGGGAGAGTGTGACGGCCGGGACAGGAGAGAGAAAGCGGCTGGTCTTTACCCTGGAGGGGGAGAAGGAAGTCAGAGAGGTAATGGAGAGATGGAACTTATAATCGCAGAATTTTCACGCTATATCATCGTCATACTGTTTGCTCTTTATACGTTCTACTGTTTTCGGGCCTTCGCCAGAAAATCGACGGAGGGCAAGGAGCGGGTGTTTTACGCCCAGCAGACGCTGATCCTTTTGATCCACGCTCTCTGCTCCGTCATTCTCATGCTGGAGAAGATGGAGTGGCGGTATGTGGTCCTGTACTTTCTGGAACTGGTCTTCTTCCTCGGTTTTGCCAAGATTTACAAGGTGATCTACAAGGGATTGTCCAAGCTGGTTTTCAACAACATGATGATGTGTATGATGATCGGATTTGTCATGCTGGGACGGCTGGACTATGATTACGGGATCCGGCAGCTTGTGATGGCGGCGGCCGCCATGGGGATCTGTCTTTTGGTCCCCCTGTTTATCGAGAGGTTTTCCATCTGGGAGAAGCTGGGCTGGCAGTATGCCCTGGCGGGTATCTGCCTTCTCCTGCTGGTGTTTGTCATCGGAGTGGAAAAGTACGGTTCCAGAAACTGGATCACTCTGGGCGGGTTTGCGGTACAGCCCTCGGAGTTTGTCAAGATCATCTATGTGTTTTTTGTGGCGGCCATGCTCTCCAAATCCACGCAGTTCAAGCATGTGATCGTGGTCAGTGCCCTGGCGGCTGTTCATGTGGGGATACTGGTGGTGGAGAAGGATCTGGGTGCGGCCCTCATCTATTTCCTCACCTATGTGATGATGTTGTATGTTGCCACGATGCAGATATGGTATCTTCTGGCCGGCTTAGGTTCCGGGGCAGCGGCTTCCGTGGTGGCTTACCGCCTGTTTTCCCATGTCCAGACCCGGGTGACTGCATGGAGGGATCCCTGGAATCACATTGATGACAAGGGGTATCAGATCTGCCAGAGCCTTTTTGCCATCGGCACCGGCGGGCTATTCGGCATGGGGCTGGGACAGGGGCTGCCCCAGAGCGTCCCGGTGGTGGAGAGCGACTTCATTTTTTCCGCCATATCGGAGGAGATGGGAGTGATCTTTGCCGTGTGTCTGATCCTGGTTTACATCAGCTGCTTTATCATGTTCATCAACATTGCCATGAAGATGAAAAAGAATTTTTATAAATTGACGGCCTTTGGACTAAGTGTGGAGTTTATCGTCCAGGTGTTTTTGTGCATCGGGGGAGCCACCAAATTCATCCCCTCCACGGGGGTTACCCTCCCGCTGATCAGTTACGGTGGAAGTTCGATCGTGGCGACGATCGTATTGTTTGGCATCATTCAGGGGATGTATGTTCTGAACGGCAGAGAGGAGGCCCGGTTTGAGAAAGAAGAAAGCCCTGCGGGAAGAAAGTCAAGGCGCTGAGAAGCAAAGCGGCCGAAACAGTGGGAAACGCCTGAACCGGGAGATGGCGGTGATCACCTATGTGGTGCTGGCGCTGTTTCTCATCATGGCCGGATATGTGCTGTATTTTGTAGTGATGGATTCGGATAAAGTACTGAATAATTCGTATAATAAAAGGCAGGACCTTCTGGCAAAACGTGTGACAAAGGGGAGTATTTTGTCAGATAAGGGCAAAGTGCTGGCTGTGACAAAGAAGGACGGGAGCGGGGAGGAATACCGCTACTATCCATACGGCGGCCTGTTTGCCCACGCCGTGGGCCGTGTCTCTCACGGCAAGACCGGGCTGGAGGCGGCGGAGGGGTATACCATGCTGACCACCGGCATCAACCCGCTTATGGGAATGTTCAACGAACTGAGGGGGAACAAAAATCCGGGGAACAACGTGGTTACTACGCTGAATCTGAATCTCTCGCAGGTCGCCAGCCAGGCCCTGGGCGATAACCGGGGGGCGGTATGCGCCATGGATCCGGAGACCGGCAAGATCCTTGTCATGGTCAGCAAACCCACTTACAACCCCAACGAGCTGAGCGACAGTACATGGAAAAAGCTTACCGCGGACAAGGAGGACGATTCCGCGCTTTACAACCGGGTGACACAGGGACTGTATCCCCCCGGTTCCACCTTCAAGCTCTACACGGCTCTGGAGTATATCCGTGAGGAGGAGGATGCGGATAAATTCCGTTATAAATGCCGGGGGAGCATCGGCTCCGGCTCGGAGAAGATCAAGTGTTACGGGGGAGAAGTACACGGCAGTGTGAATCTGACGTCGGCCTTTGCAGAATCCTGTAATGCTGCCTTCTGTGAAATAGGGACAAAACTGAACGTATCCCACTGGAGGGATCTGTGTTACTCTCTGTACTATAACCGCAACACGCCGCTGGAGAAAATGGAGCAGAGCAGTTCTCAGTTTGCCATCACCGACGACTCCCCGCAGGGGGATGTGATGCAGGCGGCCATCGGTCAGGGAGATACACTGGTGACGCCGCTGCAGAATGCGCTCCTGGTATCCGCGGCGGTGAATTCCGGTGTGCTGATGAAACCATACCTGGTGGATCATATCGAAGATTTCAGCGGAGAGGTTCTGGAGACGAGGGAGCCGAAGAAGGTGTCAGAGCCGATCACGGCGGAGGAGGCCAGGAAACTGAAAAAACTGATGCGGTCTGCCGTCACTTCCGGGACCGCCACCTCCCTTCTCTATGGCTCCTACAAGGCGGGGGGAAAAACCGGTTCGGCCGAGTTTCAGAACGGGTCTACCGACTCCCACGCGTGGTTTGTCGGCTATGCCGAGCAGGGGGGGAAGAAACTGGTGGTATCTATTGTGGTGGAGGCGGCGGGGACCGGCAGCGCTTACGCGGTTCCCATCGCCAAAAGGATATTTGACGCGTACTGGTAGAAAGGAAGGATGTCAGTCATGGAGGCGACAAGCTGCGGAGGAGTGGTGATCTTTCGGGGGAAGATCCTTCTGCTCTACAAAAACTATAAAAATAAATACGAGGGCTGGGTACTGCCCAAGGGAACGGTGGAGGACGGCGAGGAATACCGGGAGACGGCGCTCCGGGAGGTCCGGGAGGAATCCGGCGTCCGGGCCGAGATCGTACAGTATGTGGGGAAGAGCCACTACAGTTTCGACGTGCCGGAGGGGACGGTGGAGAAGGACGTACACTGGTTTTTGATGAGAGCTCCCAGTTTTCATTCCAAGCCCCAGCGGGAAGAGTTTTTCTTTGACTCCGGCTACTACAAATACCACGAGGCATATCATCTGTTGAAATTTCCCAATGAGAGGAAGATGCTGGAGCTGGCTTACGACGAATATCAGGAATTGCGGAAATGTAATCTGTGGGGACGAAATAAATATTAAAAAATATAAAAGGAGGCGGTTACTATGTTAGACAAGATCGATATGCACAAGAAAGCGGACTGGAAGGATTACACGGACAGGATGGCCCATCTGGAGATCCGCATGGGAGAACTTCAGAGAAAATGCAAGGAGCTGGGGATCCCCATCATGGTGGTTTTCGAGGGGTTTGAGGCGTCGGGCAAGGGGACCATGATCAACAAAATGATCCAGCCACTGGATCCCCGCGGCTTTCAGGTCTACACTATGGAAAAAGAGAGCGAGGATGACAGGATGCACCCGTATTTCTGGCGTTTTTTCATCAAGACACCGGCCAGGGGGAGGATCCATATCTTTGACCGCAGCTGGTATCAGGGCTGCGAGAACGGGATAGTGGGGCCGGAGGAGATACGCCAGTTTGAGAGGCAGTTTACCGACGACGGTATGCTGGTGATCAAATTCTTTCTGGCCATAACCAAAAAGGAGCAGAAAAAACGGCTGACAAAACTGGAGGCCAGCGACAGCACCAGATGGAGAGTCTGCAAAAAAGACTGGAAGAAGAATGAAAAATATGGCAAATGCCTGAAAAAATATGACAATATGCTGATCGAGACGGACAGCTCCTATGCCCCCTGGACCGTGGTGGAGGCCATGGACAAAAAATATGCCATATGCAAGATCATGACCACCATGGTGAACAGCATGGAGGCGGCAGTGGCAAAGAGGGAATCCACGGCCGGAGAAAGCATCCATCAACCGGAGATATCTATCGAGGATCTGAGAAACGGCGTCCTGCAGTCCGTGGATCTCTCCCTGGATATCACGCCGGAGGAGTACAAGAAAAAGCGGAAGGATCTCCAGAAACGGCTGGGCATCCTGCACAATCAGATGTATCTCAAGAGAGTGCCGGTGGTGCTGGCTTTCGAGGGCTGGGATGCGGGAGGCAAGGGCGGCGCCATCAAGCGCATCACCCAGAGCATTGATCCCAGAGGCTATGAGGTGGTGCCGGTGGCAGCCCCCAACGATATCGAGAAGGCCCATCACTATCTGTGGCGTTTCTGGGAGAAATTTCCCAAGGACGGCCACATGGCCATCTTTGACCGGACATGGTATGGCCGGGTGCTGGTGGAGCGCGTGGAGGGCTTCGCTACGGAGGAAGAGTGGAAACGGGCCTACAATGAGATCAACAATATGGAGGCAAGTCTGGTGAAATCCGGAGCCGTGGTGCTGAAATTCTGGATGCACATCGACCAGGAGGAACAGGCGGCCCGTTTTAAGCAGAGGCAGGAGACGCCGGAGAAACAGTGGAAGATTACGGATGAGGACTGGCGCAACCGGGAAAAATGGGATGAATATGAGAAGGCCGTGGATGAGATGGTGGTGAGGACTTCGACACAGGCGGCCCCGTGGATCATCGTGGAGGCCAACTCAAAACTCTATGCCAGGATAAAAGTCCTAGAGACGGTTGTAGAACGGCTGGAAAAGGTACTTTTATAATATGCAGAACGGAAGGGAGGGCAGCGGTATGGTGAGATTTCGGAGATGGATCCTATATGGCATTTTACTGTTTGCGTTTTCTGTCATACTCCGGGGGGAAGGACAGGAGATCCGGGCGTACACTGTCAGTGATTCCGGAGTGCGGTATCTGATCTATCTGGACGACCAGGAATTTGAGGTGACCCAGGGACAGTATATCATCCTCTCTGAATTGCAGGACAGCACGGCGGAGATGTACTGGTATCTGGTGAGTATACTGGGAGACCGGATGCCGGAGGACTTCTCCACCGTATCCGGCCGCATTGCAGCCGGCGGGTCGGCCGGGCTTTCTGAGCCGACGGCCGCTCCTGTGCCGACGCCGACGGCCGGCACGGGGGAAGAGGACGACAGTGCATTTGTCATACAGGACGGACGTCTGATCGGCTACCGGGGCAGCAGTGCGGCGGTGAGGATTCCGTCCACGGTGACGGCCATTGACACGCTGGCTTTCTACAGAAATTCCGGTGTGAAATCCATCTATGTCCCGGCTTCGGTGAAGACGGTGGACAACGGCGCCTTCTATCGGTGTCCGGCACTCCGTTTCATACAGTTTGAAAACGGGGATCTCTCTGCGGGAAAGAATATGATCGTCAACTGTGACAAGCTGGTCAATCTGGCGGCTCCAAAGGGAAGCAGGGCGTACCAGTACGCCCTGGACAACGACATCGCTGTCACCGGCACATTCCAGATCCGGCTGGACAGGAAGAACTGCTATCTGATCCGGGGGGATTCCCAAAAAATTTATGTGTACAATAATATTTACAAAGTAAAGTGGAAGAGCAGTAAACCCGGTGTGGCATCCGTCACCTCCACCGGAAAGGTAAAAGCAAAAAAACCGGGGAAGGCAAAGATAACGGCTGCCGTGAACGGAAAAAAATATTCCTGTCAGATCCGGGTCTCTCCCCGGGGAGTAGACACCAGGATCAATCAGATCATCCGGTCGGAGATAAAGAGCGGTATGTCAAGGTATGACAAAGTGAAAGCCATACACAACTGGCTGATCCGGAATGTGAAGTACGACTATTACAGCTATCTCCGGGGCAATGTCCCCCATGTGTCCCACACGATCCGGGGCGCCCTGGTGAAGAAGGTGGCGGTGTGTGACGGCTATGCCCGGGCCTTCCAGGAGATCATGAAGAAGCTGAAAATACCCTGCAAGTTTGTGGTGGGACGCAGTTCAGGTGTGGGCCACGCCTGGAATATGGTGAAACTCGGAGGGAAATGGTATCATGTGGACGCCACATTTGACGACCCGATCATCAACGAAACCAATACCAATACCACGCCGTATTACAAGTACTTTTTGAAGTCATCGGCCACCATGAAAAAATCCCATCACTGGGTCGTGGGGAATTATCCCAGGTGTACCAGCAAAAAATATGAATAACGGTGGGAGATGATGTGATATGGAGAATATTCTGCTTGTGGACGACGAGAGGGAGATCACAGATCTGCTGGAAATCTATCTGGTCAATGACGGGTACAGAGTGTACAAGTCCACCGGCGGCGGGGAGGCTCTCCGGTGCGTGGAGAGCGTGCCCATCGACCTGGCGGTGATCGATGTGATGCTGCCGGATCTGGACGGCTTTGAGATTTGCCGCCGGATCCGTGAAAAATATTTTTTCCCGGTGATCATGCTGACGGCCAGAGTGGAGGACGTGGACAAGATCACCGGTCTGACCATCGGCGCGGACGACTATATTACGAAACCTTTCAACCCCATGGAAGTGACGGCGCGGATCAAGACCCAGCTCCGCCGGTACAAGAGGTACAATCAGGCGGGTACGCCCTGTCCCGGCGCGGAGCACGACATCCGCGGCCTGTACATAAACAGGGAGACCCACGAGTGCCGGCTGTATGAAGAAAAACTGGAGCTCACTCCCATGGAGTTTGATATCCTCTGGTATCTCTGCGACCACCGGGGCTCTGTGGTGTCCTCCGAACAGCTCTTTTCGGAGGTTTGGGGAGAGCGGTTCCTGGAGAACAGCAACAACACGGTTATGACCCACATCGGGCGGATACGGGAGAAGATGCACGAGTCGTCCAGGAAACCAAAATTTATAAAGACTGTCTGGGGGGTGGGCTACAAAATTGATTAAGTCAAATAAACAGATTGTGCGGGCACTGGAACAGAGAATGGTGGGGAGGATACTGCTGCAGAGCCTGTTGAAGGGAGGAGTCTTTCTCCTTGCCGTATTTTTCCTGTATGTCCTGGCGGGAAGTTTTTTTTCTCAGAAGATATGGAAGGGGAATGAGTTTCTATATCCCCTCCTGCATTTCGCGGACGACAATGCCGCGCTGATCTTTGTCCTGCTCTGTATATTCGGCCTGTCCGCCATATTCTGTCTGGAGATCAAAAAGATTTTTTCCTACCTCTATCATGTGCTGGACGCTGTGGCGCAGGTCTATGACCAATCGGAGGAGATGATCGACCTTCCCCCGGAGCTGAGCGAGGTGGAAACCCAGATGAATCAACTGAAGTGGCAGATTGCCAGGAGCGGGGAACTGGCCCGGGAGGCAGAGCAGAGAAAGAATGATCTGGTGGTGTACCTGGCCCACGATCTGAAGACGCCCCTGACCTCCGTCATAGGGTATCTGTCTCTCTTGAAGGAGGAGAAACAGATCTCCGAGGAGACCAGAGAGCGATATATCGCCATTTCCCTGCAAAAGGCAGAGCGGCTGGAGGAACTGATCAATGAATTTTTTGACATAACGCGCTTCAATCTGTCCCATCTGGAACTGGTCCGTTCGGAAGTGAATTTCACAAGGATGATTGAACAGCTGCATTTTGAGTTTCAACCTATGCTGGCGGAAAAAAATCTCACCTGCAGGCTGGAGAAGGTAAACGATGTGATGCTCAACTGTGACGGAGATAAGATACAGCGCGTCCTGGACAATCTGCTGAAAAACGCGGTGAATTACAGTTACCCGGACACGGAGATCCTCATTCAGATGAGCCGGGAGGAGGATCAGGTTCTCCTTCGGATCGAAAACCGGGGCGACACGGTTCCCGAGGAGAAATTAAACCGTCTCTTCGAGCAGTTTTTCCGTCTGGACAGCTCCCGCGGCAGCACTACCGGCGGCTCCGGCCTGGGCCTGGCCATCGCCAGACAGATTGTGGAGCAGCACGGGGGCAGGATCACCGCCGGGAGCGAGAACAACCGCATCTGGTTTACCGTGGCATTGCCCGCCTGAGAGTCCGTTAGAAAATCTTTAGATAGATTTAAGAAAGTTTATAAAAAAAATCCCGCGCTTTATTGTATACTGATGAGGAAGAACCAAAAGAAAGCGTAGGTGGAGAGTATGAAGCGCAGGAAGTGGGATAGAAAAAAAGTTGGTACGGTGTTTGTTGTTTTGGGAATTGTGCTGTCCGTCCTTGTGTTCCAGCATATGAGCAGGCCGGGTATGGCAGGGAATGTGGAGACGGATCCGTCTGTCCGGTCATCGGTTTCCGAATTTCTGAAAAATGCGGATGAATATCCGGAGGAACTGGTGGAGGCAGTCCGCAAGAATCCGGAGATGGTGAATTTTGCCAGGGATTACCGGAAGACGGAGAAACGGGCATCCGGAACGATTACCAAAAAGGAATGCTCCAAAGGAATCCCCCTGTTTCTGCAGTGGGATGAGAGATGGGGGTACGTGTCATACGGCGACAATATGATCGGACTGTCCGGCTGTGGCCCTACCTGCCTCTCCATGGTGGCCACAGGGCTGACGGGAAGGAAGATCTCGCCGGATACGGTGGCCAGACACGCCATGAAGGCAGGGTATTATCAGGAGGGGAGCGGGACAAGCTGGAGCCTTATGACAGAGGGAGCAAAAAGCTACGGCATAGCGGGGTATGAGATCAGTCTGGACCGGGACAAGGTCCTGGCGGAACTGGAATCCGGGCATCCGGTCATCTGCAGTATGCGCCCCGGGGACTTCACCACCGAGGGACATTTCATCGTCTTGGCCGGGGTGGAGGACGGGAAGATACGGGTGCACGACCCCAACAGCCGGCAGCGCAGCAATGTGCTATGGCCTTACGAAAAACTGGAAGAACAGATAAAAAATCTTTGGGCGTATTCGCTGTAGATGTACGGGCAGTGTTGACCTTTTGTCCCGTACATCCTATAATTCTTTAGTGAAGTATCACAGATTGAGCAATCGAAAAAAGAGCAACTGAT
>CAZAEM010000044.1:0-11865 GCA_964484225.1 uncultured Eubacterium sp.
TTTGTCTGAACTTATCCCACCCAGGTTTTCCTCCCTCCCTATTATCACAATTTCTGTAATTATATTATAAGGCCTTACCTGTGTAATGTCAAGAGTCGTTTTGCGCCAATATCCAGCGCAAAACGACTCTCCCTGTTTCTCCATATATGATTGCCGGTCAACAGTTGATTCCCGGATTATTCCGCACTTCGCATTCCTCCCCGAATCCCCGCATCACATCATTTACTCCACTCTCCCATCCTTTTTTTTATACAGAGCGACCTTCCGGATATAGTATCCGTATTTCCCATCCTCATCGCGCTCCACATACAGGGTATACCGCTGCTCCGCCTGGGGCCGGCTGTCCGCGCTGGCGCTGGCCACGACATATCCCCGCACCACCACGCGGTATCTGTCCTCCTTGTACTCGATCACTTTCTCCACGTCCATCTTTCCCACTCTGGTTCCCATGCGCTGTAAGTTAAAGACCAGCGTGATACCTGTCTGACGATACATATTGCCCGGGTAGGACTCCTCGTAAGTCATGTCATATTTTGCATACGGGCCAAAGACATCCTTCATTTCCTTTTTTACTTTCTTCTGTATGGAAGAATAGGAATCTCCGTATTTTACCGTTTCCTTCTCCGCGTGCAGATAATAGAGACTCATCCTGGTAGCAGGGACATCTCCCCAGCGAAATTCATGCTGCCCTCCGGAATAATACAGTGAACTCAAGGCCAGATAGGGTCTGGCGTGACTCAGGACTGTCTTCAGTTCCCGCTTCATGCCCGCCGTCACATTGGCCGGGGCAAAAGGCGTCGCCGTGGGGGCAGGTTCCTCTGTCTCCTCCGGCGTCGCTGCCGGCTGACCGTCCTCCCCGTCGCTTGTCCCGTCCTTGTTGTCACCACTATCTATATCCCTGCCCTCTTTCTCCGTCACCGGTTCCTCCACAGAGGAATTGCCGATGGGCAGGCGGATCTTTCCGGTCCAGACAAAATAGGTAAAAATCCCCGCCGCCACTACGATAAGAATAGCGATCAGACTGCCCACAAAAGCCCTGTTGGAAAACATTCTCTGGGCCAACGTGGTCCTCTGGCCGCATCGGTAGCAGAATTCATCGTCATTTCTCAATTCCGTTCCACAGCGTTTACATACCATGACAAATCCCCCTCACTCTCTTATTTTCTTATCATACACGATTTTATATAGAAATTCAACGCTTTTTATATATAGTATCCCCGTATTTCCCCGGGAAATTTACTATAAATTTACATAACCATGATAGATGGAAGAAATACATCGTGCTATGTTATAACCGTCTACCGAAGCGCTGAAGGCATGGGCAGCTAAGCAGGATAAAGAAGCCAAACGGCATCAAAATTCCGGAAGAACTGTTCCATCTGGCAGAAATCTACGGAGAAATATGGGAACTGGAACAGCTGTGCAGAAGCAGGATACTGGAGAGATATCATCTGCTGTGTACACGGGACGACACACACAAATTATTCTTAAACGTAAATCCGGTAGTCATTCACGACAGGGAATTTTATACGGGCTTTACCAGCCAGTTACTGCAAAAACAAAAACTGAATCCCGAAAATATTGTTTTTGAGATAACAGAGAGAAGTGCGGCAGATGATATGCCGGGTTTTAAGGATACGATCCGGCATTACAAATCTCAGGGATACAAAATCGCAATAGATGATGCGGGATCCTGTTACTCGGGATTAAACCTTATATGCGATATAGTACCTCACTACTTAAAACTGGATATATCATTGATCCACAATATCCATAAGGATCACGTAAAATACGGGGATGAAAAGGGCGATGAAATTATCCAAATGCTGAAAAACATCATTATTGAGAATCTGTCTGAAACAGAGACCATGGCCATGCTCGACGAGGATACCATCGTGACCATTCTGGCCAAGGGCCGCTGCAGGCAGATCATCGAGACCGTTACCCATATGTTCAGAAATAAGATACGGGAATACTACTCAGAAGAAGATTGGGAAAAGGGCTGTATTGAACGCACGAATAAACACGGTGAAAAGAAAAAATACGCTCTCATTGATCTCAGCGCAGAACGGATACTGTAACCCGGTTCTGCACTGGGTTTTCCCGTATTCTTCCACACATTTTGTCCCAATTGAAAGGTTTTCAGCAGACGGATTGCCCTGGCAGCAAAAGAAAATCATTTGTCAATCCCTCCACTTCATGGTATAATACGATGTAAGTCAGGAGGTGGCAAACGATTGAAGAACACAAAAATAACCGGTACTCTGCGGTCTTACCTCAGATGGCCTCTTTTGCTCGGCCTGCTTCTTATTGTAATGAACATCCATATATATGTAATAGATTTTCACGCCGGACTCATCATGTCCGTCTATGTAGTGCTGTATCTGATCATCGCACTGCTTTTGTACTATTTCAAGCGCACTTCACTTTTACACGATCTCGTGGAGTACTCCATGCGTTTCCATGTGACAGTAAACAAACTGGCCTCCGAGCTGGACATCCCTTTCTCGGTACTGGGGCCGGACGGCCGATGTATCTGGGAAAACAAGCTGTTTCGCAACATATTTTCCCATGATCTGAAAAAGAGGTACCTGATCACTGACGCCATTTCCGTTCTGACCCCGGACGCCCTGCACTCTGCCGATAAGGGGGCCGGCGAGATCCATTTCCATATTGAGGAGACCTATTACAAAGCCGTCCTGCAGAGAGTGGAACTGGAGAAAACACCGGAATCCATAGAGAAGAGCGCCGGAAACCTGGGCATAGGAAATACGCTCTATGTAGTATATATTTATGATGAGACAGAAATCGTACACTATATCCGGGAAAATTACGACCAGCGGCTGGATGTGGGACTTCTCTACATCGACAACTACGAGGAATCCATGGAGACGGTGGACGATGTCCGCCGGGCTCTGGTGGCCGCACTGATCGACCGGAAGATCAACAAATATATGCTTTCCATCGACGCCATCACGCGAAAGCTGGAAAAGGACAAGTATCTCGTCCTGTTCCAGCACAAATACCTGTCAAAACTGCAGGCAAATAAGTTCTCTATTCTGGACGAGATCCGTGGCGTCAGCGTCGGAAATGACACCTCCGTCACCATCAGCATCGGTATCGGCATCCAGGCGGACACCTTCCTGAAACGGCAGGAATACGCCAGATCTGCCATTGACCTGGCCCTGGCCCGGGGCGGCGACCAGGTGGTGGTGAAGGCGAAGGATAACATTCTGTTTTACGGCGGCAAGAGTATGCAGAAGGAGAAAAACACCCGGGTGAAAGCCAGGGTAAAGGCCCACGCCCTGCGGGAGTCCATCGTGGCAGCGGAAAAGGTCATTATCATGGGACACCAGCTGCCGGATATGGATGCCATCGGAAGTGCGGTGGGTATCTACCGCATTGCCCAGGCTCTGGGGAAACCGGCCAGGATCGTGGTCAATCAGGTGACAGCTTCCCTTGCTCCGCTGCTCCATCTCTTTGAAAACAACAAAGATTATCCGGAAGACCTGTTCGTCAAGGGGGACGCCGCCAGAGACTTTATCGGCGACGGCCAGGGCGCACTGCTGGTGGTAGTGGACGTCAACCGGCCCTCTTACACGGACGCGCCGGAGCTGATCCCTCTGATCACCTCCCAGGTAGTCATAGACCACCACAGGCAGACCGAGGATGCCTTCGAGAACCCCACACTCTCCTACGTGGAGCCTTTTGCCTCCTCCGCCAGTGAGATGGTTGCCGAGATCGTACAGTATGCCGGCGAGGAGATCCGCCTGAAAGCCGTGGAGGCCGACGCCCTGTACGCCGGCATCATGGTGGACACCAACAATTTTATGAACAAGCCCGGCGTGCGCACTTTTGAGGCTGTGGCATTCCTGAGACGTTCCGGCGCCAATATCATCCGCATACGAAAAATGATGCGCTCGGATATTGAGGAATACAAGGTTCGGGCGGAGGCGATCCAAAACACGGAAATATTCATGGATTCTTTCGCCATTGCGCCCTGCAATGCTGACAACTGTGCCAGTCCTACCATCGTCGGCGCCAAGATTGCCGACGATCTGCTGGATATCAACGGTATGAAAGCCACCTTTGTACTGACGGCGTACGAGGGAAAGATTTATATCAGCGCCCGCTCCATCGATGAGCTGAACGTCCAAGTTGTCATGGAGAAACTCGGCGGAGGCGGTCATCTGAATTCCGCCGGGGCGCAGCTTACCGAGTGTACGCTGGAAATGGCCGCCGATAAAATCAAAGCAATCCTGACAAAAATGAAAGAAGAAGGTGAAATCGCATGAAAGTTATATTACTTCAGGACGTAAAGTCCCTGGGAAAGAAAGATGAGATCGTCAATGTGAGCGACGGCTACGCGCGGAACTTTATATTCAAGAAAAAACTGGGCATCGAGGCCACTTCCAAAAACCTCAACGATCTGAAACTGCGCCAGCAGAATGCGGACAGGATCGCCGCCCAGAATCTGGAGGACGCAAAAAAATTTGCGCAGGAGCTCTCCACCCGCTCCGTGGAGCTGGCCATCAAAGCCGGGCAGGACGGCCGGGCTTTCGGCTCTGTCTCTACCAAGGAGATCGCCGCCGCGGCCAAAGAGCAGCTTGATTTTGATCTGGACAAAAAGAAAATGCAATTAAAGGAGCCCATCAAGAACATAGGGACCTACATGGTTCCCATTCGCCTTCATCCCAAAGTGACAGCAGAACTGAAAGTGATCGTGAAAGGAAAATAAACCATGGATGAAACGGTTATCAAGAGGACTATGCCAAGCAGCGCGGAAGCCGAACAGTCTGTCATAGGCTCCATGCTCATAGACTATGAAGCCATCGTCCTTGTCTCCGAAAAACTGAATGAAGACCAGTTTTATAACCCCCGTTTCCGGACGCTTTTTTCCGCTATCCTGGAACTTTACCAGGAAGGGAAACCCACCGACATCGTCACGCTGGTGGAGAAACTCCGGGAGAAAAATGCGCCGGAGGAGATCGCCGGAGTGGAGTTTATCAGCAGCCTGATCTCCTCCGTCCCCACCTCTGCCAACGTGAGATATTATGCCGACATCGTAGCGCAGAAGGCATTGCTGCGGGAGATCATCCGCGTCACGGAGGACATCGCCAGCCGCTGTTACCGGGATGACGGCGACATAGAAAGCCTCCTGAGCGATACCGAGCAGACCGTTTTCCAACTGGTACAAAGCCGGGGATCTGCCGAAGATTTCACCCCCATCAACGAAGTGGCCATCGAGACTCTGGAGAGCATCCGCGCAGCCGCCAAAACCGGCAATTCTGTCACCGGCCTGTCCACCGGGTTTATCGATCTGGACAAAAAAACCGCCGGGCTGCAGCCCTCCGACCTGATCCTGATCGCTGCCAGGCCATCCATGGGAAAGACGTCCTTCGCTCTGAACATAGCGGAGCATGTGGCGATGATCAATGGTCTGAACACAGTGATATTCAGCCTGGAGATGTCCAAAGTGCAGCTGGCCAAACGGCTGATCTCCATGAACTCAAAGGTGGATTCCCAGAACATCCGGACCGGCACACTGGCGGACGACGAGTGGGGCAAGATCACAGAGAGCTCCATCATACTGGGCGAGTCTGCCCTGATCATCGACGACACCCCCGGTATCTCCATCCACGAGCTGCGTTCAAAATGCCGGAAACTGAAACTGGAGCGGGGACTCGACCTCATCATCATCGACTATCTGCAGTTGATGACCGGAGGCGGAAACAACCGGAACATCTCCAGACAGCAGGAGGTGTCCGACATCTCCCGGGCGCTGAAAGCACTGGCCAGGGAGATAAACTGTCCCGTCGTCGCCCTCTCCCAGCTGAGCCGGGATGTGGAAAAGCGGGAGGACAAGCGCCCGATCCTCTCTGATCTGCGCGAATCCGGAGCCATCGAGCAGGATGCGGATGTTGTCATGTTCTTATACCGGGACGAATATTATACAAAGGACGCCTCCACCCAGAAGGGCGTCACAGAAATCATCATCGGGAAACAGCGAAACGGACCGACCTGCACCATCAAGCTCAAGTGGCTGAACCAGTACACCAAGTTTGCCAACCTCCAGATCACAGAAGAGTGATTTTTGGCAGTCCGGGACAGATCCTGTCTGTCCCGGACTCTTTTTGTCAGAATTTCCCGTACGATTTTTGGACAAGTCCTCCATTTCCCATTTTCCGCTATTTTTTTCATGTTATACTATGGGGACAAATAGTAGGAGGTATCTTAATTATGAATAAAACACAACTCACGATTTCTGAAGCCGCCAAAGCCCTCCACGTAGAGGCCCATGTGCTCCGGTACTGGGAGGAGGAGCTCACATTACATATTCCGAGGAACAATATGGGACACAGGATCTACGGAGAGAAGGAGATGGCCCTGCTGCAGCAGATTATACAGTGGAAGAAGGAGGGCCTGTCCCTGAAAGAGATACAGCTTCGATGCAGTCAGGACGACACAGCCCCGGACCGGGAGTGCAGCGGACAGATCATCCCCTATCCCGCCGGTGAGGTAAAAACTACCGACAGCCAGGTGAAAATGGAGCAGTTCAAGAAAATCCTGGGACGGATCGTCTCCGACGCCATCCGGGACAACTCAGAGGAGCTCACCTCCGATATCGCCTCGGACGTATCCGACCAGGTCAACAAGGAGCTGGATTTCCTCTTCCGCGAAAAAGAGGATGCCGATGAGAAGAGATTCCGTCTGCTGGACGAATCTATCCGCAGCATACAGAAGACACGCCAGGAGGCCGCCGCCGCGCAGATCCCGGAGATCAAAAACAGACAGCGACGCAAATTTGGCAAATATGGCAAAAAGTAGTTACATATTTCTTTGGAATATCTCTTGATTTTCACAGGGCAAAATGGTATAATATGTTCACGCAAAGCGAATGGTTTTTGTATATAATCTACAAAAACCAAAAACAAAATATAATAAGGAGGATTTGAAATGTTCGCAAAAGTTTCAAAAAAAGTTGTGGCTGTTGCTTTAGTTGCCGCTATGGCTGCCAGTACAGTCGTTGTGTCCAATGACGCAGAGGCTGCAGGCGTTAAACTCAACAAAAAGAAAGCTACATTAGCGCAGGGCAAGTCGGTTAAACTGAAAGCCAGTGCCAAGGCAAAGTGGACGACCAGCAACAAAGCTGTCGCTACCGTGTCTACTACAAAAGCTTCCAAAAAGTGTACAGTAAAGGCTATTGCAGCCGGATCTGCCACCATCACTGCTACAGCAGGCGGCAAGAAAGCTACATGCAAGATCAAAGTCAAGAAAGCCAAGGCCGGAACTGTCGTTTATGATCTGGCAAAAGAGACCGGCTCCAATGAAGAGACCGGTGAGTCCTGGGCACCGCCGGTAGTGTGCAAGTATGAGACATTCAAGTACAGTTCCTTTGCAATCTGGCTCTGCCGCGCGACACTGTATGATCCGGCCAACGGCGGTGTGGACTACCGCGGACGGAAGCTGAAGGTTTCCATCACTGTAAAGAACTCCGGCAGCCGTAACCTTCCTGAGTTAGGCGTTTGCTTCAACTACACCAAGGGCGGCACAGACGGATCCTATCCTTTCGCCTTGCATGTATCCGAGAAGAAGCTCTCTTCCAAGGTAAGGGGTGACAAACAGCACAGGCACACAACCTACAAGGTACAGAAGATCAAGAAAGGTAAATCCTACACCTGGACCTTCAACTTCACGATTCCGAGTGACGCTATGAACGGCGACAAGGATTCTGAGACAGGCCTGAACTACCCGATCATGATGTACATCCCGAACCTGAAGGATAGTTCCCCGTACAAACCGGGAGATGCTGTGACTGTTCAGAAGTGCAAGATTTCTTTGGCATAATCTCAATCGCAGATTCAAAGATTCAATCTGAAAAAAGGAGTTGTCAAACGGCAACTCCTTTTTTGTGCGATGACAGCAGACAACACACCGGCAAGTATAGTATTTCCCAAAAAAAAGAGCTGATGGGTAATCAACTCTTTTTTCAAGGCGACTACCAGATTTGAACTGGTGATCAGGGAGTTGCAGTCCCACGCCTTACCACTTGGCTAAGTCGCCGTATTTCATAAGGATGCGCCGGTTGGCACACCGATCCATGAGACAAAGATCGCATGGATACATATATTATATGCGGAAATCATTGTAATGATTCCTGCCATACCACAGGGCATACAGTACATGTAATGACCCCTACGGGAATCGAACCCGTGTTACCGCCGTGAAAGGGCGATGTCTTAACCGCTTGACCAAGGGGCCACAGTTAGGCTTACCGCTCCAACAACGATAATTATTCTATCATATCGCCGGGGCTTTTGCAAGTATTTTTCGGCAAAAATCCAATCAATTTGTTACTATTCACAGTCTCCCTCCCAAAACCTCTTTTTCTTGAAAAATATGCCGGAATATGCCATAATTGTATGAGACAAAGGGCGAAGATTATACATTGCATAAGGAGGTATCACATGAATTCTACCGACAAAATCTTCTACATCATAGGTCTTGTGATACTGGGTGGTCTGATCGCCGTGTCTCTCCTGCAGCTGGCGGACTTTTCTGTCCTGACCGCCGCCCCCTTCCCCTGCAGCTTCCACCTGGCCACCGGCCTGTACTGCCCCGGCTGCGGCGGAACTCACGCAGTCTATGCCCTTCTCTCCGGTAACATTCTCCAAAGCATCCGGCTTAACGCTTTCGTGCCCTACACGGCCCTGTGCTTCCTCCTGTTCATCCTCTGGAATACAGCCGCCACTCTGGCCCGGAGCGCAAACGGCAGACCCGGGGAGAGTAAAAATTCCCTCCAAACGAAAAGAAGGACATCTCTGCCCTTCTTTCATTTCCGGCCGGTCTACGCCTACATCGGCATCGGCATCCTTCTCTCTCAGTGGATATTGAAAAATATCTGTATCCTGTTTTTTTAGGTCAATAGTAGCTGTAATAGGAACTGCCGGAGATGTCCACGTTGAAAAACTGCTGGAGCCACTGTCTCATCTGTTCCTCGTTGTCCGGGTCAATGTACTGGAAAGTGGAGAAATTCTCCCAGGTAAAATTCTCCCAGCGAATCGCCATCAACAGTGAGACGATGATGTACAGCGAGATCAGCAGGCCGATGGCACTCAGTGCCAGGCCGATCCCTCCCATGACGCGGGCTTTTCCCTCGCCGGTGATCAGGGCAATCAATCCAAAGATCCCTCCTATCACAGCGGGTATCAATCCTATACCGATGCAGCAGCACAGCAGAGACAGCACACCCAGGACCAGAGAAGCAATAGCCATACCCCGCCTTTTCTCCGGGCCGCCTATATCCACCCTGGGATCGCTTACATACTGCTGCGGTTCATATCTGTTTTCCTCTTCCATTCTTTTCCTCCTGTTTTCCTTGAATATCGTTTTTAGATCATCTGAATATACACCAATACTTCCATAATGGCCACAGCGGCGGCGATGGCCACTCCCACTGCCCCCACCACGAGTCCTGCGATGGCGAGATCTCTGAGAGCTGGATTTTCATCCCGGTATCCCAGAATACCCACTACGACAGCTGCAATGCCAAACATCATGGACAACCACCAGACACAGCAGCAGAGTACGGACAATACCGCAAGCACAATAGACACAATCGCCTTCACATTTGTTTTCTGAACTTCCTGCATATCTCACTTCGCCTCCTGTTCTACCTTGCGTATCTCCTTGGTGCGAATTTCTCTGCCGATATCATCTATAAATTCCGACAGGGCTTCCTGCCCCTCGTCACCCTTGAACCGGCTGCGGACACTGACTACCTTCCCCTCCTGTTCCTTCTGCCCCACGATCAGCATGTAGGGGATCTTTTTTAACCTGGCCTCGCGGATCTTGTACCCGATCTTTTCCGAGCGGGCGTCCACAGTACAGCGGATGTCATTCTGCAGAAGCTCTGCTTCCACCTCTCTCGCATAATCCAGGTATTTCTCAGAGATCGGCAGGACACGGACCTGCTCCGGCGCCAGCCATGTGGGAAATGCGCCGGCATATTTCTCGATCAGCCAGGCCAGCGTGCGCTCGTAACATCCCATGGACGTCCTGTGGATAATGTAAGGGCGCACCTTATCCCCGTTTTCATCAATGTAGTACATATCAAACTGCTCTGCCAGCAGGGCGTCCCACTGGATGGTGATCATGGTGTCCTCCTTGCCGTACACATTTTTTGCATTGATATCCACCTTGGGGCCATAGAAAGCAGCCTCCCCCACATCCTCGGTGAAGGGGATCTCCAGATCCACCAGTATCTGCCGGATATCCGACTCCGTGCGTTCCCAAACCTCCGGCTCGCCGATGTATTTCTCCCTGTCCTCCGGATCCCATTTGGATAAGTGATATGTCACATCCTCTTCCACACCGAGAGTCCGCAGACAATACTGAGCCAGGGCGATGCAGTCCTTAAACTCCTGTACCATCTGATCCGGCCGGACGATCAGGTGCCCCTCCGAGATAGTAAACTGACGGACACGGGTCAAACCGTGCATCTCCCCGGAATCTTCATTCCGAAACAGGGTAGACGTCTCCCCGTAGCGGCAGGGCAGATCCCGGTAGGATTTCTGGCTGGCCTTGAACACGTAATACTGGAAGGGACAGGTCATGGGGCGCAGGGCAAAAACTTCCTTGTCCTTTTTCTCATCGCCCAGCACAAACATGCCGTCTGTGTAGTGATCCCAGTGGCCGGAGATCTTGTACAGGTCTGACTTTGCCATCAACGGCGTCTTCGTGCGCATATAGCCCCGTTTTGTCTCCTCATCCTCGATCCAGCGCTGCATGGTGCGGATGACGATCTCACCCTTTGGCATGATCAGAGGCAGGCCCTGTCCGATCACATCCACTGTGGTAAACAGTTCCAGCTCACGGCCAAGCTTATTGTGATCCCTCTTTTTGATATCCTCCAGATGTTCCAGGAAAGCATCCATGTCAGCCTTTTTCGTGTACGCCGTGCCGTAGATGCGGGTCAGCATCTTATTTTTCTCATCTCCCCGCCAGTAGGCGCCGGAGGAGGAGATAAGTTTTATGGATTTCAGCGGTTTCGTGTTCATCAGATGAGGGCCGGCACACAGATCCACAAAATCCCCCTGCCGGTAGAATGATATCTCGGCGTCCTCCGGCAGATCTTCGATCAGTTCTACCTTGTAGGGCTCCTCCCTCTCCTTCATCAGCTCGATGGCCTCCTCCCGGGGCAGGGTGAAGCGCTCCAGACTGGCGCCCTCCTTGACCACCTTCCTGATCTCTGCCTCGATCTTGTCCAATGCCTCCCGGTCCAGCGGCTCCATATCAAAATCATAATAAAAGCCCTGGTCGATGGACGGTCCGATGGCACATTTTGCATCGGGGTACAGCCGCTTGACCGCCTGGGCCACCACATGGCTTGCGGTATGACGGAAGGCCGCCTTGCCCTCGTCACTGTCAAAGGTGAGGATATTCAGCGTGTGCTCCCGGTCCACCATGGTCCGAAGATCCACAATCTCACCGTCCAGCTCTGCCACACAGGCCACTCTGGCCAGTCCTTCGCTGATATCCTTTGCAATGTCAATAATGGACATTGCCTGCGGATACTCCCTGCTGGAGCCATCCTTCAAAGTCACTTTCATCACTGCCTCATTCCTTTCTGTTTAATTGTCGTTGCTAAAGCTCCACCTCATGGAGAGCAAGCTCCCCATGAGGTTTTGCTTTGCAACGGACTGGGGGGATAAGTCCACGGATTGCTTCGTGCTTTCAGCACTTCCGCAATCCTCACCGGTATTCGCACTTTTCGCTCCGCAAAAACAGCGAAGCTCGTGCTCATACCGTTGTCGTTGCTAAAGCTCCACCTCATGGAGAGCAAGCTCCCCATGAGGTTTTGCT
>CAZAEM010000044.1:11965-19157 GCA_964484225.1 uncultured Eubacterium sp.
TTGCAACGGACTTATACAGTAAAAAACCTCGCCACTTCTCATATACGACAAGAAGGGACGAGGAATATGCACTCTCGCGGTTCCACCCTTTTTGATATCCCAAGGGATATCCGGCTTCATTCAGACGATAACGGAGTCACCGGGCCGTATTGGGGCCGCTCCGAGGTGGTTTTCAGATATTTCCCATAAGGATGCTCTCAGCATCTGCACCCCTCTCTGTCATGTTCCGTACCCGACTGTCCTCATCAACGCGTTATCCATATTATAAGGGGAAGGGCAGAAAAAGTCAAATAGAATTCATGGTAAATTCGTGTATGGGAAAAAGAACGCAATAATGATGAAAAGAAGATTCAGTGACATTTCTAAAAAAACTTCTTCATAACAGTCTCCCATAGATATGTTGCTGCTATACTCCCCGCTACACCTATCAAAAAACCAATAATACCATTCACCAAAGTAACCCTGCGATACAGAAATTTTGCCTTTAAAATCAATTTCCTTTTTTTCAATCAAAATAAATATCTCATCATATTTAATTGTTGATTCCTGTAACATTTCACATGATTTCGCAATATTCTTTGATTCCATACTCCTTGCTTCAGAAAAAATTCTTTCTCCCTTATCTTCTAAATCGAGTATCGTTTTCCAAAATTCCCCGTCGTTTATATTCTGCAAATCATATTTACCATATTTCTTTTTCCAACGTACAAACTCACGCTTTTTATAATCACTCACATATTTATATGTATCTAACTTAATTCTGTTGAAATGGTTTTCTGCTTTCTGAATATTTTCTTCTTTATATTGTTCTGTTGCACCCTCCTCATAGCATCTTGATATTCCATATATAATGAATTTATCCGTTTTTCTTGTCCCTCAGTAAGCATTTAATCTTATAAATTACCTTTCTGTAAATATTTCTTAATTCCAGTGCAGTCATTCCCATTTCTCTATTTTCAACAAGATTTATGTTCCCACCAACAAGGAATCTATCCTTGGGACGGAAAGCCTTCTCTCTTTTTCTGGGAATTTTGTCTAACTCATCCCATGACGATGTTCTGATTTTTTTAATTTCAAGTCCTAAATCTCTTGAAATCATTTTCTCCATGGCTCTGTTCATAAAATCATCTCCACTTAACTTCTATGCTGCCTTTTCAGTTTTTCCCTCTCACATCTAATATATTCAGAAAATGCAACAATAGCCTAACCACTCTAAGATACCGAGCAGATTTGTCCTCCATATCTATGTAAACTATATATAATCCTAACACTTTTCATATCAATCCACAACCATTTTTTGAATTCATTTTTCGGTGGCGGGTCTAAAAGCATACAAGACCCCGTCCCCGCTCAAACTTTACATCGCCCGATTTCCCTAATCTCTATCCGATCCGCATTTGCCCGCAGTATCCCCGCCATCGCCCCCTCCTCCACAGCGACACACCCCGCTGTGGGATGTCCCTCATGGCAGTGGAGAAAGATTCCGGAACCCAGCCCCGGTATCCTCTCCCAGTTGTAGTCCAGCACCATGGCGTAGGCATAGGCCGCCCCCATCTCCGACAGATGTTCCGCCGACCTCCAGTCCCTGTCCACCCGGGAGGCCCTGACCAGCTGATTGTAATACCTGGATGCCGGGTCATCCACAAAATAGTGCTCCGCTGTCACCCGGACATAGGGAAGATCCGTCCCGGGATTTTCCCTGAGGCCAAAAGTATAGGGGATTCGGAAAACCCCCACCGGAGTCCTGCCGTCCCCCTCCCGTTCCTTCCCCAGGCCGCCCCTGCCGATCCAGCCGTCCACGGACATAAGATCCCGCCATATACCGGACGGGCCCTCCCGGTATCTCCTCTCCTGTAGATATACCCTGCACCGGACGCCCCCGGCCAAAACCAGCAGGCGTCTTTCCCTGTCATATCCCGCCGCTATTTTTTCACCACACTCCCATCCTTTTTGATCTTTACCCCATTTTTCCCGGAATACTGATTCAGTCTGCGAATACAGCCGGATTTTCTCTGGCCCTTGCTGACAAAGGGCTGATAGTTATTCACGTAATCCACACCGCTCAGGCGCACCGGTACTACCCGGGGATCTACACGTCTGACACTGCCGTTTTTTATCCGGAAGGTCATCTGGAAAATAAAGGCATCCTTGTCCCTGGGATTGGTATTTCCTCCAAAGCAGAAATTCCCCAGGCTGTAAACGATATACCGCCCCTTATACCGGTCAAGCCCCTGCATGACATGGGGATGATGCCCCACCACCAGGTCTGCCCCCAGGTCGATAGCCCTGCGGGCCAGCGTTTTCTGGATCGGCTGGATGACCTGCGTGTACTCGATACCCGAGTGCATACTGACAAGGATCACCTCCGGTTTCTTCTTTTTCACATTCTTCATGGCCCGCGTCAAATACGAGACCGGATCATAGCTCCCCTGAATGCTGTTGATGGACACCAAGCCCACGCGGATCCCGTTCACCTTCCGTATGCCGGTCTTTGTCTCTGTAGAGTAGGCGATGCCCCCCTCTTTCAAAATACTCATCGTGTCGGAATGACTGACCCTGCCATAATCATATGAATGATTGTTGGAAAATGATACCGCCTCCACGGAACCTTTCTGCAAAACCTTGACGTAGGAGGGTTTCCCCCGAAATGCCCACTTCTTGTTCACCCTGGCTCCACGGCTGCTCAGCGTCCCCTCAAGATTCACAAGCGTCAGATCATCCTTCGCAAATACAGCCTGCACTCTCTTCAAAAAATAAGCCGGCCCTTTCTTGCTGTACATGGTCGGAAAATTTACACTGGCGGGCTGCTTGATATCACTGGCCAGCGTACAGTCCCCCGCCGCACTCAAAGTAAATTCCCGTGTCTCCGCCGATTTTGCAGCCTCCGCCGAAGCGGGAAACGCCATGCCGCAAAAAACGCCAAAAAGCAACATCAGCATGACAGACCCTGTCATTTTTCTGTCTCTAATCCTCATCGGAATTATCCTCCTCTTTTTTCTCCTGAAAAATCCCATTTTCATGGTCCAGGGAGACATCTCCGTAGTGTACCTTGTCCCACACTTCATCCTTCACCGAAATTTGATTTTGTTCCCGCATCTTCAGATATTTCTCGCCGGTACTGTCATACTCCTCCATGGTCCCATTCTGCCTTTCAGCATACTGCCGCTGATACTTCTGGGCAAGGGCCACTTTTCGGATGCTGTTGTTCAACGTCTCCTCCGTCACTCCCATCCGCTCCATTTTATCTCCAAACATGATGCTGTTCCAAAACAACATCTGTGCCGAGTTCAGTTCTTCCTCATCTTCTTCCTCAAGGTTCACATTCTCCTCCAGAGCCATGCGATAAAAAATCTCATCGTGGATCGCCTTCTCCATCGTGGCCTTTTTCGCCGTCAGACGCACAAACCCATCGTGGTTAATGTACAGGTTCCAGTAGCGGGTGCTGTCCTCCTCGTCATACATCTGTGCCTGTTCCTCCACCACCTGCTCATCGTAGGCAATGTAGAATGCCATGTCCCGCAGGGTGAGCGGCTGGCCGTTCACCTCCACGGCCACCATGTCCAGAGATTCCGGATAGTCCAGCCACTCGTTTTCCTTTTTCATTTTCTGCCATATCGCCATAGCGACAAAAGCCAGAAAAACCATAGAAGCTATCACTGCCCCAAAAGTTCTCCTCACTTTCTTCTTCGGCTTATTTTCCACAATACCACCCCCTACGGAATCCCGCAGACATTTTATGAGACCCCTTCTCACTCTTCCCCGGCGGCCACTTCCCCTGCCATCTCTTCCTGGGGCTCATCCACCGTCTCATCCTTTGTCTCCTCCAATGTACTCTTCTCATCCAGCACAGAAGTACAGTGAGGACACCGTACTGCCTCGATATGGATCATGGTCTTGCAGAAAGGGCACTCCTTCTCCGTCACTTTCTCCGCTGTCTCCGCCTGCTTGGAAAATTTCGCCGATATGGTGTTCATCGCCTTGATTACAAGGAAGATCACCATAGCCATGATCAGAAAATTGAGCACCTCTGTGATAAAACTTCCATAATTGAGCGTCACCGCCCCCAGCAGATCCAGTTTCAGCTGGTCGAAATTCATCCCTCCGAACAATCCGAGAAAGGGGTTGATGATATCTTTCACCAGAGAATTTACAATGGCAGTAAATGCTCCGCCGATGATGATACCGATGGCCATATCCATCACATTCCCCCGGCTGATGAAATCCTTGAACTCCTGCAAAAATTTTTTCATTTCTTGTACCTCCTGTGTTCTTTATTTTCATTCACGCCGTAGCTGTTCTCACTGCCTGGACAAAGGCGCGAATTTTGTGCAGATCTTTTCCCTGTCCGTCCTCCGCCTCCACACCGGAGGACACATCCACCCCGTCCGGATCTACTGCCCGGATGGCCGCTGCCACATTGCCCGGGTGCAGTCCCCCCGCCAACATCACAAGCCTGTCCTCCCGGGGGATGGATCCCAGCCTGTTCCAGTCAAAACACCGGCCGCTCCCCGGCTCCGGTGCGTCCAGGACGTAACCCGTTACGGCTTTCGATTGTCTGTATCGTTCAAAATGTTCCATATCTGTACCATTGAAGGCCTTCCATATGGGAATATGGATGTTGTTCAGTATTTCCTCCGGGATCTCACCGTGAATCTGAATACAGTCAAAACCGGCCGCCTCGATCCGCCGGGCCTGCTCCGGATCGGGAGAGACCGTCACCGCCACCCGCCGTATCTCCGGGGACAATTCCGCCATAATACGTTCTGCCTCCTCCAGCGATACATTGCGCCTGCTCTTAGGATAAAACAAAACGAACCCCGCGAAATCCACCCTGCACTGATTCAGCCATCCCGCTTCCTCCGGTCTGGTTATGCCGCAAATTTTAATATACAAAAAAAGTCCCCTCTCTCTTCTCTCTGATACTTTCTGGCTCTCCCATCATCATATCAAATATCGAAAGAATTGAAAAGAGACTTTTCACAACTAAATTTTGGGCCAGGAATTACAGCTGTTCCACAAAAGCCCTGTGCAGTGCATCGCTGTCATCCAGTTCCGGGTGAAAGGCCATGGCAAGCTGGTTTTTAAAGCGCGCCGCCACGATCTTTCCCTCCACCCGGGCCAGCACCTCCACCCCGGGGGCAGCACTCTCCACATAGGGCGCCCGGATAAACGTCATAGGCAATACGCCAAATCCCTTCACCTCCTGTTCCGTGTGGAAACTCCCCAGCTGCCTTCCGTAGGCGTTGCGCCTCACCGTCACGGGAAGTGTCTGAAAATACACCTTATCATCGTTGCTCAGCCTCTCCGCCAGAAGGATCAGACCCGCGCAGGTGGCAAAGACCGGCATCCCCTCCCGGATACACTCTCTCAGCTCGTCGAACATCCCCAGCTCCCGGAGCAGTTTCCCCTGCACCGTACTCTCCCCGCCGGGAAGGACCAATCCGTCAAAGGACTGCAGCATATCCTCTTTTTTCCGGAGTTCTATACACTCCACTCCCAGGGCCTCCAGCTTCTTCCGGTGTTCGATAAAAGCACCCTGCACCGCCGATATCAAAACCCGCATCTCATTTCCCTCTCTCTGCCATCAGAAGTTCAATTTCCTGCTCATTGATGCCAACCATCGCCTCTCCCAGATCCTCGGAGAGTTCAGCCAGAAGCCCGGCGTCCTGATAGCTCGTGACCGCCTTCACGATGGCAGCCGCTCTCTTTTCCGGGTTGCCGGACTTAAATATACCCGAACCCACAAACACACCCTCTGCCCCCAGCTGCATCATCAGGGCCGCATCCGCCGGTGTGGCTACACCTCCTGCCGCGAAGTTCACCACCGGAAGTTTTCCGTTGTCATGGACAAACTGCAGCAGTTCATAGGGAACGGACAGTTGTTTTGCCTCCTCAAAGAGTTCGTCATCGCGCAGGGATGTCACCCTGGCAATCTGGCTGTTCATTTTCCTCATATGCCGCAGGGCCTGCACGATATCCCCTGTGCCGGGCTCCCCCTTGGTGCGGATCATAGCGGCTCCCTCATTGATCCGGCGCAGAGCCTCTCCCAGATCCTTTGAGCCGCACACAAAGGGCACCTTGAAATCATTTTTATTGATGTGGTACACATCGTCCGCCGGCGACAGCACTTCACTCTCATCGATATAGTCGATCTCGATCGCCTCCAGGATCTGCGCCTCCACAAAATGACCGATACGGCATTTCGCCATCACCGGGATGGACACCGCATGCTGTATCCCCTTGATCATCTTCGGGTCGCTCATGCGGGAGACACCCCCCGCCGCCCGGATATCCGCCGGAATACGCTCCAGCGCCATAACTGCGCAGGCCCCTGCTGCCTCTGCGATCTTCGCCTGCTCCGGAGTAGTCACATCCATGATGACGCCGCCCTTCAGCATCTGCGCCAGTTCCCTGTTCAATTTCCACCTTGATTCACTCACCTGTATATCCTCCATTCCGGAATATGGCAGGCCATACTCCTGCTTTTTATCTGCCTTGCGGCTTGCTATTTCAATGAAAAGTATAGCGGCAATCTGACCTTATTGAAATATCCAGTTTTGTTTTATTTGACCATGCCAGTTTTGTTCATAGCCTCCGCGGCTCTTGACAACTTCCCTGCCATTCCCTATAATCACATTTGAAACGTTGAGATTAAGCAGCAGGAAGGAATGTATACATTATGGAACTGTACGACGAACTTGTCGCCAGAGGGCTCATCGCCCAAGTGACGGACGAAAAGGAAATCAGAGAACTGATCAACACAGGATCAGCCACTTTTTACATCGGCTTTGACCCCACGGCAGACAGCCTTCATGTGGGACATTTCATGGCTCTCTGCCTGATGAGGCGGCTCCAGATGGCGGGGAACCGGCCCATCGCCCTGATCGGCGGCGGGACAGCCATGATCGGAGACCCCACCGGGCGCACAGACATGCGCCAGATGATGACAAAGGAAATGATCCAGCACAACTGCGACTGTTTTAAGAAACAGATGGAGCGTTTTATTGACTTCTCCCAGGGAAAAGCCCTGCTGGTCAACAACGCGGACTGGCTGATGGATTTAAACTACATTGAGCTGCTGCGGGACGTGGGATCCCATTTCAGCGTCAACCGGATGCTGACCGCCGAGTGTTACAGACAGCGCATGGAGAAGGGGCTCAGCTTCCTGGAATTCAACTACATGATCATGCAG
>CAZAEM010000045.1:0-18868 GCA_964484225.1 uncultured Eubacterium sp.
CTGCTTTGGCAGTCATAATGCCTGCAGCGTTTGTGACAGATCGGACAGTCATCTTTGTGCCATCTGTGAGCAACTCCTTTGTGTTGATGTTTAGACGCTAATACATTAAAGGAACACAGATGGTTTTTCAATACCCAATTTTCTATCAGAGGTCTGACATGCTACCCACTATCATGCCAGAAGCCTCGAAAAAATTTTATGAAATCACCATCAATCCGGATGATGTGGATTATATCTTTATCTTTGCAAACAGGGATCCGGATAGTTCTCTTGCAAAACGGGAATTGAGTAAGGCTATCGATTCATTCGGGAAGGATGCTGTGAGGGATATATATGTAGCAAAGTCTTCGGAGTTGGGATATGTACTTTTTAGATATGAAGAAAACGGGAAAATAGACCGCTATATCCCCATTACAGAGTATGTACAGAAGTGATAAATACCTTTTTGCTGATTATCCGATCCATATCGCAACTCATGTAAAGAATTTATTCTTCCAATCTGTTATCCTGTTTTTGGAAGGAGGCACAGCGAAAAAATGTATGAATGGATCTATGCGGTGCAGCATTTGATTGACTGGATCGATACCCATGTGATCGAGAAGCCGACGCTGATGGAGATTTCCAGACAGGTAGGGTATTCCCCATACTATTGTTCAGAGCAGTTTCATCATGTGGCGGGGATGACAATAAAAGCGTATGTATCGAAACGACGTCTTTCTATGGCAGCAGTGGCGATTCGTGATAGCGATCGATCACTGTTAGATATCGCACTGGATTGTGGGTTTTCTTCTCAAGCCGCCCTGACCAGGGCCTTTGAGAGGGAATATGGTATTACGCCGGCACAATATCGTAAAAATCCTGTTCCGATCCCTATTCTTACCAAAAAGACTGTGCTTTTGCCTTCTCATTATAACAGTGAAGGAGAGATGGATATGAGTAAGATTGTATTGCCGTCATACAGGGTTGAGTATATCCCCGCACATAAGTATCTGGGAGTTTATGGGAAGTCCCAGACGAGCAAAGGGGAGATATGGGCGGGACATGACTGTGAACTGGTAACCGGGATCGTTTCCAGTATGCCTCCTGCAAAATGTCATCGGGTTGTAACACCACATACCGCTGGCTGGAGTTGGAAGGGACAAAATCGCACCTATTTTTATGGAACAGGGGTGGAGCCTGACTATGATGGAGAAATTCCGGAAGGATTTGAATTGAGGGGAGAATTTCCGGGCAGCTATTATCTTGTTTTTTCACACCCACCGTTTGACTATTTGGCGGATAATGTTGAGGTAACGAAAAGAGTCGAGGAGCTGGCATGGAATTTTGATCCTGCGGAAATGGGATATGAGTGGAATGAGAAGCAGTGTCAGGATTATCAGCGGCATTACCCGGAGGTACTTGGCTATCAGGTTCTTCGGCCGGTAAAAATAAAGTAAATCATGTAATGTAGTAATCTGGAGTGAGTTGAGAGGGGATTTTTTTGTGCAGATGGACAAAAGGGTCCCCTCTGTCATGGGAGGGAGTTTAGCCCGTTGGTTTATTTACAGAAAAATAGTAATCATGCCGAAGAATGGGCTATTTTGAGTTGCCTTTTGATGTTTATAATGTTAAAATGCTTATAATGTGATAGCAGAAAATCGGAAAAAGAAAGGAATATCCTTTGCGAATGACACATGAAAAGATTGTGTGATTTTAAGGAAAGCATTGGTTGTGAAGTGAGCAGTAAATATACTTTTGTAAAAAACTGTATGGGGTGACGCATATGCCAAGAACTGTATCAATAGGAGCACAGGATTTTGAAAAAATGATTGTAAATAATTATTTTTATGTGGATAAGACAGCATTCATAAAAGAATGGTGGGAAAGCGGAGATGAGGTTACGCTGATTACCCGGCCAAGAAGATTTGGAAAAACGCTTAACATGAATATGCTGAACCGGTTCTGGAATGTGAAATATCAGGGACAGGGGTCTGTTTTTGAGCATCTTGATATCTGGAAGGAAGAAAAGTACAGGGCATTGCAGGGAACCTATCCTGTAATTTTCTTATCTTTTGCTGATGTCAAGGAAGACACTTATGAAGAAGTTAGAAATCAGATGATTCAGATCCTTACGGATTTGTATTCTGCTTATTACTTTTTGCGGGATTGTGGAAAGCTGAATGAAAAGGATAAGGAATATTTTGACCGTGTAGGGAAGGATATGAGTGACAGTGATGCAACAAAGGCATTGCACAGGCTGTCTGACTATTTATGCCGCTATTATGGGAAAAAGGTTCTTATTTTTTTGGATGAGTATGATACACCGATGCAGGAGGCATATGTGAACGGATATTGGAAGGAATTGGTTTCCTTTACCAGAAGCTTGTTTAACTCCAGCTTTAAGACAAATCCATACCTGGAACGTGCTGTGATGACAGGTATAACAAGGGTGAGCCGGGAGTCCATGTTTTCGGATCTTAACAATTTGAATGTGATTACCACTACTTCAGAGGAATATGCGGATTGTTTTGGATTTACCGAGGCAGAGGTTTTTAAATCTATGGAAGAATTTGGGCTTACCGACAAAGAGGGAGTGAAAAAATGGTATGATGGGTTTATCTTTGGCTGTGTGACGGATATCTATAACCCGTGGTCGATTATTAATTATCTGAATAAGAAAAAATTTGGCGCTTACTGGGCAAATACCAGTTCCAATTCTCTTGTGTGCCGTTTGCTCCGAGAAGGTAACCAGGATATTAAAATGCAGTTTGAACAACTGCTTTCAGGAGACTCCATTAGATGCAGAATCGACGAAGAAATCGTCTATAATCAATTAGACCAGAATGAAAATGCAGTATGGAGTCTTCTGCTGGCAGCAGGGTATCTGAGAGTGATCGGAGTCCAGGGGAATCAGTATGAGCTGGTGCTGACGAATTATGAAGTGAAACAGATGTTTGAAAAAATGGTGCAGGACTGGTTTGGTGCAGATGGCGGGAATTACAACGGATTTATCAAGGCACTTCTATCAGGAGATGTAAAAGCGATGAACGGATATATGAACCGTGTTTCGTTATCTATGTTTAGTTCTTTTGATGGGGGCAGGCATCCGTCCCTAAAAGAACCGGAGCGTTTTTATCATGGTTTTGTGTTAGGGTTACTGGTAGATCTTGCAGGAAGATACAGGGTAACTTCTAATCGGGAGAGTGGGTTTGGGCGTTATGATGTAATGTTAGAACCATTGGATAAAAGGGACGATGGAATTATTTTGGAATTTAAGGTACATGATCCGGCAGATGAAACAGATTTAAAAGCTACAGTACAAGCAGCCTTGCAGCAGATTGCAGAAAAGAAGTACGAACAGGCATTGCTGGATCTTGGCATTGAAAAGGAACATATCCGAAAATATGGATTTGCCTTTGAGGGGAATGAGGTGTTGATTGGGGAAGGAAGTTGATAATGCTATTCAGCTAGCAGAACAAAATGAAAAAGTATTATACACATTGAACCGCCCCTTTGTATCGTCAGGATATGGAGGGGTGGTTTTTTAGATAAAAAAATATGAAAAAAATACGGAAGTATAAAAATGAACCAAAATCAGATTTCGTGCATCTTATTTATATAAGACTCAGCGCTCATTCTTATAATGCAAGGGAGAATCATGCAGTGAATAAAGATAAATTTATCGAAGAAATAAAGCGGAATAAAAATCAAATGTATACTGTTGCGCTTTCCATCCTGAAAAATACAGAGGATGCGGAGGATGTGGTTCAGGAGGCGTTATTGGCGGCCTATGAGAAACTGTATACTTTGAAAGAGGATGACAAATTCAGATCATGGATGATGAGGATTGTCGTCAACCAGGCGAAGATGCATATCCGTAAAAACAGCCATATTGTCTACACGGACAATATTGAGGATTTCGTCGAAAAAAAGACGGAGGACAAGGACGAAGATCAAAGTATCTGGGAGATTGTTTTATCGCTGAAAAGCGAATTGAGCGCGGTAGTTATTTTATATTATGCACAGAACTACAGTATTCGTGAGATTTCGAGGATTATGCATATTCCATCTGGTACGGTTAAATCGAGATTGTCAAAGGCAAGAGAACTGATAAAAAAGGAATTGGAGGAATCATTATGAATAAGTCTATTGATGAGATGTTAAGGGAAAAGCTGGCCGGTACCTGCAATGCACCGGAAAGTTTTGAAAGAAAATTAAACGAAACAATCCATGACATTGAAAATTGCGAAGTCAAAAAAAGTTCTGGGCATGGTTCATGGTTGTCAATGAATAAGGTGGCATGTGTGGTATTTCTATTGATGTTATCGGTAATCTCTGTCACTTCCTATGCTGCGGTGAATCTGTTTCGGGATAGGATGAGCGCCATGCCGGAAGAGGTGAGGGAGAAATACAATCACGATGTGCAGGAGAGTAATGCGGAGGCGGACGCCTATTCCAGAAAACTGACGGAAAGCGAAGAAGAAAAGATGGTCAGCCTGAGAAAACAATACGAAAAGGAAGGCAGATTTCCCCAAAAGGAAATCGAGCAGGTGAAAAGCAGTGAGGATATCGTGAAGAGCGAGTTATATTTTGTTGCAGAAGAAAGTAAGTTCTACCTGCCAGAGAGAACTCTGTCTGACGAAGAAATGTTAGAGATTATTGATCTGCAGGAGAAAAGAGATTACAGCGTGCAGCAGCAAAATCTGACAGGCGATGGATCGGACAGAGAGGTGAAAACGGATGTCAGATTAGAGGAGCGGTCCATCGGGGTTGTCACAGAACTTTACAACATGGATGAGGGGGATCTGGAAATTGTTACGGCTGATGTGGAGGATGGCTGCTATGTCTATGAGATAAAGGGAGAGGATGTCTTATTTTCCGTGTATTTTTCAGAGGAAAATGAGACAGAGCGTGTTATATTAAAAAAGGGAAATTTGCCGGCCCATCAATCCGGTGTCAAGGGTGATGAGCTGAAAATCAGGCAGATCGCAAAGAAAATGAAAAGGCAGGCGGAGGTTTTTACCGGCAAAAAGGCGGAGGCGCAGAGTATCTATAGTTTGGTGGATGACCGGGAAAACCTTGCATATGGAACGGTCAGTTGTTATAATCAAATGGCAGATGGCAGCGGATGTGTGGCGGTATACAGCAGTGCATATCAGGATTTGTATGATATATATGCGATAGATGACGTGACAATGATGCAGAAAATAATAAGGGAGAAGAAACAGGCTGCAAAGAAAAACGGTTACATTTATAAAAGTCTGAAGGAGTGAAAGTGCCGCAAATCCCTCAAAAAATGGTAAGAGGCGATGGGATTGTCCTGTCGCCTCTCTGGTTATATTTGTCTCAAACCTTTTCCAATACCGGCATATATTCTATCGGCGCATTGACCTTCACGGTTGCCTTTCCGTCGTAGACTTCTCCGGTGGATGTGAGTTTCCATTTGCCCGCAGGGAGATAGACTTCGCGCGAAAACTCATTGAGATGAAGTATGGGCGCAACGAGATATCTGCCGCCAAACATATACTCATCGTCGAGTTCCCAGCATCTCGGATCGTCAGGGAACTCGTAGAACATGGTTCGTATAAGGGGTGAGCCCTCTGTGTGCGCCTCCTCGAAGAGCCGCTTGATATAATCGTGCATTTCCATACGGATATCGTAATATTTTTTCATTATTTTATAGTTCTCTTCGCCATAGCTCCAAAGTTCGTTTGGCTGTCCGGTGTGGAGATAACCGCCGCCCCGTTCCCGGGTATCTAACGGCTTTATGTTATATGGACCTCTGTCGCCGTGCATACGAAATACCGCGGAATAAACGGCGAACTGGTACCATCTTATGAGTAATTGTCTGAAATCCGGATCATTTACATCATCCGTCATAAAGCCGCCTATATCTGTGGTCCACCACGGGATACCCGCAAGCCCCATATTGAGACCACATCTGATCTGATCCGCGAAGGCTTCAAATGTGGAGGGCACATCGCCGGACCATATGACATTGCCGTACTTCTGCGAACCTGCCCATGCGCATCTTAAAAGGTTGACTACGGGCTCCTTCTGCGCTTTGGTCATCTCATCATAGAAAATTCTGGAGTACATCTGAGGATATATATTGCTAACTGCCAGCGCGGGGCCTTCGCTGTAGCGATAATGGTCAAAATCATATACCCCGAATTCGGGTTCCGAGTCGTCAAGCCAGAATGCGTCTATGCCGTAATCATAGTAATTCTTTTTACAGACCTCCCAGACATATTTTCTCGCCTCGGGATTAAATGCGTCTATCTGGACACAGTCTCCCTGATAATCATAGGTCTGTGCCGCGCCCCGCTCCGTCCTTATCAAGAGCCCCCGCTCCATCATAGGCCCGAAGTTTTCGCTCCTCCGGTCAACGGACGGCCATACCGAGACGATCACTTTGATTCCCATGCTGTGGAGTTCGTCAACCATAGCCTTGGGATCGGGCCAGTATTTCTCATCAAATTTCCAGTCGCCCTGCACCGTCCAGTGGAAAAAGTCGATGACGATCTGGTCGATCTTGATCCCCTCTCTCTGGTACTGCCTGGCAACCGAGAGTACCTCATCCTCGGTCCTGTAGCGGAGCTTGCACTGCCATAAGCCCATCAAGTCCTCGGGGAACATCCCGGCTCGGCCCGTTGCCCCGGTATAATTCTCGATTATTTTTTTCGGTGTGTCGGCTGCCGTAATATAGTAGTCCATCTCTTTGGTCGCCCTGGCGGTCCATTCGGTATAGTTCTTTCCGAAGCTTGCCCGGCCGACTGCCGGATTGTTCCACAAAAACCCGTAGCCTAAGCTGGATAAGGCAAAGGGAACCGAGATCTGGGAATTCCTCTGCTCCAGGTCAAGTATGCAGCCCTTGAGTTCAAGATTGGGCTGCTGATACTGTCCCATTCCGTATAGTTTCTCTCCGTCATTTGCTTCAAATTTGAGATTTAAGGAATATTCACTTCCGCCTATGATTCCCTTCCACTCCCGGGAGGGCATCTTTAAACAGCGGCTTTCCTTTGAGATCGTTCCCCAATAATTGCGGAAATACTCCTGCAAAATCCTTTTATCATCTTTGTAAAAGGTGATCACGCCCGCAAAATTGACTACAGCCTTTATTTTTCCGTTTACGATCGTCGCCCTTTCGGCTTTTTCGCAGGTTTCGTCTCCGCCCCCAAAGTCCCCGGTTTCTATTGTGATTTTTGCATCAGTCTTTTCGACCCTCTCGGTCAGCGCCCACAGGTTCCCCGTAAAGGAACTGAGCATTGTGGCGCGGATGCGGAGGGAATCCCTTCCCCAGGGATCTATGCGCACTCTTTCACCGTTGTGCTGAAATACAAGGGCGCCGTTCTCCTCAAAAAACCGCATTTCCATTCCCCCTTATTCGGTTGACACAAATCAAATGTGTTTTTGCTCCGTCAACTAGGATTATACACAGAAACAGAGGCATGTTCAAGGGCATGTTCAAGTGATTCGGGACGGATTCTTTTCTTGACCCGACTTTCGTTACCTATTATAATAGGAGCGAAAGCAAGGAGGAGGTGGGTCAGGTGATCCGGGCAGAGCATATCAGGTTTGATTACATACGCAGAGATGACAGGGAAAATGTGGTGGCCATAGAAAATGCCATCCGGGATGTGTCGTTTCATGTGAAGGAGGGGGAGTTTGTGGCTGTTCTGGGGCACAATGGCTCCGGAAAATCCACTCTGGCCAGACATATCAATGCTCTTCTGGTTCCGGAGGAGGGGACCGTGTATGTGGACCGGATCGATACCTCCGACGGGGAAATGTTGTGGGAAATCCGCCAGCGGGTGGGGATGGTGTTCCAGAATCCGGACAATCAGATTGTGTACAATGTGGTGGAGAACGATGTGGGATTTGGCCCGGAAAATCTGGGAGTGCCCACCAGACAGATCTGGCAGCGGGTGGAGGAATCCCTGGAGAAGGTGGGGCTTCTGTCTGTCAGAAAGGAATCTCCCAACAATCTGTCCGGCGGGCAGAAACAGCGTCTGGCCATCGCGGGTATCCTTGCTATGCGGCCCAAGTGTATCGTGCTGGACGAGGCCACGGCGATGTTAGACCCGGCGGGGCGGCGGGATGTGCTGGAGGCGGTGCGGGAGTTGAATGAGAAGGAAAAGATCACGGTGCTGTGGATCACCCACCATATGGAGGAGGTCATCCGCGCGGACCGTGTGCTGGTGATGAATCGGGGGGAGATCGTGATGGCCGGGACGCCAAGGGAAGTCTTCTCCCAGGTAGACAAATTGAAATCTTATCATCTGGATGTGCCGCAGGTGACGCTGCTGGCACATGAACTGAGGAAAAAGGGCGTCCGGGTGCCCGAGGATGTCCTGACGGTGGAAGAACTGGTAGATGCTCTTTCTTATTGCATGGGAAGATGAGGAGGCGGTGTGGATGGCGCTGTTGGTCAACGAGCTGGAACATATTTATAACAAAGGCACCGCCGGTGAGAAGAGGGCGCTGTCAGGAGTGTCATGTGAGATCGGAGACGGGGAATTTATCGGGCTGATCGGCCATACCGGTTCCGGGAAATCCACTCTGATAAGGCATCTGAACGGGCTTTTGAAACCCACGTCGGGAGGCGTCTACTACAACGGCGCCGATATCAACGACCGGGATTTCTCTCTGAAAAAGCTGCGGAGCAAGGTGGGACTGGTATTTCAATATCCGGAGCACCAGCTCTTTGAGAGCACCGTGCTGGATGATGTGAAGTTCGGGCCGAGGAATATCGGGATGTCCCCCCTGGATGTGGATCTGCGTTCCTTTGAAGCATTAAAATGCGTGGGGATCGGAGATGAACTGCTGGATGTTTCGCCTCTGGAGCTTTCCGGCGGTCAAAAGCGGCGGGTGGCCCTGGCCGGTGTGATCGCGATGCAGCCGGAGGTGTTGATTTTGGATGAGCCCACCGCCGGTCTGGATCCGGCAGGACGGGATGAGATACTCCGGATGGTGGCAGAATTGCACAGGGAGAAAAAGATCACGGTGATCCTGGTCTCCCACAGCATGGAGGAGGTGGCGGAGTACGTGGACCGGCTCCTTGTCATGGACCGCGGGAGGATTGCCTTTGACGGCGCGCCGGCAGAGATCTTCACCCATTACCGGGAGCTGGAGGCCATGGGCTTGTCTGCTCCGCAGGTGACGTATGTCATGGAGGGACTGAGGGAGCGGGGCATTCCGATGCCAGATGTCATTACGCTGGAACAGGCCGTGGATGAGATTTTGAAAAAATGTAAGGAAAGGACAGGGTTGTGACATGCTGCGGGACATAACGATCGGACAATTTTATCCTCGGGACTCTGTGATACACAGGCTGGATCCCCGTGTGAAGATTGTGGGGGTGCTGCTGTATCTGATTTCCCTTTTTCTCTTTCACAGTTATGTGGGATATGTTCTGGTGACGATTTTTCTGGGGGTTGTGATCGGGCTGTCCTCCGTCCCGTTTTCCCACATACTGAAGGGACTGAAACCCATCCTGATCCTGCTTCTGTTCACCGCTTTTTTCCATGTCTTTATGACAGAGGGGGATGTGATCTTTCACTGGAAATTTATCACCGTCACATGGCAGGGACTGAGTACCGGCCTGTTTATGAGTATGCGGCTGATCTATCTGATCCTGGGCTCTTCCATGGTGACTTACACCACGACGCCCACCCAGTTGACGGACGCGCTGGAATCCCTGCTGAAGCCCCTTGGGAAAATGAAAGTTCCGGTACATGAATTTGCGATGATGATGTCGCTGGCGCTGCGGTTTATTCCCATTTTGCTGGAGGAGACCAACCGCCTTATGGACGCCCAGAGCGCCAGAGGGGCAGATTTTGAGGAGGGGAGGCTGTGGACGCGTCTTCGCGCCATGGTGTCCATACTGGTGCCGCTGCTGGTATCCGCCATGAGGCGGGCGTCAGAGCTGGCGCAGGCTATGGAGACGAGGTGTTATCACGGCGGGAAGAGGACGAAGATGAAGCCGCTCCACTACCGGATGGGGGACGTGGCGGCCTACGGGATTATCTTTATTTATCTGGGGGCAGTGATCCTCGTGCCCCGGTGGATCGTGTGGGGGGGATGAGGGTGAGACGAATAGGATTGACAGTAGCTTATGACGGTACCGGATACTGCGGGTGGCAGATACAGGAAAATGTCCCCACGGTGGAGGGAGTCCTCACACAGGCCCTGCGGGATCTGCTGCAGGAGGATGTGGAGCTGACGGGGGCCAGCCGGACGGATTCCGGGGTACACGCCCTAGGAAATATAGCTGTGTTTGACACGGATACGCGAATCCCGCCGGAGAAGATCGCCCTGGCGGTGAACCGCTATCTGCCGGAGGATATCCGGGTGCAGAGATCCGGGGAAGTGCCGGCGGACTTTCACCCACGGCACCGGGAGAGCCGGAAAACCTACGAGTACAGGATAATCAATACAGAAATTTCTATCCCTACCCTGCACCGGTATGCACACCATGTGTACGGAGCGGTGGATGTCCCGGCGATGCGGAGCGCAGCGCAGGCCCTGGAGGGAACCCATGATTTTTCCGCCTTCTGCTCGGCGGGGAGCCAGGTGAAGACGAAGGTCAGGGAGATCTTCGACATCGATGTGGAGGAAAGTCCCCTGAGATACGGCGGGGGCAGAGAGATCTGTATCCGGGTGACAGGGAATGGTTTTTTATATAATATGGTGAGGATCATAGCGGGAACGCTGCTGGAGGTGGGCCAGGGACGCCGTTCACCCGGGTCGGTGAGGGAGGCTCTGGAGAGCGGCCGGCGGGAGAAAGCGGGGCCTACGGCCCCGGCCAGGGGGCTGGTGCTGTGTTCCATCCGATATGGAGGTTGACACCACCCCTCAGCTATGCTACCATATAAAAGATGATTGACATTCTTGGGGCAGGGTGCGATTCCCTACCGGCGGTAAAGCCCGCGAGCGGCCTGTGGAAACAAGGTACACAGACTGCCGATTCGGTGAGATTCCGAAGCCGACAGTATAGTCTGGATGAAAAAGAATGTGGTTTATTCCATTTGTACGTATTTATAGAAGGAATGCAATATGCCCCGTGTAGGATGTCCTGCCTGGGGTTTTTTGATTATGAGACAGGCTGACTTTTGGGGTATGGTACTGAGAAGCCGGGAGGGATGACATGGCAGAGACAGAATATATGAGACGGGCTCTGGAACTGGCGAAGGAGGGGATGGGGCGCACGAACCCCAATCCCATGGTGGGCTGCGTTGTGGTGAAAGACGGTCGGATCGTGGCGGAGGGATATCACGAGAAATACGGGGAATTCCATGCTGAGAGAAACGCCCTGACCCGGTGCAGGGAGGATCTGACGGGGGCGGAGATGTATGTGACCCTGGAACCCTGCTGCCACCAGGGGAAGACCCCGCCCTGTACGGACATTATCCTTGAGAGAGGCATCGGCAGAGTGTACGTGGGCTCCATGGACCCCAACCCCAAGGTGGCGGGGAGGGGACTGGAGATCCTGAGAGAACACGGAGTCCATGTGGAGACGGGGATACTGGAGAGGGAGTGCCTGGAACTGAACGAGATTTTTTTTCACTATATCACCAGCGGCCTGCCCTACGTGGCGATGAAGTATGCCATGACACTGGACGGGAAGATTGCCACGCACACCGGCGACTCCAAGTGGGTGACCGGGGAGGAGGCGAGGCGGCATGTGCATCTGCTCCGGAAGAAATACAGCGCGATCCTTGCGGGGATCCAAACGGTCCTGCAGGACGATCCCATGCTGAACTGCCGGGTGGAAGAGGGAGTGGATCCCGTGCGGGTGGTGTGTGATTCCGGCCTCCGTATTCCCCTTGAGAGCCGGATCGTAAAGACGGCGGGGGAGATAAAGACAATCGTCGCCTGCACCGTGGACCAGGGGGAGAAGGCGGAGAAACTCAGGAGGGCCGGCGTGGAGTTGCTCCTCTGCGGCAGGGACACCGTGGATTTTCAGGAACTGATGCGGATTCTGGCCGGGAGAAAGATAGACAGTGTGCTGATCGAGGGAGGGGGAACCATACACGGGACGGCGCTCAAGAGCGGCATGGTGAATCGGATCTACAGTTACATTGCCCCCAAGCTGATAGGCGGAAAGGAGGCCCGGTCGCCGGTGGAGGGATCGGGATATCCACTGATGAGGGAGGCATTGCCGGTGACGGATCTGGAGATACTGGAACTGGGCAGTGACATTTGTATCACGGGAACAGTGAAAAAGTGAGGGAAGTCATATGTTTACAGGAATCGTGGAAGAGATAGGAGAGATCGCCTCGATAGAGCGGGGAAGTCAGTCGGCGGTGCTCCATATCCGGTGTAAAAAGGTTCTGGAGGATACCCGGGTGGGAGACAGCATCGCGGTCAGCGGGGTCTGTCTCACGGTGACCTCCATGACAGGGAACGGTTACACGGCGGATGTGATGGCGGAAACCATGGAGCGGAGTTCTCTGGGGAGTCTTCAGCCGGGAAGCCGGGTGAATCTGGAGCGGGCTATGGCGGCGGACGGGCGGTTCGGCGGACACATTGTGGCAGGGCACATCGACGGTGTGGGAAAGATAGAGAATATATCCAGAGATGAGACGGCTGTGTGGTATCAGATCAGCGCCGATCCCCATGTACTCCGCTATATTGTAGAAAAGGGATCCGTCAGCATCGACGGTATAAGTCTCACGGTGGCGGCGGTGGGCGGCCGGGATTTCCGGGTGTCCATCATTCCCCACACACACGGAAACACCACACTGGCAGACAGAAGGACGGGAGATGTGGTAAATATTGAGACAGATATCATAGGAAAATACGTGGAGAAGCTGATGCAGCCCCCGTCCCCGGAGAGGGAGAGCGGGATTACATGGGAGTTTTTGGCAGAGCATGGATTTTAGCAGAAAGGATAGAGAGATGGCAGAGATAGCAAGCATTGAAAAGGCGCTGGAGGAGTTGAGACAGGGGAGATTAGTCCTTGTCATCGACGATCCGGAGCGGGAAAATGAGGGAGATCTGATCTGTGCGGCGGAATTTGCCACCACGGAGAATGTGAACATGATGGCGACTTATGCCAAGGGACTGATCTGTATGCCCATGAGCAGGGAATTGACAGAAAAGCTGGGTCTGGATCAGATGGTCAGTGTCAACACGGACAATCACTCTACGGCCTTCACCGTGTCCATCGATCATGTGGACACCACCACCGGGATCTCAGCGGTGGAGCGCTCCCTGACGGCGATGAAGTGTGTGGAGCCCGACGCGAAACCGGAGGATTTCCGCAGGCCGGGGCATATGTTTCCCTTAGAGGCCAGAGAAGGGGGCGTGCTGAAGCGGGCCGGACACACGGAAGCCACGGTGGATCTTATGAGGATGGCGGGTCTGAGAGAGTGCGGATTGTGCTGTGAGATCATGAGGGATGACGGTACTATGATGAGAACGGCGGAACTGCTGGAATTTGCCGACAGGCATGGTATCGTCGTGACTACCATCGAGGAGCTGATCAAGAAGAGACTGGAGAAGGAGAGCCTGGTGAGAAAGGAGGCCCAGGCAAAACTTCCCACCAAGTATGGAGAGTTCACGATACACGGATACGAAAATATCATCAACGGGGAACACCATGTGGCCCTGACCATGGGGGACGTGACCTCCGGACCGGTACTCTGCCGGGTACACTCGGAGTGTCTCACCGGAGATGTCTTTGGCTCCAGGCGCTGTGACTGCGGAGAGCAGTTGGAGAATGCCCTGAAGATGATCGCGGAGGCCGGCCGGGGAATCCTTTTGTACATGCGCCAGGAGGGCCGGGGGATCGGCCTGATCAATAAGCTGAAGGCCTACGAGCTTCAGGAGCAGGGGTATGACACAGTGGAGGCCAATGTGAAACTGGGATTTGCCCCGGACTTGCGGGAATATGGTATCGGCGCCCAGATATTGTGCGATCTGGGTGTGAAGCAGCTGCGGCTCATGACCAACAACCCCAAGAAGATAGCCGGGCTGTCCGGCTACGGGATAACCATTGAGGAGAGGGTTCCCATTGAGGTGACGCCCAAGCCGGAGGATATCAGGTATCTGATCACGAAACAGCAGAAAATGCAGCACATGACACATTATGATGTGAACAAATAGTTATGTATAGCGGCGGCTGCCGCAGAAAGAGAGGAAAAATATGAGACTACTGGAAGGAAATGTGATTGGTGAGGGACTGAAGATCGGGATTGTTGCCTCCCGGTTCAATGAATTTATTGTGAGTAAACTGATCGGCGGCGCGGAGGACGCCCTGGTGAGACACGGGGTGGACACGGACAATGTGGATCTGGCCTGGGTGCCGGGGGCGTTTGAGATCCCGGTGATTGCCAAGAAGATGGCGGAGTCCGGCAGGTACGACGCCGTCCTCTGTCTGGGGGCTGTCATCCGGGGATCCACTTCCCATTACGACTATGTGTGTGCGGAGGTCAGCAAGGGTGTGGCCACGGTGGGATTGAAAACCGGGGTGCCCACTCTGTTTGGTATTTTGACTACGGACAATATTGAGCAGGCCATCGAGCGGGCCGGGACAAAGGCGGGGAACAAAGGGTATGATGCCGCCTGTTCCGCTATAGAAATGGTAAATCTGATGAGAGAATTGTAGGAGAGAATATATGGAAATAAACCAGGTAAAGGAGATGGCGGATCGGATCCGCGGAAATGTGGAGACCGTCATCGTGGGAAAAGGGGAAGCGATCCATTGTATGCTGGCGGCCCTGCTGGCTTCCGGTCATGTGCTGCTGGAGGATGTGCCAGGGACGGGAAAGACTATGATGGCGAAATCCCTGGCAGCCTCTATGGATCTGGAGTTTGGAAGAATCCAGTTCACACCGGATCTTCTGCCCGGTGATGTGACGGGGATCCACTATTTTGACCAGAAGGAGGGGGAATTCCGGTTCCGCCCGGGAGGCATTTTTACCAATATCCTTCTGGCAGATGAGATCAACCGCGCCACTCCGCGCACCCAGTCCAGTCTTCTGGAATGCATGGAGGAGGGGCAGGCCACCATTGACGGCAACACGATGGAGATGCCTTCTCCGTTCTTTGTCATAGCCACGCAGAACCCGGTGGAGACTTCCGGCACCTTTCCCCTGCCGGAGGCGCAGCTGGACCGGTTTCTCATGCAGATCCCTGTGGGGTATCCCGAGAGGGAGGAAGAGCGGGAGATCCTGTCCCGGTTTTCCGGGGAGAATCCTCTGGAAAGATTGCGGCCGGTGTGTTCCGGGGAGGATCTGAAGGCCATGAGAGATGCATGTCAAAAGGTGTTCGTCCACGAGCTGGTGGTGGATTATCTGCTGGATATCGTGGAGAGGACCAGACGGCACAAGGATATCTCGCTGGGGGTCAGTCCCCGGGGGGCATTAGCCCTCCTGAATGCGGTGAAATGCTACAGCGCGATCAAGGGGGAATCTTTTGTGACGCCGGAGACAGTGAAGAAACTGGCGCCCGTCGTTCTGGGGCACCGCATTATACTGGAGGATGTATACACCAGCAGGAAAAAGGCGGCGGATTATATACAGGAGATTACAAATTTTGTCACGGCGCCAACGGAGGATTTTTCTAAGTGATAGCCATTATTTTTACAGGGCTTTTTGCGGCCGTATTGTATTTCGGGCAGATGTATTATCACAGATGCCACTGGGAAGAAAATTTTCAGGTGGATGTGGCTTTCTCGGAAGATCAGGCCGGGGAGGGGGACGCTCTGTATCTGTACGAGACGGCGGTGAACAACAAAAAAATGAAACTGCCGGTGATCTGTGTGAAATTTCAGGCCTCCCGGTATCTGGACTTTGAGGATATGGAGGGGGGAGCGGTATCGGACAATTTTTACCGGAACGACGTCATGAGCGTGGACAGTTATCAGAAAGTGCGCCGGAAATTGCGTTTTGTGTGCCGCAAGAGGGGGCTGTATCGGATAGAGGAGGCAGAGCTGGTGAGTTATGATCTGTTCTGCTCCCATACTTTTGCCCGGAAGAAGAAAGTGGACGCCAGTCTCTGTGTCTACCCGTCTATGGTGGACGTGAGACGGCTGCTCCCCTTGTTCCGGCAGATGAATGGAGGACTTCCTGCGGGAGTGCCTCTCTTCGAAGATCCCTACGCCTTTGCCGGAGTGAGGGAGTACACACCCCGGGATTCCATGAGGAAGATCCACTGGAAGGCGTCAGCCCGCATGGGAAGCTGGCAGGTGAAGACGTCGGAGTACCATGCGGCGTCGCCGGTGGTGATCCTGTTGAACCTGGAGTCCCCGGGCGTGTTCACCAACCGGGAGCTGATGGAGGAGAGCATCCGCATCGCCTACTCCCTTGTCTATTATTTCAGTGAGAGGGGGATCGCCACCCGCCTGGTGGCAAACGGGGATGAGAGGGTCTGCCTCGGGGGGACGGGCAGGACACAGGTGGCAGCCCTGCGGTATGCCCTGGCCCGGGTGTCCTACGACAGGCCCGGCTCCGGTGAGGAACTGCTGCGGTCGGAGAGCGAAAGGCTCCGGCGGGCCGAACATGTGATACTGATCTCTGCAGCGGGCAAGAAACCACTCCAGGTACTTGCCCTGGAGATCCTGCGCCATAATCCCCTCTCCTGGGTGAGACCGGTGACGCCGGAGGGGGAGGATGAGTTTCGGGAGGTGCCGGCCAGGCTGGAGGCCTGCATCGTGAAGTGGAGGTGTGTGGGATGAGAGAGCAGAATTTTCTGCGGTGTCTGGTTTTATATTTCAACTATCTGCTGGTGTTTATTGTCTGGATCTCGGTCTTTCGATGGTTTGACGGGAGCACACCGTCCTGTGTTCGGCTGTTCCTCTTTCTGTTTGTCCCCTGGGCAGCCTGTCTGCTCCTGTATGGAAAATGGAACCGGGATAAACCGGAGGAACTGGTGGACAGGAAGCCTCCCGTATGTCACCACGAGTTTTTGTTTCCGGTGTGCTTTCTTGCCGTTTTGGGGGACGGGCTGGAGGACAGGCCGGTCAACTCCGCCGTCTGTTTCCTGCTGTGCCTCTCTGCCATCCTGCTGTATTTTTACTGGAAATTCCGTCATGGGAAATATCTGGTTCTATCCTGCAATCCCAGCGTGTCCGCGGAGACGGGCAGACGGGCCGTGGCCAGCCTGCAGTCCCGCATTGTCCGGCTGGGCGCGATCACCTGTCTGGCGGCGTTTGCGCTGTTTCTCCTGACTTCGTGGATGCCCTCCCTTCCTTATCCGGAGAGACAGCAACAGAGGAAGGAGAGGACGCTGGAGGAGAGGACGCCGGAGCCAAAGGAGGCGGAATCCCGCGGGGAAGAGCTGAAAGAGCGGATTGAGGAGGAAAGGGAGGAGCCGGGTCTGCTTCTTCTCATTGTCCGCTATGCCTTCAAGGTGTTTGTCATCCTGGTCGCCCTTGCGGGACTGGCAGCGTTTATCTATGCCATTGTGATATATTTCAACCGGAAGCGGAGGCGGGACGGGATGGAGTACTGCGAGAAACTTCAGGAGAAAAAGGACAACGAGGAGTACACACGGCTGGTGCCGGTGGTGAGAAAGCGGGCGTCCTTCCCGGCGGGCAATGACGGTGAAGTGCGGAAACTGTTTTACAGGGCGGTGAGATCCGGGGCAGGCCGTGAAAAGGTGGATCAAAGCAGGACGGCGAGAGAACTGTACCTGGATTATCTGACGGAAGAGCAAGAGGGGAGCTATCTGACGGAAATGTATCAGAAGGCGCGGTATGCCGGAGAAGAAGTGAGTGACGAGGAGATACACCGGCTCAGACATTCCCGGTGACGCTGAGTACATCGTATATGTAGAAGGCGATCTGATACTGGCAGCACTCCTCCGGGGAGGTAAAATCCGTGTTCAGAAGTTTTTTGATCTTCTCGATGCGGTATTGTATGGCGGAGAGTCCGGCGGCGGATTTCTCCGCCACTTTCTCTATATCGCAGTCCAGATCCAGATAGAGCCTGGTGAGTTCCAGATAATCGGTGCCGTGCTCGCTGTCGTATTCCCTCAGGGGATTCAGCAACGGGAGGGACAGCCTTTTCACTTCGGCGAGGCCGATGGGGGATGGATTGTCATGGGGGCAGTCCTGTTCGCGCAGCAGGGCATAGTGGACATCATTTTCATGGAAACAGATCCCCTGGCAGGGAATCTTCTCCCGGCTGGCCAGGATGCGGTAGTCGGCGTGTTCGGGAAAGCCATGCCGGGTGAGGAGCTGCTGGTGCTGGATCCGGACTCCCCCGGAAAAAAGAAGCTGGTGCAGGATTTCCCGAACCTGTTCGTCGGTATGTTTTTTCTGTATCATTTCATTGCAGTAGTTCTCCATGAGATCCGCCACGGGAGCGTCCTCCGGCATGGTGAACAGAGGCAGGCGGGAGGTGTCACAGAAATGCAGGAGGCTTTCCGGGACAGCGGTGATGAACCGGCCGGTGGTGATCAGCAGTCCGGCGGCATCCCGTTCCTTGAGGGCCCGGGCGAAATCCAGCAGTTTTTCTTCCCCTGTCATGGTGATACCGGTGGTGATGACCAGTTCGCCGCCCCGCAGGAAATCGGTATTCGGGATGTCCTCCATGAGGTAGACCCAGGAGACGGGGGAGGACATTCCCTCCCTCCCGGCCAGCAGCTCCAGGCGGTATCGCTTTTGGGTTTTCTGGAAAAAATACTGAAGTGAGTGGGCCATGGTCTTCTCCTCCTGCTCTCGGTGGCGCGCCGCAAAGCGCACAAGTGTTTATAATGATAATATCATCATATGATGCCAGGGTCAAAAGGTATTTTATCCCCACTGCGCATGTGGGCGGAGGGGATTGTGGGATCCACTAAAAATAAATTCCGACTTCGGTGAAAATACTCACAGCGAATTAATACCTTAACTTTTCCTAAAGACCATAACTCAATACAATATTTTTTGAAAAAGTGC
>CAZAEM010000046.1:0-18611 GCA_964484225.1 uncultured Eubacterium sp.
ACGTAAATATTTTTCCATGTGAAACATTGGGAAAATGGAATTACATTATCAAGCCGAATTAAGGAGTTAATTTTCAACAGTTCCAAAGAATGATATTTTAGATAAATTAAAGAAGTCAGAAAAATCTGCTGCAGGCGGGGAGGATGTATTGACACAGGTTGAAAAATTATCGAAACTTAAGGATGCGGGCGTTTTATCAGAGGAAGAATTTCTGGAGAAAAAAACAGAATTGCTGGCAAAATTATGAGCTGTGTAAAGATAAGGAGAAAAAGAATGATGTATCAATCAAAAAAAACGCTATTATGGCTATCGGTAATCATACTCTTGATCGCAGGAGTGCTAGGAATGAGAGAGGTCACAGCATCTGCCGCAGGTGCGGATGTGAAAATATCAGAGAAATCAGTATCTTTGACAATTGAAAAATCAAGTAAGGTATTGCCAAAGTTACTGTAAAAGGTAAGACGACACCTACGCTGACAGTTAAGGCAAAGAAGAAGGGGAGTACGAAAGTGACGGTATCCGTCCGCTATAAAAAGGCAGGACAGACGAAGAAGCTTTGAATCAATAAGTTATTCCGTTACCAGTTTTGAAGATCATGGCAGAACTGGTAACTTTCATAATAGGACAAAAACCTCATTTGCCCCTGATATGGAGAGCCGTACCATAAGCCGTTAGGCATTCTCTAGAGGGAAAAATAAAGATTGTAATTAAACCTGTCATATGTTACAATAAAAAAAGGTGATATGATCAAAAGAATGAAAAAGAGGGAGAGAAACATGAAAGAAAAGAAAGTGAAGTTATCGATCAAGTGGCAGATACTGGGCATCGCCCTGATTCCACTGCTTTTGCTTGCGGTGATTGTGATGGTTTATGCAGAGATCACCTTGAAGCGCAGCCTGCAGGATGAGGCTCTGACGGGGCTTCGTGACCTGGGTTACGGTGTTATGGCCGGCTACAATGCTCTGGATAAAGGTGATTACCACATGGAAGGGGATCATTTGATCAAGGGCGATTTCGACCTCACGGAGGATGAGTCCTTTTTGGATGAACTGGTGGCCAACTCATCTGCGGACGTCACAGTATTTTACGGGGACACCCGGCGGGCGACCTCTCTGAAGAACGCCTCTACGGGTGAGAGGATACTGGGATCCAAGGCCTCTCCGGAGGTAGTGGAAAAGGTGATTGAAGGCGGGGAGATGATGGAGACCACCGATATCGAGATCAACGATGCCAACTACTACGCCTGTTACATACCGGTGAAGAACAGTGACGGAACGATTGCCGGCATGGTGTTTGCCGGTAAGCCAAGCACGGAGATCGATGCCCTGATATTCAGCAAGATCATGGCCATCATCGCTACATCCTTTGTCATCGCTGTGGCCGGTGTGATCGCAATATTGATTCTGGCTTTCCGTATCAGCAAATCCCTTGGAAAAGTACAGGGAGTGATCAGTAAACTCACTACCGGCGATTTAAATGTGTCCATGGAGAAGGATCTGGTCAGGAGGAATGATGAGCTGGGTGTGATTGCCTACGGCATCAATAATATGGTAAATGAACTTCAGACTATTGTCCGTCAGATGAGTAAATCCACTACCAATCTTCTGGATTCCAGCAATCATCTGAGCGAGCTGGCCAACACGACCAATGTGGCAATGAACGAGATTGAACGCGCAGCCGATGAGGTGTCCAAGGGAGCGATATCCCAGGCGGAAGAGGTGGAGAACGCCACCACGAATGTAAACGATATGGGAGAGTCTATCACCAGGATCGTGGAGAAGGTGGAGAGCCTGAACAAGGTGTCTGAGACGATGGAAAATGCTCAGATCCAGGTAGAGGGGATCGTCACGGAACTCAGCGAGTCCAGCGATACTACCTTTGACGCCGCAAAACAGATTGAGAGCCAGGTGAAGAAGACGGATGAATCGGTATCCCAGATCCAGGATGCAGTCACTCTGATCTCATCCATTGCCGAGGAGACAAACCTTTTGTCCCTGAATGCCAGTATTGAGGCCGCCAGGGCGGGGGATGCCGGCAGAGGATTTGCCGTTGTAGCTACACAGATCCAGAAGCTGGCGGAGGAATCCAACCGCTCTGCCATCGAGATCGCGGAGGTCATCACGAATCTGGCAAAGGAGTCCAAAGATACCGTGGAAAAGATGAACACGGTTCAGGAGGCCATCGTGGTTCAGCGGGAAAAACTGCAGGAGACCAAGACGAAGTTCCACGATGTGAGTGTGGGTATCCGCTCTTCCCGGGAGGAGACCATGGAGATCAAGCAGGTTTCGGATTACTGCGATACCAGCCGTGTCAGTATGGTGGACGAGATACAGAACCTGTCTGCGATCTCCGAACAGAATGCGGCGTCCACGGAGGAGACCATGGCTTCGATCCAGGATCTGAATTCCTCTCTGGAGACGCTGGCGGGCCAGGCGGAGGGATTGAAATCGCTGTCTGATGAGATCGGGAACAGCATGTCATTTTTCAAAGTGGATTTATAAAGTCGGTTTATCAATAAGGAGATTTTGCGATGAAGTTTCCATCTTTTTTAGGCGAGAGCGGCAAGATAGGTTTTGCCGCTCCGTCTTTTGGGTGTAATACAGAACCATATTACAGCGCATTTCAAAATGCACTGAAAAAATTCAGAGAAAAGGGCTATGACATCCATATCGGTCCCAACTGCTATGCCGGGGAGGGGATAGGGATCAGCAATAAGCCTTCCCTGTGTGCAGAGGAATTTATGAACATGTATCTGGACAGTGAACCGGACTGTATCATATCCTGCGGCGGCGGTGAGCTAATGTGTGAGATACTGCCCTATATGGATTTCGATGCTCTGGCAGAAGCGGAACCCAAATGGTTTATGGGCTATTCGGACAACACAAATCTTACCTTTTTGCTGGCCGTGCTGGCGGACACCGCTGCCATCTACGGGCCCTGTGCCGCTGCTTTCGGCATGGAGCCATGGCATCCGTCCATCGGGGATGCCTGGGAGCTTCTCCGCGGCAGCAAGAGGAGGATGCGGAATTACCCGCTCTGGGAAAAAGAATCCGGAAAGGATGAGGAACATCCCTGTGAACCCTACCATGTGACGGAGGATTTCCGCCCCAGGGTATGCCCGGAGGGGGAGCCGGTGACGATGCGGGGCCGGCTGCTGGGCGGATGTCTGGATTGCCTCTCTAAGCTGGCGGGTACCCGCTTTGACAGGGTGAAGGAGTTCTCGGAAAAATATCGAGAGGACGGAATCCTCTGGTTTCTGGAATCCTGTGATCTGAACGTGATGGACATGCGCCGGTCTCTCTGGATGCTCAGGGAAGCGGGATGGTTTGACCGGGCGGCCGGATTTCTGATCGGACGGCCCATGCATTACGGAGAGTCCCTGCTGGGGCTGGATCAGTACGAGGCTGTCACCGGCATTCTCGGAGAAATGGGTGTACCCATAGTCATGGATCTGGATATCGGCCATCTTCCACCCATGATGCCATTGGTCTGCGGCGCTATGGCAGAGGCAGAGACGGACGGCCATACCTTTCAGATCAATATGTCGTTTCGATAATGATTACAGTGGGTATGTGAGATATGAGTAAATTTTACCTGGGTGTTAAAAAAGGGATTCCCATTGCACTGGGATATCTGTCGGTTTCCTTTACCTTCGGTGTTATGGCGGTGAACGGCGGTCTGCCCGTGTGGACTACGGTGCTGATATCGCTGACCAACCTCACCTCGGCGGGACAGTTTGCCGGTGTGAACCTGATTCTGGCCGGCGGGGGATATCTGGAGATGGCCGTGACCACGCTGGTCATCAATCTGCGCTATATGCTGATGTCCCTCTCCCTCTCTCAAAAAATACCGCCGGAGACCGGGACGGCAGAGCGTTTGCTGTTCGGATTTGGGATTACCGACGAGGTCTTTGCCGTGGCATCGGCGGAGACAGAGGTGGTGGATGCAAAATATATGTACGGTCTGATCTCTCTGCCCATTCTGGGATGGTGCGGAGGGACTGCTCTGGGGGCTGTCGCCTCCGAACTTATGCCGCCGGTGCTTTCCTCGGCTATGGGACTGGGACTGTACGCCATGTTCCTGGCCATTATCCTGCCGGTTGCCAGGAAGAGCAGAGCTGTGGCGGTGGTGATTTTTACAGCGGTGCTGGTGGAATGTCTTTTCTATTACCTCCCGGTTTTTGCTTTTATCTCTCCGGGGATTCAGGTGATACTGGCCGCCATCGCTGCCGCCGGAGCGGGGGCTGTCCTGTTTCCGGTGAAGGGAGAGGAGGGTGCAGAAAATGGATAACATGATATACATAGCCATCATGGCGGGGGTCACTTACCTGATACGCGTGATTCCCATCACCCTCTGCAAAAAACAGATCACCTCCCGATTTGTGCAGTCTTTCCTATACTATGTGCCTTATGCGGTTTTGGCGGCGCTGACATTCCCGGCCATATTTGATGCCACGGGAAATCAACTGGCTTCCATCACAGGGACAGTTGTGGCGCTGGTGCTGGCCTTTTTTGACCGGGGACTGGTGATCGTTGCAGTATCCGCCGTGGCGTCGGCGCTGATCGTCATGCTGGCGGGATAATGTTTACAGTAAACTCATGCGCTGCTTTGCGGTGCAGAATAGAAAGGAATTGTTTTATGAAGAAAAAAATTTTGTGTGTTTTGTCATTTGCACTGATTTTGCTGCTGTGCAGCTGTGGAAGCGGGACGGATGACAGGGAGAGCGGTGACAGTCAGGGAACGGCCTCCGGTCAGGCGGCGGTAAGCCAGGGGGCAGTGAGTCCGGAAGCGGTAGCCCAGGGAGGCTCGGCAGATACCTTGAAAGATGCCTTTGCTGAGGATTTCAAAGTGGGGGCATGTGTCTCTGTATCGTCGTTGACTGATGAGGATTCCCTTGCCTTTATCCAAAAAGAATTTAACAGTATCACTATGGAGAATGAGATGAAGCCGGAGAACCTGCTGGATCAGAGGGGGTGTGAGGAGAGCAAAGACGGTATGCCGAGTATCGATACAGACAAACTGGAAAAAGTGCTCTCGGCCGCCAAAGCCAGTGGCATACCACTGCGCGGACATTGTCTTGTGTGGCACAACCAGACACCCGACTGGTTTTTCTGTCAGGACTACGAGGCCAGCAATCCTCAGGTGGACAAGGCAACCATGAAGAAGCGGATGGAGGCCTATATCAAAAAAGTCCTGACCTACTGTAAAGAAAATTATCCGGGCCTTGTGTACGCCTGGGATGTGGTAAATGAGGCCTGCGATGACAACGGCGGTTACCGGACAGAGAGCGGCTGGTACGAGACCTACGGGGATGAGTCCTATATTATAGACGCCTTCACATTTGCCCGCAAGTATGCAGAGGATTCTGCCAAACTGTTCCTGAACGATTACAACGAATATATGCTGTCCAAGCGGACCACCATAGAGGCCCTGCTGAAACAGCTCTCTGAGAAAGGGCTTGTGGACGGCATGGGCTGTCAGAGCCACTGGACCATGGATTTCCCGGACGCATCCATGATCGCAGACGCCCTGGAGGCCTATGGCGCCATCCCCGGGCTTGAGGTGCAGTTTACGGAGATTGATATGCACAATACGGACGACTCCGCTGAGGGACTCCAGAGTCAGGCGGACCGCTACAAAGAATTTTTCGATGTCATCGTAAAAGCTGACCGGGAGGGGACAGCCAATGTCACATCCGTGACGTTCTGGGGGTTGAACGATGAGGACACATGGCTCAGCGGCCAGTACGGGGAGGAGAGCTATCCCCTTCTCTTTGATGACGGAGAGAGAAAGCCCTGCTATGACAGCATCAAAGAAGTGTCCGGGAGGTAGGATTGTCATGCATAGGCATCCATATTACAAAAAAAACCGGAAAACCTGTTGACGAATGGAAAAAATATGCTATAATTAACTTTAGTGCGAAAAAATACCCAATCAGTTGTATTCTAGCACAATCTACAGCTGGAGGGAGGTTAGGTGTGATACGATGTCTAGTGTAACAGTGAAAGAAAACGAATCATTGGACAGTGCGTTGCGTCGTTTCAAGAGAAACTGCGCAAAGGCCGGAATCCAGCAGGAAATTCGTAAAAGAGAGCATTATGAGAAACCAAGCGTTAGACGCAAGAAAAAGTCTGAAGCGGCTCGTAAAAGAAAATTTAAATAATAAGCACATACGAGAGGATCTGTTTTCATATAGTATGAAGACAGGTCCTCTTCATTATGTGCGCCCAGCGGCCTCAAGTTTTTCAGGAACTATTTTTCCATTGTCTCATATAATAGAAAAAACCCTTTTGGTGTAAATATATGAAATCAATTTCGGAAAAACTGGATCTGCCGCCGGATATTCTGGAGGGAGCCACGGTGGTGAACGTATATGGAAACCAGTCTGCCAGGATTGAGAATTACAAGTCCATCATAGAATATTCACCCAGGCAGATCAAACTCCAGGGAAAGCATGTCAAATTGCTGATCCTGGGAGATCTGCTGGAGATCGACCGATTTTCCCAGGATGATTGCGAGATTCGCGGAAACATTGAGGAGGTTCACTATATTCCGACATAGAGGGGGTATTTTTTCTGAAGTGGTTAAAGGGGTATGTCCATTGCCGGGCGAAGGCCGGATCGTGGGAAAGGTTCATGAACATCTGCAGACACCATGATATAGAACTGTGGGATGTGTCACAGCGGGAGTCCATATATTTTTCCGTATCTGCCGAAAAATTCTGTAAACTGATCCCTTTTTCGGCGAAGACGGGGGTCTGCCCGCATATTGTAAAAAAACGGGGTTTCCCTTTCTGGGTGCTGGAGTGGAGAAGAAGATGGACATTCTACACCGGATTTCTTTTGTTTCTTTTTCTTTTGCGCTTTCTTTCCTCCTTTGTGTGGGAGATTACATACACCGGGCAGTCCGGATATTCCGAAGACACACTGTCTGACACAGTGGAACAGATGGATGTGTACACCGGTATGCGTCGAAGCCGTCTGGACTGTGATGCCATAGAGAAAAAGATCCGGGAAGTACATCCGGATATCAGCTGGGTGTCCGCGGAAGAGATGGGGAGTGTGCTGAAGATATCCATCAAGGAGGGCAAGAAGGTGGTCGTCCACGAAAAAAGTACCGGCGCTGTACACCAGGTGGCAAAGTTTGACGGCGTTGTGCAGTCCGTACAGGTAAACCGGGGAGTGCCCGCTGTGAAAAAAGGGCAGAAGGTCAAGCGGGGGGATATCCTGATCAGCGGTGTGGTGCCCATCACCGATGACAGCGATACGGTGGTGGAAAATATGGCCGTGGCCGCCAAGGGTAAGGTGGCTCTCCTGGTGGAGAAGAATTTTCAGGAGGTGATCCCTCTGGAATACCAGAAGAAAGAATACACCGGAAATGAGATCATCCAATACCGCTGCATTTTGGGAGATCAGGCTTTTTCTGTAAAAAAACCGTGGAAACAGTTTGATAAATCATACAAATATGATATAATCAACTCGGTATGTGTTGACAGAACGATACATCCCTTTTCCCTCACACTGTTTATGGAAAAAGGTGTATACCGGGAGTATCAGTTCAAAAAAGCCGCCTACACAAAACCGGAGTTAAAGCAGGTGGGCTTAAAGAGATATCGGCACATTCTTCAGGAGTACAAACAAGATGGCATAAAGCTGCTGGATCACACGGCCCGGCTGACACAGAAGGACAAAGACAGCTGGCTTTTGCAGGGACAGCTGCAGTTTCTGTGTGAGAATATGGACACCAGGGCAGTGTCCGAAAGTGAATGTCAGATTGAGAAGAGAGATGGAGGAGTGAATGGAGAATCAGGAAATCATTCTTGACATACCGGTGGAACATGAGCGAAATATATTCGGAGGGCTGGACAGCCATGTAAAAAAGATTGAGAGGGCGCTCCGGATCAATGTGGTGCTGCGGGACGGATCCGTCAAACTTGTGGGAAATGAATCCTCTCTGGCCGACGCCCGCAGGGTTTTTCAGGAGTTGATCTCCCTGTCGGAGAGGGGCAACACGATCACGGAGCAGAACGTGGATTACATCCTGTCCCTGGCCAGGGAACACTCCAGGGTGTCTATGGCAGAGATTGACAGGGAACAGATTGGATATACTGTACAGGGGAAGCCCATCAGGCCCAAGACCCTGGGACAGCAGAAATATGTGAGACAGATACAGGACAAGATGATGGTCTTCGGCGTGGGCCCTGCCGGTACGGGCAAGACCTATCTGGCCATGGCCATGGCGATACAGGCATTTAGGAATGACGAGGTGGGGAAGATCATCCTCACCCGGCCGGCCATCGAGGCGGGGGAAAGTCTCGGCTTTCTGCCGGGGGATCTGCAGAGCAAGATCGATCCTTACCTGCGCCCGCTGTATGATGCCCTCTACCAGATCATGGGCGCTGACGGATTTATCAAAAATTCGGAGAAGGGTCTGATCGAGGTGGCACCCCTGGCTTATATGCGGGGCAGGACGCTGGACAACGCTTTCATCATTCTGGATGAGGCGCAGAACACGACACCGGCCCAGATGAAAATGTTTCTGACCCGTATCGGATTCGGATCCAAGGTAGTCATCACCGGCGACCTGTCCCAGAAAGATCTGCCCTACCACACGGAATCCGGTCTGGAACAGGCGATATCCGTCCTGAAAAATGTGGAGGAGATCGGGTTCAGCACCCTGACGAACAAGGATGTGGTCCGTCATCCGCTGGTGCAAAAAATTGTACATGCCTATGAAAAATTTGAGGCGAGAGAAAAATATAGAGAATCCAGAAAACCGAACAGGGGAAGAAAGGGCGGAAAACCGTGACAGTATTGTACGAAAATGAGAGTGGGAGGGATTTTCCCTTTGACGCAGAATGGCAGCTCCACAACCTGATCGCCTGTGTCGTCCGGCATGTGAACTGCCCCTATGAGGCGGAGGTCAGCGTCACTGTGGTGGACCCGGAACAGATCCACGGGCTGAACCGGGAGTACCGCCGGGTGGACAGGCCCACAGACGTACTCAGTTTTCCTATGATGGAGTACGATACACCGGCGGATTTTTGCGGCGGGCGCTTCCGGGAGACGATGACGGTGTCGAGGGATACAGGGGAACTGGTGCTGGGAGATATCGTGCTCTGTGCAGAGATCCTGGAGAGGCAGGCGGCAGAATACGGTCACTCTGTCCTGAGGGAGTTTGCCTTTCTGACCGTACATTCCATGCTGCACCTCTTCGGCTATGACCACATGGAAGACGGAGAGCGGGAGGTTATGGAAGAGCAGCAGAAGGAGATCATGGAGATCCTGGGGATCTCTGATTAGAGGAGGAGACCGATGAGCCAGAAACAGAAAAAAATTGTGATCGGAGTATTCGGCGGATGTGTGCTGCTGCTCCTTTTGGTGCTCGTCCTCATGAATTATCTCGGAAATACGGCAGAGGAAAAAAGAGTTCAGCGGGAACAGCCCCGGATCACGCCGCCGACGGTGACGGAGAGTGCAAAAAACACGCCGGATCCCCACGCCGGCAGGGTGAAGAGTGAGATGACGGGGGAGTGGATCAAAAAGAAGAACCAAAATAACCGTTATGTGGCCGTTATGATAAACAATATCGAGTACGCCTTTCTGCGGCAGGAGGGGACGTCGAAGGCGGATATCATCTATGAGGCCCTGGCGGAGGGCGGGATCACCCGGATGATGGCCCTGTACCAGAACATAAAAAATGTGAAGAGCATCGGCTCTGTCCGGAGCGCCAGACATTATTACGTTCAGTTTGCCAGGGAGTGGGATGCGATCTACTGCCATTTCGGCCACACAAAATATGCCACGGCCAAAATGAAGAAACTGAAGACCGAGAATCTCAGCGGCCTCTCCGCCATCGGACCGGTAGTCTACGCCAGGACGTCGAGATATGCCGCCCCCCACAATGTGTACACCAACGGGGAAAAGATACGAAAGGGCGCAAAGAAAATGGGCTATGCTCTGAAAGTGAAGGAGAGAGACACGGCGGAGCATTTCACTTTCTATGACGAGGATACCGGCCTGCAGAGCGGAAAAAAGGCTGTCCGGATCACACTGCCGTTTTCGTATTACTCGATCTGCAAGCTCCGATACAGCAAAAAAAAGAAAGAGTATCTGAAATACGAGTACAACAGAAAACATATGGATATGTATTACAGGAAACAGTTGTCTTTCAAAAATGTTCTGGTGCAGTTTGTGGATGAGTCAAATATTGACAGGAACGGTTATCAGACAATGAAATTGTCAAACAACACGGGAAAGGGCTTTTACATCACCAACGGAAAGAAGTGCAATATCATCTGGGAGCGCAATGAGGCAAAAAACACCATGGTCTATCGGGGAGAGGACGGCAGCACCCTGAAAATAAACCCGGGCAGGACATACATAGCGGTCTTTCCGAAGAACCGCAGGAAATTGATACAGATCAAATAGATACACTCTGAAAGGATGAATGGTTCATTGAATAATGAGAACGGGAGAAAACGGGCAGATTTTCTGAAACAGGGCGGGATCCTGGCGATGGCGTCCCTGTTGGTGCGCTTTATCGGAATGATATACCGCATCCCCATGTCCAACATATTGGGCGAGGAGGGAAACGGAATCTATGCTGTGGCATTTGAAATTTACGATGTGATACTGATCATCTCATCGTTCAGCCTGCCCCTGGCCCTGTCCAAGATCATCTCGGCCCAGCAGGCCAGAAGACAGCACCGCATTACCGGCCGGACCTTCCGGGTGGCCATGATCTTTGCCATCGTATCGGGGGGATTGTTCGGCGGGGTTCTTTTCTTTGGGGCCGGTTTTATCGAAAAGCACATATACCCGGAGTATTCCGGCGTTCAGATCCCTCTGCGTGTGCTGGCTCCGACCATATTTATTGTGGCGCTGCTGGGCGTGTTCCGCGGATTCTTTCAGGGCAAGAAGACGATGGTGCCCACCGCCTTCTCCCAGGTGGTGGAACAGGTAGTCAACGCCGTGGTCTCTGTGGCTGCCAGCTATTATTTTATGAAATGGAATGTGGACTCGATCCGGCAGGCCGCTTGGGGAGCTGCCGGCGGCACGCTGGGTACCTGCTTGGGCGCCGCCTCCGCCTTTTTGATCCTGCTGTTTGTTTACTGGATCTATCGCCCTGTACAGGCAAAGCTGGAGAGGAGGGACAGGACCAGACAACAGGTGTCAGACGGGTATCTGTTCCGCCTGCTCCTGGTGACAATCCTCCCCATAGTGCTGTCCCAGACCGTGTACAATATCAGCGGGCTGATCGACTACAAGCTCTTTGGCTGGATATCCGGCATCAGCGGGATGGACTCTCTGACCATCAAGAGTCTTGTGGGAGTGTACAGTTCCAAATACCGCCTGCTCTGCGGCGTCCCCATCGCCATCTCCACGGCGGTGGCGTCCTCTATGATCCCCAGTGCGGTGGAGAATTACACCAACGGGGACATGGGGCAGGCGAAATACAATATCGCATCCGGCATCAAATTTAACATGATCGTCACCTTTCCCTGTGCCATCGGTCTGGCCATGCTGGGGCAGCCCATCGTGCGCATGCTCTTCCCCTCATCGAACTATGTACTGGGGGGGCGTATGCTGACGGTAGGCGCCATCGCCATCGTGTTCTATGCCCTGTCCAATATGACGGGAGGCGCGCTGCAGAGCATCGATAAGATGCGGCTTCCGGTGATTCACTCGGCCATTTCCCTGGTGATCCATATCGGTCTGGTGGCGGCACTGCTGAAGTTGACAAATCTGGGGATTTTCTCTCTGATCCTCGGGAACATAACGTTCCCTCTGGTGGTGTTCCTGCTGAATATGCGTGCGATCAAGAAATATATACCGACATACAGACAGGAGGTGTCGAAGACCTTTATTGCCCCCCTGTCCGCGTCTCTCTGGATGGCGATATCCATCGCCCTTACGTACCCGCTGGTGGGACTGCTCATCAAGTCAAACCTGGTACAGTCTCTGGTCTCTATATGCGTGGCTGTCTTTGTGTACTTTGCCATGGTGCTGATCTTGAAAACCCTGACCAGAGAGGAACTGTATGATTTCCCCATGGGGAGGAAACTGTACCTTCTGGCCAGAGTGCTTCACCTGATGTCATAAGGATTCCTGCCCGGGAGAACGGGTCATATACTCCTCATAGCGATCGTCCATCAGCTGATCTAAATAGGTCTTGCTGAAGTAGGGGAAGGCTTCGGAAACCCGGCTGCACATTTTTTCGTGGGCGCTGAAATAATTGTCCTCCTCCGTCTGATCTTCCCGGACCAGTGTGGCAATCCACTCGTCTGTGATATTCTTCTCGATCCAGTCCAGAACCTCATCGGTGGTCCGCTCCTCCTCGGAGACGAGATTTTTCAGTCGGCCCGCTTTGATCAGAGAGATGATGCCGATAATGATAAATACAGCGAACACAACTCCCATGACAAGCGTGGAAAATTTGTTGAAGAGATGGATATAATCCATCATATTGGCAGCCAGCAGGGCAAATCCCAGTATGCCGAAGATGATGAAAGAGACCCCGCTGAATTTCAGATCCGAATATTTGTCCTTTTTCTTCACATAGACGGAACTGGACTCCGTGCGCAGGTCGGAAAACATGGCGTTGGCCTCCTCATCTTCCAGTTCCTTCAGCTGTTTCTCTATGTCGGGAACCAGCTCCGAAATATCCTGTTTTGCCAGCTCCTCCACCGAATCAAACCGGGCGAACATCTCTTCTGCCGCCTCTTTCTCAAAACCGGCCACTGCCAGCTGAAAACCGCCCTCATCATCCGGAATAAGCCCGGCGGTCTGGATGCCGCCGTAGTTCAGGTAGGTGATAAATTTTCCACCCACCGACTCATTGGCCACCGTACACAGTACCACGGGTGCCTCCGCCTCTGTCTCCTCCGGAAGCTCATCCACCAGTTCCACCTGGCAGTCCGCACAGACTGTTATCCCCTCTACATATTCATTTCTGCATTTTGGACAGAACATAACAGTTATCCTCCTTTAAGGTATTTTGGCTCCTTTTGCTCTTGACACCATATTATCACAGATGAAAATGCCAGGCAAGTTTTTCCTAGACCGGACACTGTAAATTTGTTATACTGGATGGGAGTCGATCTGAGACAGAATGGAGTTGAGAGAGTGTGAGAAAACTGGCGTTGTCCGATGAGATACTGATGCGTGTGGAGAAACCGGCACGCTATATCGGGAATGAGATCAATATGACAGAGAAAGATCCGGAAGAGGTGGATGTGCGTTTCTGCATGTGCTTTCCGGACGTCTATGAAATCGGGATGTCCCATCTCGGGATCCAGATCCTCTACGACATGTTCAACCAATGGGAGGACACCTACTGTGAGAGAGTGTACAGCCCCTGGCCGGATCTGGACAGGATCATGCGGGAGGAGGAAATACCCCTGTTCGCCCTGGAGTCCCAGGATCCGGTGAAAAAATTTGATTTTCTCGGCATTACACTGCAGTATGAACTGTGCTACACCAACATCCTGCAGATACTGGATCTGGCCGGTATCCCGTTGCGGGCGGAGGAGAGAACGGCGGAGGATCCCATAGTCATCTGCGGGGGTCCCTGTGCCTACAACCCGGAGCCGGTGGCGGACTTTTTTGATCTGGTGTACATCGGAGAGGGGGAGACATCCTACCGTGAACTGCTGGATATATATAAGGATTCCCGCCAGAGAGGGGAGGACCGCCTGACATTTCTGAAAAGGGCTGCCCGGGTGCCGGGAATCTATGTTCCCCGGCTGTACGACGTGGCATACCGGGAGGACGGACGGCTTCTTTCCATGACACCCAACTGCCCTGAGGCTCCTGCCAGGGTAAAAAAACAGGTGGTAAAAAACTTAAGTGACACCTATTATCCCTCCCGCCCTCTGGTTCCCTATATCCGGACCACCCAGGACAGGGTGGTGCTGGAAATCCAGAGGGGATGTATCCGGGGATGCCGTTTTTGCCAGGCGGGAATGATCTACCGCCCCATACGCCCGCGGGATCTGGAGTTTTTGAAAAAGAAGGCCGTCGAGATGCTGGAGGCCACCGGCTATGAGGAGATCACACTGAGTTCCCTCAGTTCCAGCGACTATGAACAATTGCCGGAGCTGGTCTATTTTCTCATTGAGGAGTGTCAGCAGCGCAAACTGAATATCTCCCTGCCCTCCCTGCGCATCGACGACTTTTCCCTGGACGTGATGAGCCGCGTACAGGATGTGAGGAAGAGCAGTCTGACCTTTGCGCCGGAGGCCGGCTCCCAGCGAATGCGAAACGTGATAAACAAGGGACTGACCCGGGAGGACATACTGAGGGGGGCCCGGCAGGCGTTCCAGGGGGGGTGGAAGCGGGTCAAACTCTATTTCATGCTGGGACTTCCCAGGGAGGAGAGGGGGGATATCGCCGCTATCGCGGAACTGGCAGACCAGATCGCCGCCGCCTATTTCGAGATTCCCAAGGAGGAGAGGAGCGGCCGGCCGGAGATCACGGTGAGCACATCCTTTTTCGTGCCCAAGCCGTTTACCCCCTTTCAGTGGGCGCCCATGGATACCGCCGATAAATTTGAGGAAAAACGGCGGTTCCTGCGGGGGCAGATACAGGGACAGAAAAATCACAGGAGCCTCCGCTACATCTGCCACGATGCCAGGACCAGTGAATTGGAGGGGATCCTGGCCCGGGGGGACAGAAGACTGTCCGCCGCCATAGAGGAGGCGTACCGGAGAGGGTGTCTGTTTGACGCCTGGACGGATTTCTTCCGGCCCGGGGTGTGGGATGATGTGCTGACGGACTGCGGGATCGACCGGTTTTTCTATAATTACAGAGAGAGGGACGAGGATGAAGTATTCCCCTGGGATTTCATTGATATCGGAGTGACCAGGGAGTTTATGTGGAGAGAGTACCGGAGGGCAAAGCGGGAGGAAGTGACGCCGAACTGCCGGCAAAGCTGCAACGGCTGCGGAGCCGCCGCTTTCGGAACCGGGGTATGTCTTTCCGGGAGAGGGGGCCGTGGATAGGTGAAGACGAGAATGCGTTTTGTAAAGACGGGATCCGTGAAATATATCGGGCATCTGGACTGTATGCGTTTTTTCCAGAAAGCCCTGCGGCGAGCAGGACTGGATGTGGCGTACACCAACGGATTCAGCCCCCACCAGAAGATGAGCTTTGCCTCACCGCTGGGGGTTGGCCTGACCAGTGACGGGGAGTACCTGGATGTGGAATTTCACACTCTGCCGGATATGGGGAAAGAGGACTTTCTGGCTTTTCTGAACCGGTATATGACAGACGAAATCTTTGTGAGGGACATAGAGTACATGCCGGAGGATTTCAAAAACTCCATGTCCCTTCTCCGGGCAGCGGATTACATGCTGATCGAAAAGGAAGAGGGTGTTTTCCCGGAAGGCTGGAGGGAGAAGTGGAGGGGATTTCTCTCGCAGAAGGAGATCCCGGTGATGAAGGAGACAAAAAAATCCCGGCAGATGACGGACATTCGGCCGCTGATACTGGGGGATGCCTTCTCCCTGGAAGATTTCTCCGGGCTGACCGGGGAGGATTACGGGGAGATCCACTGTGAGTTCCGCCGCGGGGAGAAACTGTTTCTCCGGCTGGCCAGCGGCAGTGAGAGAAACCTGAAACCGGAACTGGTGATGGAGACATTCGCCCGATACAGCGGGATGACCTGGCGGCCCCGGGCTGTCCAGACACACCGGCTGCAGATGTACTTTGCTGCAAAGAGAGGTGATGAACTTGCATGACCGCTGTCGGATCGCCATTACCAGGATAGGCCGAAAACTGGTTTTGGCGTATATGGAGGGAGAGAAACTATACGATGTCCTTGTGGGTCCGCCGGAGGGGGATTCCCCGGTGGAAGTGGGGGACATCTATCTCGGGAAGGTACAGAACATAGTGGAGAACATCAACGCCGCTTTTGTGGAGCTGAGGAGGGGAGATCCGGCCTTTCTTCCACTTTCTGAGGGAGTCGGAACGGAGCCCCCCCTGAAATGTCAGGATGAGATTGTGGTTCAGGTGAGAAAGGCGGCGGTGAAGAGCAAACATCCGGTGGCCACCCGTTATCCGGAAATCGCGGGACGTTTCTGCGTGGTGACCACAAAAAACCGGGAAAAATCTATCTCCAGAAAGATAACCGATGAACAGGCCCGCAGCAGACTCATAGAGATACTGCAGGACTATGAGGCGGAGGAGTACGGGATTATTTTACGCACCGGCGCAGAGGCGGCTTCCGGGGAGGAGATCCGGACAGAGTGCGGGAACATTTTGAGGGAACTCCACGATCTCATGGAAAAAAGCCGGTACAAGACCTGTTTCTCCCTGCTGCGCAAGGAAATCCCTTTCTACCTAAAATACATCCAGGGAATGCCGCCGGGAGAGGGACGGATCGTGACCGATGAGAGGGAGGTCTATGAGTTGCTGGTGCAGGAAAATATCCCCTGCGTGGAATATTACCGGGACGATTCCTGCTCTCTGGATCATCTGCTGGGGCTTTCATCCAAACTGAAAAAGGCCATGGAAAAGCGTGTGTGGCTGAAAAGCGGCGGGAATCTGGTGATCGAACCCACGGAGGCACTGACGGTCATCGATGTGAACACCGGCAAAGCCATACAGGGGAAGAGAAAGCAGGAGACAACATTTTTCCGGATAAACTGTGAGGCGGCGGTGGAGGCAGCCAGGCAGATACGGATACGGAACATTTCCGGCATCATCCTCATTGATTTCATCGATATGAAACAGAAGGAAAATACGCAGAAACTCCTGAAACTCCTTCAGACCGAATTAAACCGGGAAAAGACCTGTGCCACTGTGGTGGATGTCACCAGGCTGGGGCTGGTGGAACTGACTCGGATGAAAAAGAGCCGGCCCCTGTGGGAATCTCTGCAGATACAAGAAGGCATTGATAAATTATGACATTTGTAGTAAAATATAAGCGTGTTTCAATCGGATACTGCTCAGGATGAGAAGAAAGGGATATCTATGTTCTCCGGCAATGATTTGCGGCCTGACAGACACTATATTCAATCGGACACTTCCCGAAGGGGAAAGAAAAATGATGGAGGAAAAAAGTTATGATAAGGATCGAAGATTTCTGTGACATGAAAAAATTTGAGGACATTATGAGAAACTGGGCGAGTTGTACCGGACTGGCCACGGTTGCTGTGGGGAGCGACGGGAAATATATCAGTGAGTGTTATAATTTTACGGAGTTCTGTATTGATCTGACACGGGGCAGCAAGGAGGGCTGCCGCCGCTGCGAAAAGTGTGACCGGGAGGGAGAGGGTGTCTACCTTTGTCATGCCGGTCTGGTGGATTTCGGCATTCCCATCACACTGGAGGACGGGACAGTTCTCGGAAGCGTGATCGGGGGGCAGGTTCTGCCGGAGGAGCCGGACGAGGAGAAATTCCGTCAGGTGGCAAGAGAACTCAACATTGATGAGGAGAGATACATCCGGGCACTGGGTAATGTAAATGTGAAGACCCAGGAGGAGATCGAGGCGTCTGCCGAACTTCTCGGTGATGTGATCAATATGTATGTGCGTACCAGTTTCACATCCAAAGCCAACCGGGAGATGCTGGACAAGGTCAACTCCGGCATTCAGGAAGCGGCAAAACAGATTGTCAGTGCCAATGAAAACACAAAACAGATCAGCAAATACAGTCACAAGCAGAAGATACTGGCGTTGAATGCCAGCATTGAGTCTACCAGGGCAGGAGAGGCGGGCAAGGGTTTCTCCGTGGTGGCAAAGGAAGTGGAAAATCTGGCTGCGGGCATGGCAAGTACCAGCCAGTCGATCACTGCCTCCCTGAACGCCCTGACCCAGACGATAGACAAACTGTCGAGACTGGAGTACAAGGGGGAGACACAGGCGGCGGAGCCGGAAGAAGCGGAGACCCCAGAGCCGTAACGGGAAATAGAAAGGCGTGAACATATGAAATAGCAGGTATTAAAGCTTCATGCGAGTTTGTTAAAATCCACTGGAGGAAGTGCTGGCTAATTGAGAAATTTAGTTGATTTACTAAGCCTTAATAAAGAAGATATTTTTAAAATTTTCCATATAGCAGATAAAATCCAAGAAGGGAAATTTAATGATGCTTTTAAGGGAAAAAGCATCATTTTATTCTTCCCCAGTACAAGCATAAGAACTCGTGTAACATTTGAAAAAGGAATATATCTGCTTGGAGGACAAGCAATACTGTTTCCGACAGAAACCCTGGACAAAAAAGAAAAGCTGGAAGATGTTTGTGGATATTTGAATAATTGGGCAGATGAAATAATTGTCAGACATAGAAATATAGATGTGCTTAAGGAACTTGAGCAATATTCTACAATTCCCATTATCAATGCGATGACAGATATTAATCATCCCTGCGAGATTATTTCAGATCTATATTCATTGTCTAAAATCAGGGTAGATTTTACAAAAGACAAATACCTTTTCTGTGGTAAATCAGGCAATATTGGTCTTTCATGGAAGGAAGCGGCGAATATTTTAGGATTTGAACTGGCGCAATGCTGTCCCAAAGGATACGAAATGGAAGGAGTGTATTCATTTAGAAACTCAAACTTCGCACATAAATTTTAGCTATGCACCTTGAAAATTCAATATCCGG
>CAZAEM010000047.1:0-18282 GCA_964484225.1 uncultured Eubacterium sp.
CGTTACGCCTTTTTCCAAGCGGAAGCGTGTACGAATCGGCACTGCCTGCGCCCCCGCCTTCGGCAAAAATGCTTACAGCGAAATTAATTCGTCGGAAAAAAAGACAGAATGGAGAAAACAGGCAGGCGGTTGACATTTCTGTTGTTCTGTGGTATGATATCCAGCAGATTGAGGATACCTCAAGAAGGGGCACACCACCTCGGGTGTGGACTTTCTTGAGGTATCTGGTTTTCTGCGTAGAACAGAAAGTATGTCGCGGAGGAAAGGAGATAGCTATGGTGACAGTAAACGGAGAGAGACGGGAAGGTTGTGACGGAGTCTCTCTGGAAGAGATGCTGGCGGCAGAGGGATTTGAGAAAAAAAGGATTGCGGTGGAGATAAATGGCGAGATCATTCCCAAAAGCACATATCCGCAGACGGTTTTGCGGGAAGGCGACACGGTTGAGGTAGTGAGTTTTGTCGGAGGCGGCTGAAACGATGACGACAATCATGCAAAAGGGAGACAGAAAGGATAGGAAAGATGGATAGAGACGAGAAAAAGGTTGGAGAGGAAGATATACTGGTAATCGGAGGACACGAGTTCCGTTCACGCTTTATATTGGGTTCCGGGAAATATTCTCTGGATCTGATCCGGGCGTCGGTGGAGAATGCCGGTGCGGAGATCATCACGCTGGCGCTGCGGCGGGCCAACAAAGGTATGGCCAATATCATGGATTACATTCCGGAGGGGGTGACCCTTCTGCCAAACACCTCCGGGGCCAGGACGGCGGAGGAGGCGGTGCGGATCGCCAGGCTGTCCAGGGAAGTGACCGGCGGTGATTTTGTAAAGATTGAGATCATGCGGGACAGCAAATACCTTCTGCCGGACAACGAGGAGACGATCCGGGCCACGGAGATCCTGGCAAAAGAGGGGTTCGTGGTGATGCCCTATATGTACCCGGATCTGAATGTGGCCAGAGATCTCAGGGATGCGGGGGCGGCTTCCGTCATGCCGCTGGCGGCGCCCATCGGTTCCAATAAGGGGCTCTGTACCAGGGAGTTTATCCAGATCCTGATCGATGAGATCGACCTCCCCATTATCGTGGACGCCGGCATCGGCAAGCCGTCGGAAGCCTGTGCCGCCATGGAGATGGGAGCGGCTGCCGTCATGGCAAACACCGCCATCGCCACGGCGGGAGATATCCCGGCGATGGCGGAGGCTTTCAAATACGCAATACAGGCAGGGCGGACGGCCTACCTGGCCGGCACCGGCCGGGTGCTGGAGCGCGGCGGGAGTGCCTCGTCGCCGCTGACGGGGTACATTCAGGACGGATCGGAGCGGCCGGAACAGGAAAGGGAGAAATGAGATGCAGGAAAAGATGAACGAGAGCATTCTGAGCGATAAGATAAGGGAGGACCAGCGGGAGAACCGCATCGACCATATGACCTATCTGGAGGGGATGGAGGTGCTGGACTCCGATGTGGATGCCGGGGTGGCGTCTGCCATGGAGGCCTATGACTACGACAGTTATACCCAGGCGGATGTGCGGCGGGCGATCTACGCGGACAACAGGACGCTGGAGGATTTCGGAGCCCTGCTGTCCCCGGCGGCGCTCCCTCTGCTGGAAGAGATGGCACAGATGGCAAAGAGGGAGAAGGAGAAGCATTTCGGAAATTCTGTCATGCTGTTTACTCCGCTGTATATCTCCAACTACTGTGAGAACTATTGCGTCTACTGTGGCTTCAACTGTCACAACAAGATCCGCCGGGCCAGGCTGAACCGGGAGGAGATCGAGAGGGAGATGCAGGTTATTGCGGAGACCGGCCTGCAGGAGATCCTTCTACTCACGGGGGAGAGCCCCAAAATGTCCGATGTGGAGTATATCGGAGAGGCCTGCCGGATCGCCAGAAAGTATTTCAATGTGATCGGTCTGGAGGTTTATCCCACCAACTCGGAGAATTACCGGTACTGGCATGAGTGCGGCGCGGACTATGTGACAGTGTTTCAGGAGACATACAATTCCGACAAGTATGAGACTCTCCATCTGGCCGGAAACAAGCGGATTTTTCCCTACCGCCTCAATGCCCAGGAGCGGGCGCTGCGGGGAGGCATGAGGGGCGTGGGATTTGCGGCGCTTTTGGGACTGGACGATTTCCGAAGGGATGCCTATGCCACCGGAGTACACGCCTATCTCCTTCAGAAGAAATACCCCCACGCGGAGATCGCTTTCTCCTGTCCGAGGCTGCGTCCCATCATCAACAATGAACGGATCAATCCCATGGACGTCCACGAGGCCCAGCTCCTCCAGGTGGTGTGCGCATACCGGCTCCTCCTGCCCTTTTCTTCGATCACGGTTTCCACCAGGGAGTGTGACAGAGTGCGGGACAATCTGGTACGGATTGCCGCCACAAAGATATCCGCCGGGGTGGATGTGGGCATCGGAGGCCGCTCCGGTGAGGAGAAGGGGGATGAGCAGTTCGAGATCGCGGACGGGAGAAACGTAAAAGAGGTGTATGACGCCCTGATAGAAAACGGCTTGCAGCCGGTGATGAGTGATTATATATATGTATAGGATAGCAGTGACGAACCGCCATCTGTGTGAGGGGGACTTCCCTGCCCGGATCCGTGCGCTGGCGGCGGGGGAAATGTATGACGCCATTCTTCTCCGGGAGAAGGATATGACGGAGCAGGAATACGGGGCGCTGGCGGCGGAGGTGATCGCCGTCTGTCAGAAATTCGGGAAGAAATGTATTCTCCACAATTTCCCGGATGTGGGGAAATGTCTGGGGCATCCGTACATCCATCTGCCTCTCCCTGTGCTTTCCGGACTGTCCGGGGAGGAGAAGAAAGGCTTTCGGGAGATAGGCGCCTCCGTCCATACCAGAGAACAGCTGAGAGAGGCGGAGAGGCTGGGAGCGTCCTATGTCACAGCAGGGCATATATTTGCCACGGATTGCAAAAGAGGACTGGCACCCAGGGGACTTGACTTTCTGGGAGAGATCTGCCGGGAGGCTTCCGTGCCGGTTTACGGGATAGGCGGTATTTCGCCGGACAATGAAAAGCGGGTGGTGGACCGGGGAGCGGCCGGGGTCTGCCTGATGTCCTATGCCATGCGCCATTGACATTGTGTCTCAGACTGTGATAGTATGATTTCATTGCAGATTTCAAAGAAGAGGAGTTGTTTTTATGCCGATCAAGATACGGGATTCTCTGCCGGCGCAGAAGACGCTGGAGAGCGAAAATATATTTGTCATGACGGAGTATCGGGCGATGCACCAGGATATCCGTCCCCTGCACGTACTGATACTGAATCTCATGCCCACAAAGATCGAGACGGAGACCCAGCTTCTGCGCAAACTTTCCAACACGCCGCTGCAGGTGGAGGTGGAGTTTTTGCAGACGGCCAGCTATCAGCCCAAGCACGTGGAAGCCAGCCATATGAATACATTTTACACGGTTTTTGATGAGATCAGGGATATCAACTATGACGGGATGATCATCACAGGGGCGCCGCTGGACCACACAAAATATGAGGATGTGGATTACTGGCCGGAGCTGTGCAGGATCATGGAGTGGAGCAAAACCCATGTACACTGCACACTGCACATCTGCTGGGGAGCTTTCGCCGGGCTGTATTATCATTTCGGAGTGGATAAGGTGGATCTGGCGGAAAAGCTGTCCGGCGTCTACGAGCACTCTGTGCTGAAAAGTAAATCGCCGTTGTTTCGGGGGTTTGATGATTACTTCTACGCGCCCCAGTCCAGGGCTGTGACGGTGGAACAGAAGGACATCGAGAAAGTGCCGGAGCTGGAACTCCTGGCTGTGTCCGATGAGGCCGGAGTGACGATGGTGAAGACGAGAGACAGCAGACAGTTCTTTGTCACCTGTCATACCGAGTACGACTCAGACACGCTGTCCAGAGAATATTTCCGGGATATGAAAAAGGGAATGAACCCCAGGATTCCGGTAAACTATTTCCCCGGGGATGATCCGGCGAATCCGCCGGTGGTGCGCTGGCGCTCGGCGGGCCAGCTGTTTTTCAGCAATTGGCTGAACTACTACGTGTACCAGAGCACGCCCTATGACCTCACGGACGGGAAGGGCATGTAGGCCCGGTGAGATTTTCAATATTTCTTGTCTTTTTGTGATGGAAATGCTATAATATGATTATATCCATAAAACGTGTGTGGCGCTTGTCATCATTATCATAGAAGATACAATTTTTCAGAAAAGGAGAACGAAATATGAGAAAATCATCCATAGGGCTAAAGATCATGATACCATTCTTTCTTCTGGCCGTTGTCTGTGGTGTGTGTTCCGGTATCATATATTCCAGGATTTCTCAGATGAACCGGGCGACAAAAACCATCAGTGACAACTACCTGACGATCATGGAGCAGACGGATTCCATTGACACAAATTTTGCCGTGCTTCGGCAGCTCCTGTCTTCATATGCCACCACGGCGGACGATGACGACGCAAAAAAAATAGCCGGGGATATTCAGACGACTCAGGACGAGATGAAATCCAGTCTGAACACCATTGCAGAGAAGGCTACGGATGTGGAGGAAAAGTCCCAGGTAGAGGCGTTGTCTGCCAGTTATTTCACATTTGAAAAAGTTTACAACGACTGTAAGAAGCAGATCGATGAATATGAGATCATGGGAGTGGTGGCTCTGAAAGAGGCCCTGGGTGATACATATGATGTATTTCAGGTCAAGGTGGACGACACCAAGGCGTTCAACAAAGAAAAGATCACCGAGGCCCAGGATGCCCTGTCTCTTGCGGGCACGCAGAGTACCATGGCGTTTGTTGTTCTCATTGTACTCCTTGTGATCTCCATTGTGATCTGTATCCTGATCGTCATCCTGACGGTGCTGCGACCGACCAAGCATGCGATCCGTCGACTGAACGGCATAGTCAAGAGTATTGAGGAGGACAGAGGAGATCTGACCAGACAGCTGGAGGTCAAGACAAAGGATGAGATCGGTACCCTTGTGATTGGTATCAATAAATTTATGGATCTGCTCCGGGGGATCATATTCGAGATCAAATCCGACGCCATAGATCTGCGCAGCAACGTAGATACAGTGCTGAGCGGGGTCAACGTATCCAACCAGGATATCAGTACCGTGTCGGATGCCATGACGAAACTGTCCAATGGCATGGAGGATGTGGCAGGACATACAGAGCACCTGAATCAGCAGGCTATGTCAGTTTATCAGACCATGGAGCAGATAACCGGGGAGGCCTACAGCGGTTCTGATTTTGCCAAAGAGATCAAGGAGCGGGCGGAGGAACTCCGTCATAGCGGACAGAAGCGCAGAAAGGTCACAGGGGAGATGGCAGAGGAGATCAATGATCTTCTGCAGGCTTCGCTGGAGAAGAGTAAGGATGTGGAGAAGATCAACGCGCTTACGAATGATATTCTTGAGATTTCCTCCCAGACAAATCTTCTTGCGTTGAACGCTTCGATCGAGGCGGCGAGAGCCGGCGATGTGGGGAAAGGATTTGCAGTGGTGGCGGATGAGATCCGTAAACTGGCGGATTCCAGCAGAGAGACGGCCAACAATATCCAGGGGATCAGCAACGAAGTGACTTCCTCTGTCAGTGAGTTGGCGTCCAATGCCAACAAGATGCTCTCCTTCATCCAGGATGAGGTGATGCCGGACTATGATAACCTGGTGAATACCGGCAATCAGTACAACGATGACGCCAGCCGGGTGGATGATATCATGCTGCAGTTTGCCGACAGTGCTACGGCGTTGAAGAATACAATGCACGATATGACGAATCTGATCCAGGAGATATCGGGGACGATTCTGGACAGTTCTTCCCAGGTCTCCGGCGTGTCGGAATCCGTGGATGCCCTGGGCAATAACATGGCGGATATACAGACCAGCATTGAGACCACAGAGACGGTGACGAGACGTCTGGATACAGAGGTGGAGAAATTTGTCATGGACGAGGAGTATGTCAATACGGACAGGACAAGTACATATACATATACCCCGGAGGAACCGGAGTCCCCGGAGGAGCCGGAGAGCAGTGAAGATATGATGTTCCCTGATGAGGAGCCGGAGGGCAGTGAAGAACCGGAGTTCCCGGAGTTCCCGGAGGAGTCGGAGAATGACGGGGAATGATATTGAAATTTAAGAGGTATGAAAAAAAGAAGTTTCGCGGCATTTTGACGAAACTTCTTTTTTTCATACAGATTTCCGTTTTTTACTTCTTCTCTGCCTCAGCCATCTTCATGGCGCGGACTTTTGTGGAGAGTCCAAAGAGGTTGATGAACCCTTCCGCGTCGTGGTGATCGTAGAGATCGCCGGTGGTGAAGCTGGCTATGCTTTCGTTGTACAGGCTGTAGGGTGATGTGGTGCCTGCCTTGATGATATTGCCCTTGTACAGTTTGAATTTGACCTCGCCGGTCACATATTTCTGCGTGGACTGTACAAATGCCTGGACAGCTTCCCGCAGGGGGGAGAACCATTTGCCCTCATAACAGATCTGTGCCAACTTGTTTCCCATGTCCATCTTCAGCGCGTAGGTGTCGCGGTCCAGGATCAGCTCCTCCAGCTGCTGATGTGCCTCGTAGAGGATCGTCCCGCCCGGCGTCTCGTAGACGCCGCGGGATTTCATGCCGACTACACGGTTTTCTACGATATCCACGATGCCGATACCGTGTTTGCCGCCCAGGCTGTTCAGCGTGCGTATGATGTCGGAGAGTTTCATCTCTTTCCCGTTGACACTCTTTGGCACGCCGGCCTCGAAGGTCATGGTGACATATTCGCCCTCATCGGGGGCTTTTTCCGGGGTGGTGCCCAGCACAAGAAGGTGGTCGAAGTCCGGCCCGTTTGCCGGGTCCTCCAGTTCCAGACCCTCATGGCTGATGTGCCAGAGATTGCGGTCTCTGCTGTAGCTGCTGTCTGCCGAGAAGGGTAAGTCGATGCCATGCTCCTTGCAGTATGCAATCTCGGATTCCCGGGAATCCAGAGTCCACTTGTCACTTCTCCAGGCGGCGATGATCTTCAGATCCGGAGCCAGGGCTTTGATCCCCAGTTCAAAACGGATCTGGTCGTTTCCCTTGCCGGTGGCGCCGTGGCAGATAGCTGTAGCGCCCTCCTTGCGGGCGATCTCCACCAGCCGCTTGGCGATGACCGGGCGGGCCATGGAAGTGCCCAGGAGATATTTGTTTTCGTATACGGCATGGGCCTGTACACAGGGAAGAATGTACTCATCACAAAATTCATCCACCACATCTTCGATGTACAATTTGGATGCGCCGCAGAATTTTGCTCTCTCCTCCAGGCCATCCAGTTCTTCTCCCTGTCCGCAGTCGATGCAGACACAGATCACTTCGTAATCAAAATTCTCCTTCAGCCATGGGATGATCGCCGTGGTATCCAGACCGCCGGAGTATGCCAGGACAACTTTTTCTTTCATAGTAAAACCTCCATCAAAAAATATATTTACAAGTATGTAGGATAGACTACGTTGCACATTATACACCAAAAATGTATATTATGCAAGTGAAAAATAGAGGGATGCTCAGGTTTTAACTTCGAAAGTTCATTTTTATCTTGCATTATTTTGCGAATGGAGTTATAATGAATAAAGTTTGTGGATAAAATGAATATTTATACATTTTATGCATAGAGAGATCTGAGCGCCGGAAGGTGGGATTTCGCCGGTCCGGATCGCTTTAGTCTGTGAAGAAAGGATGAGATGAATGATTCAGGCAGGGATTATCGGGGCGACAGGGTATGCCGGTCAGGAGCTGGTCCGGCTTCTGATCCAGCACAGGGAGGCAGAAATCGTCTGGTACGGCTCGAGAAGTTATGTGGATCAGAAATTCAGTTCTGTATTCCGCAATGTTTTTCAGATCGTGGAGGATGTGTGCCAGGGTGACGATTTACATAGATTGTGCAGACAGGCAGATGTGATCTTTACCGCCACTCCCCAGGGGTATCTGGCCTCTGTGCTGGACGAGGAGATCCTGGAAAACTGCAAGGTGATCGACCTCAGCGCGGACTACCGGATCAAGGATGTTGCCACCTATGAACAGTGGTACGGCATGGAACACAGGAGTCCGCAGTTTATCGGGGAGGCGGTGTACGGGCTCTGTGAGCTGAACCGGGAGAAGGTGAAGAGCGCGAGACTGATCGCAAATCCGGGATGCTATCCCACTTGTTCCACACTGGCTATCGCGCCGCTGGCCAGGCGCGGCCTGATCGATATGGATACGCTGGTGATCGACGCCAAGTCCGGAACCAGCGGAGCCGGCCGGGGCGCCAAGGTTCCCAATCTGTACTGCGAGGTCAATGAAAATATCAAGGCTTACGGCGTATGCACACACAGACACACGCCGGAGATAGAGGAGCAGCTGTCCTATATCAGCGGACAGAAGGTGACGTTGAACTTTACGCCCCATCTGGTTCCGATGAACAGGGGTATTCTGATCACGGCATATGCCAGGTACAGAGAGGGAACCACACCGGAGGAGATCCGGAGGGCCTACGAGGAAGCCTACCGGGATGAGTATTTTGTGCGCCTGCTGGAGCCGGGAGTGTGCCCGGAGACGAAGTGGGTGGAGGGAAGCAATTTTGTGGACGTAAACGTGCAGGTGGATGAGAGGACCGGGCGTGTCATCATGCTGGGAGCCATGGACAATATCACCAAGGGGTCGGCGGGACAGGCTGTGCAGAATATGAACATCCTGTTCGGCCTGGATGAGACAGAGGGGCTGCGTCTGGTTCCCATGGTACCCTGAGATCCTGTCTGCAGAAGGAAAAGGAGAGAGCGATGAAAGACAATGATAAGACGGAGCTGTGTCAGCTGGAGGGTGGAGTCACGGCGGCAAAGGGATACCGGGCCTCCGCTGCGGAGGCAGGTATCAAGTATCAGGGCCGGCCGGATATGGCATTGGTCTACACGGAGAAACCGGCAGTCTGCGGGGGAACTTTTACTACGAATGTAGTAAAAGCGGCCCCGGTGCGCTACGACCGGGAGATCCTGAAAGCGGGGAAACCGGTTCACGCCGTGGTGCTGAACAGCGGGATCGCCAACGCCTGTACCGGCGAGACGGGAAGACTGCGAAATCTCTGTATGGCGGAATCCGTAGCCGCGGAGCTTGGCGTGGAGCCCGGGGAGGTTTTGACGGCGTCCACCGGAGTCATCGGTATGCAGATGCAGGAGGAGCCCCTGCGCAGGGGGGCAAAGCTTCTGTGTGAGGGACTGTCAGACAGCCCGGAGGCCGGCAGCGACGCGGCGGGAGCCATCATGACCACCGATACGGTGAAGAAGGAAGCGGCGGTGAGCTTTGAGACGGAGCAGGGCACTGTGACCGTGGGGGGGATGAGCAAGGGCTCGGGTATGATCCACCCCGACATGGCCACCATGCTCAGTGTGACCACCACGGACGCCGCTATCGCCAGAGAGGATCTGCAGGAGTTGGTCTGCCGTGCGGTGGCGGACAGTTTCAATATGATAACGGTGGACCGGGACACCTCCACCAATGACACGTATCTTGTCCTGGCCAACGGGGCTTCCGGCGTGACGGTGAAAAAGGGTACCGAAGAGTACGAGAAGTTCAGCGAGGCGCTGACTTTTGTATCCCGGTCGCTGGCCAGACAGATGGCAGCCGACGGAGAGGGTTGTACGAAGCTTGTGGAGGTGCAGATAGTTCACTGTCTTTCAGGAGAAAAGGCGAGGAAGCTGGCCAGGTCAGTCGCCTCCTCCAATCTGGTGAAGACGGCTCTGTACGGAAACGACGCCAACTGGGGCCGGATTGCCTGTGCCCTGGGATATGCCGGAGAAGATTTTGATCCGGACAGGATGGACATCTCCATACAGGCCCGCGGGGAGACTGTGGTTCTGGTGAGAGATGGCATGGCCACCGATTACAGCGAAGAGCGTGCTGCGGAGCTGATGGACAGTGAGAAAGTGACCATCGTCTGCGATATGAAGGAGGGGGAGTCCGACGCCACGGCGTGGGGCTGTGACCTGACACACGATTACATAAAAATCAATGCGGACTACCGGAGTTGACATCTTTCGGTGCCTGCTGTTATCCGTAGAGAGGAGAGAGTGATGGAACAGAGTATTAGCGATGTGATGATCAAGGCGGAGACACTGATCGAGGCGCTGCCCTACATCCGGGATTTTTCCGGGAAACGGGTGGTGGTAAAATACGGTGGAAGCGCTATGCTGGATGAGAAACTGCAGGAGTCTGTCATAAAGGACGTGGCTCTTCTGAAGCTGGTGGGGATGGAGCCGATCATCGTCCACGGAGGCGGAAAAGAGATCAGCCGATGGCTGGGCTACATGGGAAAAGAGAGTGAATTTGTGGACGGGCTGCGCGTCACCGACGAGGACACCATGGAGGTGGCGGAGATGGTGCTGAATAAGGTCAACAAACATCTGGTTCAGATGATGGAGAAGCTGGGAGTGAAAGCGGCGGGCATCAGCGGCAAGGACGGAGGCACCATGCTCTGTGAGAAAAAATATGCGGACGGAAAGGATATCGGGTTCGTGGGGGAGGTGAGATCCGTAAACTCGGATCTCATCGACACTCTGATCGCCAAGGATTTCATTCCCATCGTCGCGCCCATCGGCATGGATGAGACATATCAGGCATACAATATCAATGCGGACGATGCGGCCAGCGCCATCGCCAAGTATATCCACGCGGAAAAGCTGGCTTTTATGACCGATATAGAGGGGGTGTGCCGGGATCCGGAGGATCCTGCCACTCTGATTCCGGTGCTGACGCTGGACGAGGCCAGAGATCTGATCCAGGAGGGTATCATCGGCGGCGGAATGATCCCCAAGATAAGGAACTGTGTGGAGGCGGTGGAACAGGGCGTGAGCCGTGTTCATATCCTGGACGGGCGCAGGGAACATTGTCTTTTACTGGAATTTTTCACGAGAAAAGGTATCGGGACAGCTATCATAGATAACCATGTCAACCTCTATCCCCACGAACTGGGGTAGAGGAAGCCGGAAGGAGAGATGCAGCATGAAAAAACAAATAGAGCAGACGGAGAAATATCTGATACATTCCTACAACCGCTATCCCATCGTGCTGGAGCGGGGAGAGGATGTATATTTATACGATACAGAGGGGAAGAAATATCTGGATTTCGGCGGCGGGATCGCAGTGTGTGCCCTGGGCTACAGCAACGAAGAGTTCAAGCAGGCGCTGAAGGACCAGATCGACCGAGGGATCCATTTTTCCAATTATTTTTACTCGGAGCCCCTGCAGGAGGCGGCGGCTGCCCTGGCGCGGATCAGCGGCATGGACAAAGTGTTTATGGCGAACAGCGGTACGGAGGCCAACGAGGGGGCTTTGAAGCTGGCAAGAAAATATGCCATCATGCAGGGACATGAGAACCGGCACGAGATCATTTCCATGAACAAGGCATTCCACGGACGCAGCATGGGGGCGCTTTCGGTGACCGGCACAGCCAGCTACCGGGAACCCTTTGAACCCATGATCGGCGGCGTCAGCTTCGCGGACTACAATGATCTGGACAGCGTGCGGGAGAAGATTTCGGAAAACACTTACGCCGTCATCCTGGAGGCAGTGCAGGGGGAGGGAGGCATCTATCCGGCAGAGAGGGAATTTATGCAGGGAGTCCGTGCCCTCTGCGAGGAATACGATACCATGATGATCTGTGACGAGATCCAGTGCGGTATGGGCCGCACGGGGAGGATGTTCGCCTATGAGCACTACGGTATCCAGCCGGACATCGTCACCATGGCGAAAGGAATAGGAAACGGCGTGACAGTGGGGGCATTTGCCACCACAGAGAGGATTGCCCAGGCCATGGTGCCCGGGGATCACGGCACCACCTTCGGGGGGAACCCCCTGGCCTGTACCGCCGTGTCGGAGACTGTGAGGCAGTTTGAGGAGAAAAAACTGGCAGAACACGCCGCCCGCGTGGGAGAGTACCTGGGAGAGAGACTTTCGGAACTGGTGGAGAAAAAGAAGTCGGCGACGGCCAGCCGGGGGCTGGGACTGATGCGGGGGCTGGAGCTGTCCGAGCCGGTGGGGCCGTATGTGACGGCGGCGCTGGAAAAAGGGGTGATCCTTATGAGTGCCGGCACCTATGTCATCCGTTTTGTGCCTCCTCTGGTGATCGGGAAAGACCATGTGGACTTTGTGATCTCTGTGCTGGAGGAAATCCTGCCGTAGGCAGTGCCGGTGAATGCCATGTATAAAATTTTGATTTCTGCCGCACAATAATTCCTATATAAAATGATGCCTGCGGATTGCATCATAAAATAACAGGAGGCGGTCTGTTTATGTGGGGAATTATTGTGGCGGCGGTATCCGGGGCCCTGATGAGTGTGCAGGGAGTCTTTAACGCGGAAGTGACCAAGCAGAGCGGTATATGGATGGCCTCCGCCTTTGTGCAGCTGACGGCGCTGATCGTCTGTGTCGCCGCCTGGCTGGTCACGGGGCGGGACGGGACGGTGGGAAGTCTGTTTCAGGTGACGCCAAAATACATGCTTTTAGGCGGCGCCATCGGCGCATTTATCACCTACACGGTGATATACTCTGTCAACGCCGTGGGGCCGGCCAGATCCGCCATGTTTATCCTGGTGGTACAGATCATTGTCTCCTATCTGATCGAACTGTTCGGAATGTTCGGCATTGACCGGGAGCCCTTTGAGTGGCGCAAGTGTATCGGCGTGGCAGTGATCGTCATAGGGATTATTACATTTAAGTGGAAATAGTAACAATTTTCTTACAAGAATATTACAATTATATTAAAATAGTAGTTGTCAAAAACACATTTCGGATGTAAAATAGTAATGTGCATCGAATTTCCTTTTCCGACCTGACAGGGAGATTTGATATGGACAAAAAGAAAATCGGAAAGATCATGGTGGGAGTACTGGCTGTTATTGTCTGCGGGATTATCTATTTATCCGGCAATCAGCACCGGGAGGATCCGGAAATCGTGACGGAGTCCTTCGGTGATACATCGACAGCCGAACAGGATGAGGGGACGTCTGCCCCGGAGCAGGATACCGTGTATATTCACGTCTGCGGCGAGGTGAAAAAACCGGGGGTGTACACTTTTTCGGAGAGCCCCCGGGTGATTGATGCTGTGAAAGCGGCGGGCGGTTTTACGAAAAAGGCGGATCGGAACGGTGTCAACCAGGCCGAGACGGTGCCGGACGGCACACAGCTTACCATAATGGCGAAGGGGAAAAAGAAGGCAGCGGCGGCGGAGCAGGAGGACTCTGCGTCCTCCGATGGAAAGGTGAACATTAACCAGGCCGCCAGAGAGGAACTGATGACGCTGACGGGGATCGGAGAGGCGAAAGCAGATCAGATCATCAACTATCGGGAGGAAAACGGAAAGTTCCAAAAGATTGAAGACATCATGAATGTCCCGGGGATCAAAGAGGGTGTCTTCAACAATATCAAAGAATATATTATGGTGTGAATTTGCACGGCATCTCGTGTGATTGGGAGGTAGATATGGCGAGAAAGGTTTTAGTGGTGGATGACGAGAAACTGATCGTGAAGGGGATACGGTTCAGTTTGGAGCAGGACGGAATGACAGTGGAATGCGCCTACGACGGGGAGGAAGCCCTGGAGGCGGTGAAAAAAGACCGGTATGATGTGATACTTCTCGACGTCATGCTGCCAAAGCTGACCGGGTTTGAAGTATGCCAGCAGATAAGGGAATTTTCGGATGTGCCCATCATCATGCTGACGGCAAAAGGGGATGATATGGACAAGATCCTGGGGCTGGAGTACGGAGCGGACGACTACATCACAAAACCATTTAATATTCTGGAAGTCAAGGCAAGGATCAAGGCGATCTTCCGAAGAAGTTCCAAATCCCAGGAAAAGAGAGAGAGTTCCTCGGTGGAAATGAAGGAGTTCGGGGATATGCTGGTAGACAAGGAGGGGCGGAGAGTCAGGATCGGGGAGCGTGAGATCAGTCTGACTGCCAAGGAATTTGATCTGTTGGAGTTGTTGATAAGTAATCCAAATAAGGTGTATGGACGGGAACAGTTGCTCAACGATGTGTGGGGCATGGACTATCCGGGGGATGTGAGAACCGTGGATGTTCATATCCGCAGGCTGCGTGAGAAGATTGAGACGAAGCCAAGTGAGCCCAGGTTTATACATACAAAATGGGGTGTTGGCTATTATTTCCAGAATAAAGGATAACCTGAAGAAAGTAAAGAGCCTTCGTACCCAGAGTTTGTGTGTGCTTATCCTGCTCGGTATACTGCCGATCGTCATATTTACCATGATACTTCTGAACACGTACCAGTCGAAGGCGGTATCACAGAGAATAACAGAACTGCAGGCCAGAGGTTCCATCATCTGTAATCTTGTGGCGTCATCTGCCTATTTTACCAATGATGTGACGACAGAACTGGACTCGGAACTGACACAGATCTCAGATATCTATGAGGGGAGGATACTTGTGTCGGATTCGGGTCTGATCGTGTGCCGCGATACATATGGCTTGGAGGAGGGAAAGACCATATTGATCCCAGAAGTGGTGGAGTGTCTGCAGGGCAAGGAAATCCGGAGCGTGAGCCAGAGTGAGAAGAATGTACACATTATCCTTCCGGTGTACAGTTCCAGTGAGCAGAGTGTGAGCGGTGTGGTCATTATGGACTTCTCCTTAAACAGCGTAAACAAAATGTATGACAGTATACGGACGGTCACCCTCACGATCACACTGCTTTTGAGTGTGATCGTGATCGTGGTCTCCGTGTTGTACTCCGGGCAGATCGTCAAGCCCATGAAGGAGGTGGCCGGCTCCATCGCCATGATCACGGCCGGTGATTTCAACGAGAGCATGGATCTGCGGGGATACGCGGAGACAGAGCGTATCACGGACAATTTCAATGAGATGCTCAGCGGTCTGCAGAACCTGGAGGACGCCAGACAGGAATTTGTCTCCAATGTGTCCCATGAGCTGAAAACGCCCATCACGTCGGTAAAGGTTCTGGCGGAGTCGCTGACCGGCCAGGAGGATGTTCCGGTGGAACTGTACCGGGAGTTCATGGAGGATATCAACAGTGAGCTGGAGCGTATGAATCAGATCGTCAACGATCTTCTCTCCCTGGTGAAGATGGATAAGAGCGCTGCCCGTGTCAATGTGACGGAGGTCAATGTGAATGAGTTCGTGGAGAGTATCCTCAAACAGCTGCAGCCCATCGCGGACCAGCGGAATATTGAGATTGTCTTCGAGAGCGTGAGACCGGTGACGGCGCAGATAGACGACGTCAAACTGGGGATGGCTTTCCGCAATCTGATTGAAAACGCCATCAAATATAACTACGATAATGGCTGGGTGAGGGTTTCGCTGAATGCGGATCACAAATTCATGTATCTGAAAGTTTCCGATTCCGGTGTGGGAATCCCGGAGGAACTCCAGGAGAATATATTTGAGCGGTTCTACCGTGTGGACAAGGCCAGATCCAGGGAGACCGGCGGCAACGGACTGGGTCTTGCCATCACCCGGAGCGCGATCCTCTTGCACCGTGGATCCATACGGGTACACAGTGTGGAAAAGCAGGGGACGACATTCAACGTTCGGATACCTCTGATCTACGTGGAATGAGGAGGACAGACATGAGACGGTATCTATTCTGTGTGATATTATTTATACTGGGACTGCTCTCCGGGTGCAGTCTGGGGGAGGGTGACGGAGACGGCACCCTCTATCAGGTGTACTATGTGAACGCGGAGGGGAGCGGAATCGTCCCAGAGGAATACAGAGCGCACAGCCCTTCGAAGGACACGGTGAAGCAGATCGAGGAATTGTGGGAGAAGATGCGGACCGGCGGGGAGCGGGGACATTACACAAGTCCTATCCAGGCCGAGGAGGGACTGCCGGATTTCCAGTTGAAGGAGACACAGCTGTCCATACATTTCTCGGCGGCGTATAACGGAAAAGATGTGCTGGATGAAATCCTCTCCCGGGCGGCCATCGTCAAGACGCTCTGCCAGGTGGAAGGGGTGGACTTCGTCGAATTTTACGTGGAGGATCAGCCTCTGATGCTCTCGGGAAATGCGGTGGGACTGATGAATGAGGACAGCTTTCTGGAGAGCCTGAACGAAAATATAACCGTGCAGAGAAAAGAGGTTGTGGTCTATTATGCAGACACCACGGGAACCGGACTGCGGGAGGTGACTACGGAGATGACTTACAATGTCGCCCAGCCCCTGGCGGATATGCTGATACAAAAACTGATTGAGGGGCCGGAGAGTGTGGAGCATGATGCGGAACTTCTCCCCACCATCCCGGAGGGCACCGTGCTCAACAGCGCGACGATACGGGACAATATCTGTTATCTGGACTTCAGCAGGGAATTTGAGCAGCTGGACGCCCGGGTCAGCAGCGATGTGGTGATCTATTCCATCGTGAACACGTTGTGCGAACTTCCCAATGTCAACAAGGTACAGTTTTCCATCGAGGGAGAGCAGAGGGAGAACTACGGCGAGACGCTGCATTTCACCGCCCCCTTTGAGAGGAACCTGGACATTGTGCTGCCGGAGGAGGACGAGGCGGAGGAGTGAGGTATGATTCCTGTGGCCAAAGGAATGTATGCGGTTCTTATCTTGAATGCCCTGCATTGAGCAGCTTCATAAGTCCGTCTTGGAGAACCTGGGAGCAGTTCACACCCCGCTTTTCTGCCAGGGCAGCCATCCATGCAGGCAGAGAGACATTTTTGCGGACTGCTCTGGTATCGGTTTCAGCCCGGTATGCAAGCGTATCAATGCGAATGATGGAGCAGGTTGCATTTTCAGGAATATCCAACGCATGTTGCGGGGTTGCCGCCGGAATATCGTTTCCCTCGTCCTCTGCCACTACGAGCCAGCCGCTGGCTGCATCGCTGATCATCTCAATGGCATCATCAATATTGTTTCCGGTAGTGATGCATCCGGGAAGATCGGGGACTCGGCAGTAGTATTTGCTCCCATCCTCGTTTGGTACGAATATTGCGGTATAGATATATTTCATAAGTCAGCCTCCTTTTCTGGCAGCGGGGAGACTTTACCTCCCGCCTTGCTTAATTTCTTTGCGTATGTAACGGAGATCGTCTTCATCAAAATGCCCACGCTTCAGCGGTATGGTATATTTTGTCTCCGAGTTGTAGTAGATATCATGGTTTCCGCCACTCCGCTTGAATATGTATCCGCTGTTGTTCAGATCCTTGATGGCTGTGTTTCTAGGATTCATTGTTGTCCCCCCTATAAGAAAATTATACACAAAAATACACAATATGTCAAATTCCAAGTATATTTTTTTCCATGCTCACCAGCAGACCGTGCGAGTCATCTTCTATATGAGATAAAAATGTCACCATGATCTCCTGTTCCGGCAGACAATAGCACTTCTGTTTCCACTTTCCGCTGATGCTAAAACCATCTCTATATTTCCATATAAAATATCCGTATCCACCTTCCCTGTTCATCTGCTGGACGGAGGTTGCCGTTTCTACATATTTCTCTGATAAAATCCGCTTTCCCTCATACACCCCCCTGTTGTACAGGAGCAGGCCGATCCGGCTAAGTTCATTTACGGTAAGTTTCATATTCGATGCTCCATAAAATAATCCCTCCGGTGATCTCCCGTACTCGTATTTTTCGATATGAAGGGGCACAAATATATTCCTGACGATAAATTCTCCTACATCTTCCTGTAATGCGGAGTATAATGCAGCACTCACAAGGTAGGCACTGATGTTGTTGTAGTGAAATGTTTTTGTATCAGGATCAGGGATGCTGCATGAAAGACAAAAATCCAGATAATTGCTGCCCTCCGGGCGAAAGGGAAATCCGTCAACCGACATAGTGAGCAGGCGGTGTATCGAAATCTTTTCAAACTTTTTCCTCTGGAAATCAGGCATTATTTCTATTTTGTTTTCAGGCAGATACCGGATTACGGAATCTCCCGGATCCATCAGCCCGCGGTCCATGGCAATACCTGCGGCTATCGAAAGGATGGTTTTTGCCGCCGAATAGATGTCATATATTGTGTCGCATGTGTCACCGAAGCTGTATGTCAGCACTCCTTTTTCATACACCTCGACGCCATGAACATTCCATTTGTTCCTTTTGATATCTGAAATAAAATTTTCAAAATTCATAAGAATCCCCTTTTCTTTGCCTCTTCAATGAGTTTTGGCTGGATCAGAGGGTATGTCCAGTTGTCCGTCAACTCATCCACAATGATAATTTTTTCTATTTCGCTATGTAGTGTCTGCTCATTAAGCAACCGTTTTTTCAATTCCATAAGGCAGCATCAGCC
>CAZAEM010000048.1:0-17572 GCA_964484225.1 uncultured Eubacterium sp.
GGTTCATCCGACCGGTGGATCTTGGTCGGCAGGCTCATAATTCCGAGAGCCTATTATAGACAAATTATATCATATTATGTCTACTATGTAAATATTTAAATCAATAGTAAGAATGTTACTTTTTGTCAGTTCAATAATAACGACATTGTCCGCAAAAAAAATCTTGTGATTTGGTTGACTCATGTTTGTGGAAATGCTATAATTAGCGAAATGAAAAAAATGCGGTTTTTCGCAGAAATTTCACGGGGTGAGAACATGCAGTATGAGAGAAAGCAGTATCTGGATCAACTGGTCCAAAAAAAAGATAACGACAGGGTGAAGGTAATTACCGGACTTCGCAGATGCGGAAAGTCATATTTGCTGTTTACTCTGTATCGAGAGTATTTGAAGAACGAGGGAATACCAGATGACTGTATCATTGGGATTGCACTGGACGAATTGTCAAACGCAAAATATCGGAATCCTTTTGAATTGGATAAGTTCATCAGGGAGCAGATCGTTGATGCCTCAAAACGTTACTATATATTCATTGATGAAATACAGTTCGTGTCCGAAGAGCCCAATCCTTATGTGAGCGACTCCAATGCAAAGATTACATTTATTGATGTTGTGCTTGGGCTGATGAAGATCCCGAATGCTGATATTTATGTGACCGGCAGCAACTCCAATATGCTGTCATCAGACATTCTGACACAGTTTCGCGACCGGGGTGACGAGATACGGGTAAATCCGTTGTCTTATGCTGAGGTATATGAGCACTACGTAGATGATAAGCGTTACGCATGGAGGGATTACTTCACTTACGGAGGAATGCCGCTTGTGTGGGGATTCGAGTCGCATGAGGAGAGAAGCCGCTATCTGCATGACCTGTTTAGCAGGACCTACATCCGGGATGTTCTGGAACGCCACAAGATCACCAATGATGAAGATGTGCTTGAGACGTTGTTGAATATCATCGCCTCGGGAATTGGGTCACTTACAAACCCCAGTAAAATTTCCAATACATTTGCAAGTGAACGTCAGCTCAGGATCGCGCCGGATACCATAAACAAGTATCTGGGGTACTTCATTGATGCGTTTCTGATCCAAAAATCTGAACGATATGATGTTAAGGGAAGAAAATACATCAAAACCCCTGCGAAGTACTACTTTTCAGATCCCGGCATTCGCAATGCTGTTCTGGGTTTCAGGCAACTGGAAGAAACGCATTTGATGGAGAATGTCCTCTACAATGATCTGGTTCGCAGAGGATTTGATGTAGATGTCGGAGTTGTTGAATACAACACAAAGGATGACGGCGGTAAGAAAGTCAGAAAGCAGCTGGAGGTAGATTTTGTTGTCAACAGAGGTGACGACAGATACTACATTCAGTCTGCGCTTTCAGTTGATGATCCGGAAAAGAAAACTCAGGAGATAGATTCACTTATGCGAATCCCCGATTCCTTCAGAAAGATCGTTGTGGTAAAGGATTTTATGAAGCCCTGGCGGGATGAAAATGGTATTCAATATGTCGGTGTAGAATATTTTCTGCTGAACGATGACTTCATCAAAAACTGATCCTTAATATCTCTAAAGTCCACTCATATTTTGTCATCCTGCCTCAGAGACTGTGTCACCTTTTATTCTGTAGTACAAGAGGATGACACCAAATGCCGCTTTATATCTTTCCCTGTTGATGAAAAGGGGAAGTTGGAGGAACTGGAGATCACCTGGAAAAATCCTTATAAGAGTAAAATACCTTAAATAGAATATTTAAGTAAAATTACTCAAAGTATATGATTAAGAAAAAGGATTTTCAGGAGGCTGCATGAACATGGATCGGGTTTTTAACACCCACTCCCTGGGTGTGAATGTGAAAAAATACAGGACGGAAAGACATCTGAGTGCGGAAAAGCTGGCGGAGATGGCCGGTATTTCCAAATCCCATATGAACAACATAGAGAGGGATGAAATCCAAGACGGTGGATATGCGTCTGTACCGGGCGAAGAGGAAGCTCCGGGAGCTGATTGAACGGGAACTGGGAACCCCAGGGTAGTAACTCCGGGGAATATTTCTGCTGTGGGGGGATTTGACGGATCGGTTGACTATTTTCATGTAGCCATGCACTTGTGGACAAAAAAACACATAGACTAAAGTAATGTGAATCCTGGAGTGTATGATGCAGTCATTTCCACAACCATTAAGCGTAGAGGAAGAAAATGAATACATCAAAAGATGGGAGCAGGGCGACCGGGAGGCAAGGGATGTGCTGATTGAGAGAAATCTTCGGCTGGTTGCATATCTTGTAAAGAAGTACAGCAACTCAGATCACAGTGTAGATGATCTCATTTCCATCGGCACCATCGGCCTGATCAAGGCCGTGGATACCTACCGGCCGGGGCGGGGTGTTCGGCTTGCCACATACGCAAGCCGATGTATCGACAATGAATTGCTGATGACATTTCGGAGCGATAAAAAACAGTCAAAAGAAGTGTTTTTATACGAACCCATCGGTGGAGACGACGGAGAGGGAAATTCTCTTAGTTTTCTGGATATATTGGAGACCATGGATGAGGACATACCAGAGAGGATGGAGCGGGAGGAGAACATATCCAAGCTGTACGGCTACATTGAGGAATGTCTTACGGAGCGGGAAAAAATGATCATCCGCATGCGATATGGGATACCGGATTGGCCCTATATTTTGGAGCGGCCGGAGGTGACCCAGAGGGAGATCGCGGAGAAGCTCGGCATCAGCCGAAGCTATGTGAGCAGGATAGAGAAGAAAGCCCTCGCAAAACTGAAAAGAGCCTATGACCGCAGGGGGAAGAAATATGAGTGAGTCGAAGCTGGATAATCTGCTGGAACTGGCGATGGACACGCCGGAGGACATCCGGGAGAAAAGCGAGATTTTGTCGGCGGGATATGAGGAGAGTGAGAGGCTGTGGGAGGTGATCGTCCGCTATGTGGGGGATGTGGAGGAGTTGAGGAGCGAGTATGGACAGCTGACGGCCCTTCTGGGGAACTATGCTATCTTGAAGGTGCGCCAGGATCAGTTGAACACTCTGGCCAGCGATCCCCGCGTGGAGTATGTGGAGAAGCCAAAGGAAATGTCATTTGCCCTTTATGACGCGAAGCAGGCGGCCTGTATCACGCCGGTGCAGCGCAGTCCCTATAACCTGTCCGGGAGAGGGACGGTGGTGGCTGTGGTGGACAGTGGTATTGATATCTTTCATCCGGATTTTCGCAGAGAAGATGGCAGTACCCGGTTGATCGGCCTGTGGGATCAGACATATGAGGGAGGGGAGCCGCCGGAGGGATATCCTCTGGGGACTTTTTTCTCTCAGGAGGATATCAACCGGGTGCTGGAGAGCGGCTCGTCTTTTCCCAGCCGGGATGTCAGCGGGCACGGCACTCACGTCACCGGGATAGCAGCGGGAAATGGACGAGCCAGTCAGGGGGAGTACAGGGGAGTGGCCTATGAGGCGGATATCCTGGCGGTGAAACTGGGTGGCAGAAACCAGTCGGATTTTCCCCTGACCACCGGCTTTATGATGGGGATTGATTTCTGCGTCAGGGAGGGGATAAGAAGGGGTCAACCCCTGGCGCTGAATCTGAGTTACGGCAACAGCTATGGCTCCCATGACGGCACTTCCCTGGTGGAGACCTATCTGGATGAAGTTTCTGCGCTTGGAAAGACTACGATCTGCATCGGCAGCGGAAATGAGGGGAACAAGAGAAGACATGTGGCCGGGCAGCTGGTACAGGGACAGGAGTATCTCATAGAATTTGCGGTGGCTCCGGGAGAATTTTCACTGAGCCTGGCGATGTGGAAAAAATATCCCGATTTCTTTGGCGTGACGCTTCTATCTCCCTCCGGCAGTTCCATTGTTATGACCGAAAATTCTGCCGGGGCGTTCCGCAGTGTGCTGGACCAGACGGAGATACTCTGGTTTTTCGGGGAACCCTCCCCCTACAGTGCTGCCCAGGAAATTTTTATCGAAATGGTTCCGGCGAAAGATGCGGAGACGATACGGAGCGGGATTTGGAAAGTGGTGCTGACTCCGGTTCGTATTGTGGAGGGGCGGTTTGATATATGGATGCCCTCCGGCAGCAGTATAAACAATGACACGGGATTTCTGGTGCCGTCTCCGGAGCTGACGCTCACGATCCCTTCCACGGCGGTTAAGCCTATTACGGTGGGGGCATACGACAGCAATTCGGAGAGTTTTGCGCCTTTTTCCGGACAGGGATTGGAGGGATATTTCACAGGGAAACCGGATCTCCTTGCCCCGGGAGTGAATATCCTGTCCTGTGCGCCGGGAGGCGGATACACGGAGAAGAGCGGTACATCCATGGCATGCCCGTTTGTGACGGGGAGCGCGGCTCTCCTGATGCAGTACGGTATCGTGGAGGGGAGAGATCCTTTTTTGTATGGACAGAAAGTAAAGGCCTATCTGTGGAGAGGGGCGAGGTCGCTGACTGCTTTCAGAAATTATCCCAATGCAGAGGCGGGATGGGGAACACTCTGTCTGAGAATGAGTCTGCCGGAATAGACCGGCACCGGTCAGTCTCTCTTTTTTGCCTTTCTTTTGGTGAGGAAATCTTTCCAGATCTGGGGGTGGAAGAGTATCAGAAGAGGAAACAGTTCCAGCCGCCCGGCCAGCATATCGAAGATCAGCACATATTTTGTGAATGAACCGAAGAGGCTGAAATTGGAGGTGGGCCCTACCAGCTCAAGGCCGGGGCCGATATTGTTTATTGTCGCGGCCACCGCCGTAAAATTAGTAATCAGATCCTTGCCCTCGAAAGATACCAGAAAAACAGAAGCGGAAAAAAGGATCATAAATATGATAAAATAGACATTGGTGGCCCGCACTACTTCGTGTTCCACCGGTTTCTGGTCTATTTTGATCTTTTTGATGCTCTTGGGATGGATGTAAGAGTTCAGTTCCTTGACTACGGTTTTCACCAGGACTACAAAGCGGGACACCTTGATCCCGCCGCCGGTGCTGCCGGCGCAGGCGCCGATGAACATCAGCAGGACAAGCACAGTCTTGCAGGTCTGCGGCCAGGTGTTGAAATCCACGGTGGAAAAGCCGGTGGTGGTGATGATGGACGCAACCTGAAAGGAGGCGTGGGTCAGGGTTTCCCAGGCGCTGACCGCCGTGTTCCATGTCTCCGCAAAAATAATTCCGATGGCGGCGGCGATGATGATGAAATAACAGCGCACTTCCTCCATGTGCAGGGCTTTTTTCAGCTTGTGAAAAAGCAGGAGATAGTAGGCGTTGAAATTTACTCCGAACAGGATCATAAATATGGTGACGATCCACTGTATGTAACTGTTGTAGCTGCCCAGGCTGTCATTTTTGATTCCGAAACCGCCGGTGCCGGCTGTCCCGAAACTGGTGGTGACTGAGTCGAATACCGACATGCCGCCGAGGAGGAGCAGAAAGATTTCAAGTACGGTCAGTCCCAGGTATATGAGATAGAGGATCCGGGCGGTCTGCTTGACCTTGGGAACCAGTTTTCCCACGGAGGGGCCGGGGCTCTCTGCCCGCATCAGATTGATGTGGGAACCGCCGCTCATGGGTATGACGGCCAGGAGAAATACCAGCACGCCCATGCCCCCGATCCAGTGGGTGAAACTGCGCCAGAACAGAGAACAGTGGGACAGGGCCTCCACATCGTTCAGTATGCTGGCTCCCGTGGTGGTGAAACCGGATACTGTCTCGAAGAGGGCGTCGGTGAAACGTGGGATTTCCTCAGTGATCAGAAAGGGGAAGCAGCCGAAGAGGCTGAGGAGGATCCAGCCCAGAGATGTGGCCACACAGCCCTCTTTCAGGTAAAAGACATGGTTGTCTGGTTTGCGGACGGTGGCCGCCACGCCCAGAACAATGCATAAAAGAGCTACCAGGACATAACTCCAGCCCTGCTCCTCCCTGTACATGAGTGCGACGAGACAGGGGAGCAGCATGAGCAGCCCCTCTATTTTTACAATATGTCCCAGTACATACCGTATCATTGAAGTATTCATGGTAAAATTCCTCTTTCTCTATCTTAATATATCGCGGATATCGTTAAAGCCGGTGTGGCTTGTGACGATCATAACCATATCGCCCACCTCTATGCTGTCCTGGCCGCTGGGGATGCGGATAAATCCGTTGCGGTAAATGCAGCACACCAGAAGGTTTTTCTTCAGTGGGAGATCCATCAGCGGGATCCCGGTGACATCCGAGGGCTCGTCCACACGGAACTCGATGGCCTCCACCCGGTAATCAAACATGTGATACAGGGTTTCAATATTGCTGTTCATGGAGTTCTTTTTCGCCCTCACGTAGGCGATGATGGCCTCGGAAGTGATCAGCCGCGGGTAAATGACACTGCCCAGATCCAGGCTGCTGATGACATTCTTAAAGTTGATCCGGTTGATTTTCGTGATGACCTTGGCCTGGGAGGTCTGCTTGGCATAGAGAGTGAGCATGATATTTTCCTCATCAATGCCGGTGAGGGGCACGAAAGATTCCACATGCTCCAGCCCTTCCTCCAGCAGCAGTTCCTGATCGGTTCCCTCCCCGTTGATGATGACAGCGCCGGGCAGGAGAACGCTGAGTTCCTCGCAGCGCTCTTTGCTCCGCTCTATGATCCTGACGGAGATTCCCATCCGGATCAACTGGTTGGCCAGGTAGTAGGTTGCTTTTCCGCCGCCGATGATCAGCGTGTCTTTTACCTGTTTTGTGGTAAATCCGATGCGTTTGAGAAAAGAGCGGATGACCTTGCGGGGAGCCACGAAATAGATGACGTCTCCGTTTTCCATGCGGAAATCTCCGTCGGGTATGTGGACCTCACCCTCTCTCTCGATGGCGCAGACCAGTGTGTCGGAGGAAATGTCCCGTCCCATGGTGGCGATAGTGATGCCGTCCAGGATATTTCCCTCCGGAATTTTAAACTTGATGAGCTCCGCCTGTTCGTGGGCGAAGGAATTTACCTCCAGTGCGGTGGGGAGATAGAGGATGCGGGCAATCTCCTTGGCGGCCTCCAGCTCCGGGTTGATGATCATGGTCAACCCCAGTTTCTGCCGGAGATACCCTACCTCGGAGCTGTAGTCCGGCGTGCGCACCCGGGCTATGGCGGCGCAGTCGCCCACCCGCTTGGCCACTGTGCAGCAGAGCAGATTTAACTCGTCGGAATCTGTGACGGCGATGATCAGATCTGTATTTTCGATGCCGGCATCCATCTGGACACTGTAGCTGGCGCCGTTTCCCACCAGGCCCATGACATCGTAAAGATTGGTCATCTCCTGGATCTTGGACGGGCTTTTGTCTATGATGGTGATGTCATGTCCTTCCTTGCTCAGCTGCTCGATCAGAGTGTTTCCTACTTTGCCGCATCCGACAATGATAATGTTCAGGCCCTGTTTGACAGGGGGATTGATTTTCTTCATGGTACTCCTCCATTGATCATAGATGTGCTACACGTATTGCAGTACTTCTATGAAGTACTGCTAGCAGCACATCATAGATGTGCTACACGTATTATACCACCTTCTCAGAAAAATGCCACCAGAAAGTGCTGCGGGTTCAAAAAAAGATTTATTTTCCCGTCATAAGTTGCCAAAACACCGGGGGACGTGATACAATAATTTTGGCTGCTACACTATAGCCTTTCAATATATTTATTTTGAAGAATCAGGAGACAGAGATGAAGCAGATCACCATAGGAATACTGGCCCATGTGGATGCCGGGAAGACCACATTGTCAGAGGGGATTTTGTACAAGGCGGGCAGTCTCCGCAGAGCGGGGCGGGTGGACAGGGGAGACGCCTTTTTTGATACCCACGAACTGGAGAGACAGAGGGGTATCACCATATTTTCCAAGCAGACAGAATTTGTGTTCCGGGACTGCCGGTTTACCCTGCTGGACACGCCGGGGCATGTGGATTTCTCCGCAGAGATGGAGCGCACTCTGCAGGTGCTGGATTATGCGATCCTGGTGGTCAGCGGGGCGGACGGGGTTCAGAGCCATACGAGGACTTTATGGCAGCTGCTGGCCCGGTACGACGTACCGGTGTTTCTGTTTGTGAACAAGATGGATCAGCCGGGGACGGATAAAACACTGCGGATGGAGGAGCTGGTGCGGGAGCTGGGGAGCGGCTGTGTGGATTTCTCCGACGGAGAGGGAGAGGCTTTCCGGGAAGAGATCTCACTCTGTGACGAGGAGGTTCTGGAGAGCTATCTGGAGACCGGGGAGATCCGGGAGGAGGATATCCGGGATCTGATCTGGGCCAGAAAACTTTTCCCCTGTTATTTTGGGTCTGCACTGCGGATGGAGGGGGTGGAGGAGCTTTTGGACGGTCTGGCTCTCTACGGGGATGAGCGATGGTATCCGTCCGAGTCGGAGATGACCGAGAGAGGACTGCCGGGATACGGTGCCAGGGTGTTTAAGATCGCCCGGGATGAGCAGTCCTGCCGCCTCACCTACGTGAAGGTGACAGCCGGAGTGATGCGACCCCGGATGGTGGTGGAGGATGCCGGCGGTGAATGGCAGGAAAAGGTGAACCAGATCCGTCTGTACCGGGGAGAGAAGTATGATCTCCTGGAGGAGGCGGGCCCGGGGAGCGTGTGCGTACTCACCGGGCTGACCCGGACCTATCCCGGAGAGGGGCTGGGCGGGGAGCCGTCGGGGGACAAGCCGGTGCTGACCCCGGTGCTGACATACCGGATCCGGCTGCCGGAGTCCGTAGAGGCTTCGGTGATGCTCCCAAAACTCCGCCAGCTGGAGGACGAGGAACCGCTGCTGCACATCCTTTGGGACGAAAACCTGCAGGAGATCCAGGCCCAGGTCATGGGGGAAGTACAGATTGAGATACTGAAGAGTCTGATCGGGAAGCGCTTCGGTCTGGAGGTATCTTTTGGCAGGGGCAATATTGTGTACCGGGAGACCATCGGGAACACCGTGGAGGGAGTCGGGCATTTTGAACCGCTCCGGCACTATGCGGAGGTGCATCTTCTGATGGAGCCGGGGGCGCCGGGGTCCGGCATCACAGTCGGCAGCCTGTGCAGCGAGGATGTGCTGGACAAAAACTGGCAGCGCCTGATCCTGACGCATGTTCTGGAGAGAGAACACCCCGGCGTGCTGACGGGGGCGGGGCTGACTGATGTGAAGATCTCTTTGACGGCGGGCCGCGCCCACCTGAAACATACAGAGGGCGGTGATTTCAGACAGGCGACCTACCGTGCCATAAGACAGGGATTGATGGAGGCGGAATCGGTTCTCCTGGAGCCCTTCTATAAATTCAGCCTGGAGGTGCCGGAGGAAGTGATCGGACATGCCATGGCGGATGTGGAGCGCATGGGAGGGCATTTTGAGGTGGAGCAGGACGGCCGGGGGATGTCAAGACTTACCGGGAAATGCCCGGTGGCCACCATGCGGGATTACGCCAGGGAGGTGGCGGCTTATGCCAGAGGCCAGGGGAAACTGTCCTGCGTCCTGTCCGGTTATGAACCCTGCCATAATACGGCGGAGGTTTTGCAGGAGACCGGCTACGATCCGGAGAAGGATGCGGAAAATCCCACCGGCTCCATATTCTGCTCCCACGGGGCGGGATATTATGTGCCCTGGGACAGGGTGAAAGAGCACATGCATCTGCCGGGGATGCCGGATTCCTCCGATGACCGTCCGGTGGAAGAAACGGGACAGAGGCCAGAGGAGGGCGCCGCCTGGGTGGAGGTGGAGGAGATCGACCGGATACTGGACCGGGCCACCAACGCCAACAAAAAACATCATCCTGTCTCCCGGAGAAAGCGCCGGCTCCGGGCGCTGGCTGCCAAGCCCGCGGGACGATCCGGATCACGAAAAAAACAGGAGAAGAGGGACAAATATCTTCTGGTGGACGGTTACAACATTATCTTTGCCTGGGAGGAACTGAAAGATCTGGCAAAAACTAATATTGACGGCGCCAGGGGGCGGCTGATGGACATCCTGTGCAACTATCAGGGATTCAAAAAATGTCATCTGATCCTGGTGTTTGACGCATACCGGGTACAGAACCATCCCACGGAGATACGGGATTATCACAATATCCATGTGGTGTACACAAGGGAGGCGGAGACGGCGGACCAGTATATCGAAAAGTTTGCCCATGAACACGGAAAAAAGCACAACGTGACTGTGGCCACCTCGGACGGGCTGGAGCAGATCATTATCCGGGGGGAGGGCTGCCGGCGTTTGTCGGCCCGGGATCTTTTGCGGGAGATCCGGGATGCGGAGAAAGAGATGCGGGAATTGCTGAATGGATGAGAGGACAAAGGGACAAAATAGTTTTGAAGTAAAGAGATAAGGAGGAAGAGATATGCAGGTTTTGGAGATAACCGGAGAAAATTATGAAGCGGAGGTGATGCAGTCGGACAAGCCGGTCCTGCTGGACTTCTGGGCGTCCTGGTGCGGACCCTGTCAGATGCTGTCCCCGGTGGTGGACGCTCTGGCCGGAGAGCGGGATGACATCAAGGTGGGAAAGATCAATGTGGACAACGAACAGGAACTGGCGGAGAAGTTTGGTGTCATGTCCATTCCCACACTGGTAGTGATAAAAGACGGTGCGGAGAAAAAGCGCTCGGTGGGTGTGATTTCAAAGTCGGAAATTGAGGAACTGGTGAATGGTTGATATTTTAATCGTGGGCGCCGGTACCGCAGGTCTTTCTGCGGCTATATACGGTGTGCGGGCAGGAAAGTCTGTCCTCGTCCTGGAGCAGAAAAGCTATGGAGGGCAGATCGTCAATTCCCCGGAGGTGGATAATTATCCCGGGATCCGGCATGTTTCCGGTTTTGCGTTCGCCACAGGCCTCTATGAACAGGCAGTGGAACTGGGGGCGGAGTACCGGCAGGAGCGGGTAGAGCGTGTGGAGGCCGGCACCGGGAAAAATACGGTGGTGACGGAGAGAAATACTTATGAAGCGGGATCCGTGATCCTCGCCACCGGGGCAAAAAACCGGCCTCTGGGCCAGGGAGATGCGGAACTTCTGGCAAAAGAGGAAAGCCTGGTGGGCGCCGGGGTGTCTTACTGTGCAACCTGTGACGGTATGTTTTTCCGAGGGAAGGATGTGGCCGTGGTAGGCGGAGGTAACACGGCGCTGGAAGACGCAACATTTTTGTCACAATATTGCAACAAAGTTACTCTGATCCACCGAAGAGAGACTTTCCGCGGCGAGGAGAACCTGGTGGAGCGTCTGCGTCAGAAAGAGAACGTGTCCTTCGCTCTGAATGCCATCGTGACCGGTCTGGTGGGTGATGGCCGTCTGGAGGAGATCCAGTTGACAGACACAGTCAAAGGAGCGAGGTGGACTCTGCCGGTGAGCGGCCTGTTTGTCGCCATCGGGCAGATGCCGGATAACCAGGCCTTTGCCAATGTAGTGGATCTGGACGAGAAGGGCTATGTGCGGGCGGGGGAAGACTGCATCACCGGGACGGAGGGAATCTTTGCGGCCGGGGACTGTCGTACCAAAGAGGTGCGCCAGTTGACGACGGCGGCGGCAGACGGAGCGGTGGCAGCCCTGGCGGCATGCAAATATTTGGGGAGGATAGAGAGATGTCATTGAGAAAAAAGCGTATGGTGTTTATGGTTGCGGCGGTGATTGCAAGGGGTACATAAATCTAGAGGATTCCTCCCTCCGCGTGGATATCCCGGCGGTAGCGGGAAAGGAAAACGCCATCGAATTCCAGGGAGAACTGAAGAAGAAGGAGGACAATGAGGAGGAGGCGGTCAAGGAGAAAGCAGCTGCTGTACAGTTGATGGATTATATGGGGACAGACAAACAGGTACCCAAGCTGCTGCGGAAGAGATGTGTGTTTGAGAAGGGGAAAAACGGCGTAGCCAGGATATTTGTGGCGCTGAAGGGGAAGACAGTGAAGGAGGATCTGTACAACTGTGCTCTGGGCCCGGTGAACCAGCTCTGTTTTGAGAGCGACTGTGAGGCAAATCTGGGCAGGGCGGAATCTGAGACAGAATTTACCGATGGTGAGAAGAAAAAAATCTATCGAAAAGACGGTTACATGTATGTGATCCTATTTGCCAAGAACGGTTTGGTTTCCCATGTGGAGTGCCGCAGACTGGACGGTTTTGACGGAGAGTTTGAGGGGGATTTTCTGTGTCATGGGGATACGCTGGTGCGGTATATGGGGAACTTTGTACTGGGGGAGAAAATGGAAATCCCGGCGGGCGTAAAGCGGATCGCGGCCGGAGCCTTTACGGCAAAGGAAAGTCTGTATTACGGAGTGGTGAAGGAGAACAAGCTGACTGTGCCGGCCAGCACATGGTTCGCACTGATGCTCTGGGCCTGCGGTTCCCTGTTGGAGGGGCTGACGGGCACGGCGTGGGACGAATGAAAATGCATAATAAGGGAGACAAAAATGACAAATTTTCATTTTTGTCCCCCTTAACGGTTGATTTCTGATAAAAAATAAGTATAATATACCCCAAGGGGAAATCCTATATAGTAGTTTGGGGATTACGAATTATTGTACTTTATAAAAAGAAGGGGTGTGGGACAAAATGGATCTATATAAAAGGGAGAAATACTTAAAAAAAATCCGCGGTTTTTATCATGAGACGGATATCATTAAAGTGATCACTGGGGTGAGAAGGTGCGGCAAATCCAGCCTGCTGCAAATGATTCAGGAGGAATTAGCAGATGCCGGTGTGTCGAAAGATAATATTTTGGACATTGATTTGGACAGCAGAAAATACAGAAAAATAAAATCGGATGATCAATTGGAAGAAATAATTGACGAACTGGTCGTAACGGATCAAAAAAAATATCTATTTGTAGATGAGATTCAAAACGTAGAAAATTTTGAGGAAGTGATCAATGCATTTCGTACTGAGGGAGACTTCTCTATTTTTATAACCGGATCCAATTCTTATCTGCTTAGTGGGGAGTTGTCGACAAAGCTTACGGGGCGGTATGTTGAATTTGAGTTGTTTACATTGAGTTTTGAAGAGTACATGGATATGAAAAAATTCTATGACAAGTCTGTGGATGAGAATATAATGAGGGAGTTAGACGAGTATTTGCATGTAGGAGGATTTCCAAAGGCAATTTCATATGATAACCTGGCAGACAAGAGAACGTATACGATTTCAGTGATAAAAGAGATATTCGAAAAAGATATTAAAAAGCGTGTGAAGATCAGAAATACAGAAGTGTTTGAGACAGTAAGAAATTTTGTGATAAATAATTTTGGGGCGACGATCAGTCTTAGAAGCATAAGACGAGAATTGGAAAAAATCGGTGTGGAAATGAAGATAGAGACTATAAGGAGATATATCGACATTCTGGTCAGTGCGAAGATATTATATCAGTGTGACCGTTTTGACATGAAATCGAAAAAGGCGCTGAGTGGAGAAAAGAAATATTATCTGGCGGATACATCATTCTACTTTGCACTCAATACGGATAATAGAATTAATTATGGGCCTGCTCTGGAAAATATGGTTTATATCTATGCCAGGAGCATGGGCTATTTTGTGAGCGTGGGAAGAATTGGGAAATTGGAGTGTGATTTCATTCTCAGAGACGACGAATTAAATTATTCATACATTCAGGTGGCATATACGATACTGGAGAGCAGGGCGACAGAGAACAGGGAATATGCGCCGTTAGAACATATAAAGGATAACTATCCGAAATATGTGGCAACTACAGACTATTTGTTGCAAAACAGGAACGGCATAAAGCATATTAATTTATTGGAGTTTATGAGAGAAGGTCTGAGATTCTAGAGCGGCAGAGTTTGAAAACCTTTGGCTGTCTGTTGATGGCTTTGGTCGTGGCATTGTCAGGTGTACATATCCGGGCGATATCTACTGTGACTGTGGCCAAAGCGGCCTCTCCCGTGGTGGAGAGGGCTATTTCCTGGGCGATATCCATAGCCAATGACAATTCCCACGGGTACAGTCAGTCCAGCCGGTGGGGGCCGGATTACGATTGTTCTTCCTTTGTAATCTCTGCATTCCGAAATGCGGGGGTGAACGTGGGCACAGCCACCTATACGGGAAATATGAGGGCACAGTTTACACAGCACGGTTTTCAGTGGATCCCTTGGAGTCAGATCGGCGGAACATCCAATCTGCAGCGGGGAGATATTCTCCTGAATGAAGTGCAGCACACAGAGATCTATCTGGGAGGCAATCAGAATGTGGGGGCCCATTCAAACCGGGGGTATCCGCAGACGGGCGACCAGACAGGGACGGAAGTTTCCGTGTCGGGATATTATTATCATCCGTGGAACGGTGTCCTGCGCTATGCGGGAAATGATGTGTGTACCTGTTCCACTGACTATGCCGGGGATTATTACGTCACGACAAACAGCCTGCCATTGACAATGCGCAGCGGTCATGGAACCGGTTATTCCGCTGTGGCATCCATCCCCAGAGGATCTAAGGTGTATGTCAGCCGGGCGGACGGCAGCTGGGCTCATGTGGAGTGGAATGGTCACAGTGGATATTGCAGTATGAGTTATCTGTCAAAAATCACATCAAAGAATTATAATCTGCATGTCTGGGTGTCCGATACCGGGATGGGCTCCGTTCCTGCGAGATTTGAAGTGGGAAACAGATATTATCTCTGTTATGAACTGATAGATGAGCAGTGACAATTTATGTATATGATCCGGACGGAACGCAGATCAAAAAGAGGACTTATCAAGGTGTAGACTCTGCCCAGTTCCAGTTCGTTCCGGATAAAATCGGGGACTATAAGATAAAGGCCAGTGTTTCCGGCAATATAACCGGCACGTGCGAGAGGACGATAAAAGTAGTGGAGAAGGAGCATAAGTACCCGTCGTCCTGGACGGTTACCAGAAAGGCCGACTGTACACAGACAGGGATCAAAACGAGAATCTGCTCTCTCTGCGGAAAGACCGAGACGCAGACGATCGCTAAAAAATCCCACGCATACGACAGCGGGGCTGTGACAAAATCTGCCACTTGTAACAATGCGGGCGAAAAGACGTATACCTGTACGGTATGCGGCGCGACAAAAACTGAGACGATCCCGGCCACAGGGCACACGATCGTGAAGGACAGGGCCGTTCAGCCGACTGACACGGAACCGGGTTTGACGGAGGGAAGTCACTGCTCTGTATGCGGCAAAGTGATAATGGAGCAGAAGATCATTCCGGTCAGGAAACCGGCAGATGAGAAGGGGGACGATATGGATTCCACTCACACAGCGGAGGAGAAGGTGGAGGCGAGTCCATCTCCCGTGGAAGACGAGGTGAAGGAGGAGCAGATTTCAATTCCATTGCCGACGGACAGCGTGAGCAGGATAGTGAAGGAACTTGTCAGAAAAATAAAGGCGTCTCCGTCCAAAAAGAAGACAGGAAAGATTTCGCTCAGATGGAGGAAAGTGAAGGGTGCAAAGGGATACCAGCTGCAGTATTCTTTGAGGAAAAATTTGTCCGGGAGGAAAAGCAGGACCGTAAAAAGAAACCGGGTGACGCTGAACGGCTTGAAGGCCAAACGAAATTATTACATTCGCATTCGGCCCTTTACATATACCGGATCTGAAGGAAAACAGTACGGAACCTGGAGCGGGATCAGGAAGTTTCGGACGAAGTAGTATGCCGGGATCCCGACCGGTGTGTAAGATGGGTTTTTGAAGGAGATTTCAGCTCTCTTGTATGAACGTCATATGAGAGAGCTGGAGTTGTAATGACGTATTTGTTTTAGATGTTGAATTAATTTCGCTGTTGGAAACCATTGAAAATAATTCTTTAATTGCCAGCTTTATTTTTGACCATAATACCCTTATGCCTATGGTAGACAATAGAGAGTGAAAGTGCTATAATTGAAATTCAAAAACATTTGATAGGAATCCAGAAGAGTTTGATAAAAATCGCCCAAGATATTGCAAAGAACTTTTTGACAAATTGAGTTATAAGGAGAAAATCTGAAGGGTGGTAGAACGGTTGGGTCTGGCCGTGTGGCTAGTGTTATTGAGTAATCAGAAAAAGCTAGATTTTATATGGCTTTCCTAAGAATAGGGAAGCCCTTTTTACATACTGGAGGAATGTGAGAAGGAGAGCTGTTTAATTGTATCTGAGCTGAGTGCAGAAGTGTCATATAGAATTGGCTGCGAAGCGGTTATAAGCAAAGGAAAAAGAACACAAGAAAAATATAATCAAATCAGTTATTAACCCTTTTTGACGATTATGGGAATCGGAATTATCGTGATACTGTGGAGAAAGCTCTAACGGCTTTCTTTATGTATAGCGAAGTTGGAGGTATTAGGCATGGATATCAAGCAAAAAGAAATAAAAATGTGGGAAGCGGCGACCTTGCTAATTATGTAATATCTGGTTTTGAGGTAGTTAATGAAATAGAAGATATGTGTCAAGTTCATTATTGTATCAGTAATGGAAAATCCGTAGGAAGGAAATGCTATTATGGAATTAGGAGAACATGAATATAAAATATATTTTAGAAAGTAGGTGACATCATGGTCAATAAAGAATACTTTGGAGAGGGTAAGAATATCGAATTTAAAAGAGAGATTCCCGGCAACCATGAGAAATTTCTTAAAGATATTATAGCATTTTCCAATAGTACCGGAGGACAGGTTATTCTAGGTGTTGAAGATGAGACTGGTATTGTGTATGGAATTGGTGAGCAGAGTCCGTTCAAATTATCGGATTCCATTTCAAATATGATTTCCGATGCGTGTACACCGCAGATAGAGCCGGATGTTTCCATTCAAACATCAGAGGACAAGACAATTCTTGTGATTGATGTGGTGCCGGGGAAATTCAGGCCTTATTATCTTGCAAGCAAGGGAAAGGAAACCAGTGCTTATATAAGAATCAATGGTACGAGCAGACCTGCCGACGCAAGAAAATTGCAGGAGTTGGAACTGGAAGGACAAAATATATCCTATGATACACTTCAGGAGATTGGCTGTGAGTATGATGAAAAGAAGGCATTGGATTTGTGCAAGAAGATGAAGCAGATTGCAATTGATTCATGTGAGACTGAGGAAGAAAAACTTGCAGTAAAAGATATGACATTGGAAAAGCTTCACGATTTTGGAGTCCTTTGCAGAGTGGGCAGAAACCCGTATCCGACACATGCCTTTGATTTATTGACGGATAACAAGAATAAGGCATCAAAGCTTCAATGTGCTTTATTTAAAGGAAAAACGAGAGATATATTCATTGATAAAAAGGAATTCAACGGTCCAATTTATGAGCAGGTAGATGATGCTTATCATTTTGTGTTAAGACATATAGATATGGGTGCAGAGATTGAAGGGGAATACAGAAAAGATGTGTATGAGCTGCCGATATCAGCTATCAGAGAAATGATTGCAAATGCAGTTCTTCATAGAAGCTACTTGGATAAATCATGTGTACAGGTATGTATTTACGATGATCGGTTGGAGGTTTCATCGCCGGGGATGCTGTATGGTGGATTGGATTTGGAAACAGCCAAATCAGGGAAATCCACATGCAGAAATGAAGCTATAGCGGAAGCATTCCATTATATGCATATTGTAGAGGCATGGGGAACCGGACTGCCAAGAATTATTAATAGATGTA
>CAZAEM010000049.1:0-15840 GCA_964484225.1 uncultured Eubacterium sp.
ACCAGCAAAATGCATAAGATTGCACGAACTTTATGAAATTTGCAGTAAACCGCATAATATGATGATGCCAGAGATTTTGCTTTGCAGCGGACTTTATTCAGGGAATCACAGTGCAGAAGGGAGGAAATTATATTGAACGAAAATAATGCCATGGAAGACATAAAGGGAACCGTGTTGTACCATGTGGCGAAAGCGGCCTTTGAGGGAAATCTTGACCAGATCGAGGCGACGCTGCCCTACGAGATTTTACCCGGGAACAAACCTATGTATCGCTGCTGTGTTTACAAGGAGAGAGAGATCATCCGCGAGCGGATAATGCTTGCCAAGAATATAAATCCTGCCAATGGCAAGCCCTGTAATAATACAGTGGTGATTTTGCCCACCGGCTGTGAGAACTGTCCGATTACCCGGTTTTCCGTGACGGACAACTGTCAGAAATGTATGGCCCGAAAGTGTATGCACGCCTGCAGGTTTGACGCGATCACCATGACCAGAGATAAGGCGTACATTGACCCCGACAAATGTAAGGAGTGCGGTCAGTGTTATGAGGCCTGCCCGTACAATGCCATTGTGGATATTATGCGCCCGTGCAGACGCGCCTGTCCGGTGGACGCCATTCAGGCCAGCGAGGTGGACGGCCGCGTCAATATTGATGAATCAAAATGTATCCGATGCGGTGCCTGTATCCATTCCTGTCCCTTTAGTGCGATTTCAGACAGCTCGCGTATTGTGGAGATCATTGAGCATCTCAGGGGTGATCGCCCGGTGTATGCGATGGTGGCGCCTGCGGCGGAAGGGCAGTTTGGCGTGGACATCACGATGCACCCGGATGCCGTCTGCATCTTTGTGGGGCCGTGCATTGCCAAGAAGAGCGAGGCCGGGCAGGATCAGGCATACCCCGGTGAAAATGCGGATCTTGCCATGACGTTTGAGGAACTGGATGCAATGTTTAGGGCGAAAAATGTGACACTGCACCCCACTTCCGTCAAGGAACAGAACGGCAGTATTTACGGAAAACGATACGCCAATGCGGGCGGTGTTACCAGGGCGGTCAAGCAGGCGCTGATCGAGCAGGAGGCAAAGGCGGCTGTCAATGTACATCAGTGCAACGGCGCGGAGGAGTGCAGGAAGGGGCTGATCCGGCTCGTAATGCGATCAGCGGTTCAACTGTAGCAGCCAGGGGTACAGTGGCAGAGGGAGAGAAGGACAATCAGAGTTCTTCCTATGTGGGAGATTTCACCCATGACGGTACGGAGGATATTACCTTTGACGCCAGTGAGACTTTGAAGGAGATGGAAAATACATCCAGGTAAGATGGTGCCCGGGCTGACACGGAATCGTTTCTGCCCGGGCATTGCATTAAGCAACTGTCCAATAAATTTCGCCCTGCCGGTTGCGATTCCGTTTTTCCTGTGTTAGAATATCTTAAAGAGAAAACATGTCTAAACCGGTAATGATCATATAGCACCATGTCTTTAATGGAAGACAGAATGGAGGAAAGATGAGAAGGAAACTTTTGGCGGGATTTCTCGCTATTACAATGGTTTTTCCATTGGCTCAGGTGGGCAATGTGAAAGCGGAGACGGAGGCAAAGGAGACGATTGCCAGCCTCGACTACACGTACACAGATAAAAGCGATGTGGAGATAGATGAAACAGACCCCACAGTGGTGGACCTGAACAAGGAAAAGTACGGAAGTAAGAATAAGGGATACCAGTTTACAGAGGGGGAGGCCAGACTGTTTGCCTCGGTTACCGGTGAAGACAACAGAACGCTGGAGTGGAGTTCCGATCAGGATATCGTTTCCCCGGAATATAAGATGGGGGAGGGAGAGAATGAGGTGAAGGAAGAGGAGCCGGTGATGACGGCGTCCGACAAAAACCCCTGGACGGAAAATACCGTTCCCTATTTTGAGGTGCAGCTGAATACCACAGGGTATGAAAATATAGACTTTTCTGCCTATGTCGGGGCGTCGAAAAAGGGACCGAGGGACTATCAGCTCTCCTACGCTCTGGGCACTGACGGGACATTTACCAGACTGGATCAGGAGAGTGCCAAAATAGAACTGGAGAAAAATAAAAAAATGACGGAGATTTCCGGTACACTTCCGGAGGAGGCGGACAATCAGGAACTGGTCCGCGTCCGTATAGAAATTATTTCTATGATGGCAGTGGATCAGACCAATGCCACGGAGACGGCTGCTGTATTGCTCACGGACAACCCTACAGGGGGAGAGGCGGCCATCAACCATATCGCTGTCAAGGGACTCCGTCGACAGGGAACCACGGAGGAACCCACTGCGACAGAGCCCACTGCGACAGAGCCTGCCGTGACGGAGCCTGTCGAGACAGAGCCCGCTGTGACGGAACCTGCCGGGACAGAACCTGTTGTGACGACTCCCGCCGTGACGGAGCCGGTGGAAGAGACTGCCGCGCCCACGGAGAGTGTCCAGCAGGAGACCACCGCGCCGGTGGATACAAGCACACCGATCGAATTTGAGGGGACAGAGATTGCCGGTCTTCACTATACATACACGGATGCCGGGGATGTGGAAGTGGATGAGGAGGATGCCACGGTATCCGACCTGAATGCACAGAAGTACGGAAATAAGACAGACGGTTATGTATTTACGGCGGGGACGGCGAAGCTGTTTGCCTCCGTCACCGGTTCGAATTATAAAACCCTGGAGTGGTCAAAGGATGATGACGACAGTGTGTCGGCGGAGTATGAGATGGGCTATGGAGCGGAAGCGGCCAAAGAGGCGGAGCCGGTGATGGCCTCCACCAAGAAAAACCCGTGGACGGAAGGCACGGTACCCTATTTCGAGGTTCAGTTCAGCACGACCGGGTATAAGGGCGTAAGTTTTTCCGCTTACATCGGGGCCAGCAAGAAGGGGCCGAAGGATTATCAATTATCCTATGCGGTAGGAGATTCCCAGGAGTTCACCAGGCTGGATCAGGAAAGCGCAAAGGTGCAGCTGGTAAATAATAAGAAAATGAGACAGATTGCCGGGATCCTGCCGGAGGCGGCAGACAATCAGGCAAAGGTCCGCGTCCGCATAGAGATCGTCACCCTGGAGACTCTGGATCAGTCCGGAGCGGTTGATACAGCCGTTTTGCTCACGGATAATCCTACGAAGGGTGAGGCTGCGATCAATCATATCAGCATCAGGGGAAGTGAGGCAGGAGGCTCTCAGCCACAGCCCACGGCCCCAGCCAAATCCACGACAGCTCCCACAGTGACGCCCACGGCGAAGCCGGGCAGTACGGTGGCGGCTGGCCCGGAGTCGGCAAAGGTTACGGTTAAGAAACTCAAGATAACCAAAAAGAAAGTGACGCTGAAAAAGGGAAAGAAATGCCAGTTGAAAGTTTCCTTCAAGGTGAGCGGTGCCACCAAAGCCCAGATAAAGAAAGAGCTGAAGTGGACCAGCTCCAACAAAAAGGTGGCCAAGGTATCCCAAAAGGGAAAAATAACCGCAAAGAAAAAAGGGAAAGCAAAGATCACTGTGAAATACAAAAAGCAGAAAGCCACATGTAAAGTGACAGTGAAAAAGTAGATAAAAACAGGGGGGCAGCGCCCCCCTGTTTACTCACTGGTGTATTTCACAAAAAATATCGGATCAGCATGATGATCCAGAAACCCAATCCGAACAGGAGCAGGAAAAACTGGAATATATGGTCAGCCCGGTCAATCTGACCCTGCATGCTGGCTTTCCGGTCCCGCTCATAGCTGGTGGTTCCGTTGATGATATCCTTAATGCGATCTTTTATACTGTAATCCTGTGACATAGGCGGCCTCCTTTTCGTGTATTGGGTGTTGACCTTTTGACATTGTTATAATGAGTTGCCCGACAAATGGCTGAGACCACGGATTGCTCCGCGCTAACGTGCTCCCGCAATCTCCGCTCCGCTTCGGTCCGTGCTTAACAGATATCCACTGGACATCTAGCACCCTAAAACGCCTCGAATTCGCTCATTTTTCTCCGAAAAATGGCTACTTCTCGGTGTTTTACGGTTCTCATAGACACAAAAACGTATGCAAGCATCCATTTTGTGTCCATTCGTCCCTTGTCTCATTATAATAAAACCGCGAAAAAATATCAAGAAAGACAGGTGATTTAATGAAAAAAATGATTCGTTTTCAGGCGGCCCTTCTCTGTTTCCTTCTGCTGATGGGGACCATCGGCGAGGCAGAGGGAGTCGAGGCCAAGGCGAAGGTGCGTCTGAACAAGAGCAAAGTGTCTCTTTATGTGGGGAAAACCTGCAAACTGAAAGTAAAGGGCACCAAGAAAAAGGTGACATGGAAATCCTCCAAAAAGAAAGTGGCATCCGTCAGCAAAAAAGGTGTGGTGACGGCGAAGAAGAAAGGGACGGCGAAGATCACCGCCAAAGCGGGCAAGAAAAAATTAACCTGCAAGGTGACTGTCAGGAAAAAAGCGGTATCAACTCCGTCACCTGAGTGGACGCCACACTCTCAAGCTACACAGTCGCCGACTGCGGTGCCGACATCCGGAGTACAGGGAACGTCTTCTCCTGCACCTTCCACACAGCCCGCCGGGCCTACTGCACCGGCTCCGGATAAAATGAAAGTGACATTTTCCAGGGAGAGCGGCAGCTATGAAGAGCCCTTTGATCTCTCGCTGACAGCTCCGGAGGGATGTACCATATACTATACGATAGATGGGAGCATTCCCCTGTCCAACGAGGAGCGGGCTTCGACGGGGGTCATTTTTCCCGCCAAGCTGGAAACGCAGACCTATACCGGTTCCATCGAAGTGAAGAACCGGGATGAGGAGGAAAATCTACTGTGGACATATGCCAACAGAAACCTGATGTACTCACCCTATGAGTCGTGGGACGGGCTTACGGGAGCTTCCGATCCCAACGATAAGATTCCCAAGGCCACGGTGATCCGGGCCATGGCTGTGGCGGCAGATGGGACGAAATCAGATGTGACTACGAAAGTCTATTTTGTGGGCAAGGATCTGGCCAATCTCTACAAGGGAGCGTCTGTGATCTCCGTAGTGACGGATCCAGACAATCTCATGAGCGAGGAGACAGGGATCTACCGTTACGGGAACTGGGAAAATTCAGGAAGTGAGTGGGAGCGTCCGGCCTACGTGACCTATATTGAGGAGGACGGCAGCATACCCTTTGAGACGATGATGGGACTCAGGATGCACGGCGGTTATTCCCGCCGCTGGGGACAGAAGAGTCTCCGGCTGTATTTCCGCGACGACTGGGGAGGACTGAAGACGCTGAAAGACTATCCTCTGATTCCCGGCGCCACGAATTTTGACAAGACCGAGGCGACGGAGAAATATAAGAGATTTATTCTGAGAAATGGCGGAAATGATTACAAATACACGAAGATGGCAGATGTGTGGATCCAGAGCCTGGTGACAGACAGGGCGTATACTACCCAGTCCAGCCGCCCCACGGTACTGTATCTGAACGGGGAGTATTGGGGACTCTATAACCTCACCGAGCGCTATAGTGACTCTTATCTGGAAACGGAGTTCGGCGTGGACAAAGACAACGTGATCTCCTTCAAAGAGGGAGAGTGGCAGGAGGGCCAGGATGAAAAGGCGGATACCGCCAAATACAACGAGCTGATGGCCCTGGCAGACCTGGATATGACTCAGACGGAAAACTATGAGAAATTCAAGGAGATGGTTGATCTTCAGAGCTTCCTGGATTACTATGCGACAGAAGCCTATATCGGCAACAAGGACTGGCCGGCGGAGAACGGGGTTGTGAACGAGAAGGGCACAGTGAAGAATATCCAGATCTGGCGTGCCAACGAGATTGTGGCGGACAATCCCTACGCAGACGGAAAATGGCGTTATATGCTCTATGACACGGAGTATTCCATGGATCTGTGGGGTTGTGACAGTCAGGTGGGCAATGCCATCGAGTGGGCGAGACAGGACGTCCTGTTTAACGCGGTATCGGAAAATAAAGAATTTCAGAAAGCCTTTGCGGCTACCGTGGTGGACCTGGCGGACAATAATTTTGATCCGGACAAGGCAGAAGAGAAATGGGATGAGCTGGAGGCAGTCTTCCGTCCGCTGATGGAGCAGTATTTCCAGCGCTGGGGAACCAATGCCGGAGGATTCGACAGCGGTCCGGACAGGATCCAATATCTGAGGAACAGGAAGAGCAAGATGCTCAATTATCTCAAAGATAGTTTTGGAGATGATATTCTGACAGGAATAGAATAATACGATCCGGATTGGCAGAAAGAGACGCCTTCCCCTACACCGCAGGTGAGGGGGAAGGCGTTATTAAACTTACGTTGTCTGTGACGGTGACGGAGTAGGAGTCGTTTGTAAACTCCACCAGGATGCTGAATCCCTCCACGTCACCTTCCTTGCCGACGTAGGCCGTGTAACGGCCGGAGGCCTCGTCGAAATTTTCTACTTTTAATGCTAATGCGTTTTTCTGCAGATATTCATGGTAGGTCCGCGCATCGGCGACGCCTTGGTCATTTGCCACTTCCGTGTACTCGTAACGGCAGCTGACCTGCTTTTCCCCGGAGGGCGCCGTGCCGGAGCTGACGGTCACATCGCTCATGGAGCAGTCTGTGTTGCACACCGTCGTGATGGAATCCACAGCCATACCGGCGATGCTGTACTCCTCCGGTTTCTTGTATCCGCACCCTGTCAGAGACAGGATGCAGAGGACAAGCAGAAGATATGATATTTTTTGCTTTCTTTTTTTCATATTATTTTAACCTGTCATACAGCGCTTTCACAGTCGGATAGATCTGTTTGAATTTCGCGTAGCGCTCGTCGTAGCGTTTGGCCAGTTCCGGATCCGGTTTCTCGGTTCCCACAACCTTGACGATCCTGTCAGCGGCTTCCTGTACAGAAGCATACTCTCCGCAGGCCACGGCAGCCAGCATGGCGCCGCCCAGTCCCGGGCCCTCCTCGCTCTCGATGATATTTACATTGATGTTCAGCACGTTTGCCATGATCTTTCTCCAGAGCGGGCTCTTGGCGCCACCGCCGCAGATCTTTGTCTCTTTGATATCAATGCCAAGATCTTTGGCGATCTCGTAGCAGTCCCTCATGGCAAATGCCACGCCCTCCAGGACAGCCTGTGTCATGTCGGCTCTGGTGGTGTCCATGGACATACCGATGAACAGCGCCCTGGCGTCCGGATTGTTGTGGGGGCTGCGCTCACCCATGAGATAGGGCAGGTAGAATACATTATTGTTCCCCAGTCTGTCGTCGGTGATGGGTTCCTGTTCTTTTCCGTAGTCCGTGGTGCCGATGATATCGTCCATCCACCACTTGTTGCAGGAAGCGGCGCTGAGCATACATCCCATCAGGTGATAGTTGCCGTCTGCGTGGTCGAAGGAGTGAAGGGCATTGAACCGGTCTACACCAAATTCTTTGCTGGAGATGAAGATGGTTCCGGAGGTTCCCAGGGAGATGTTGCATCCTCCGTCTCCGACGGTGCCGGTTCCCACAGCGGCAGCGGCGTTGTCACCGGCGCCGGCAGCAACCTTGCAGTCTGTGGTGAGACCCAGGGCGGCAGCGGCCTCCGGGGTCAGTGTCCCTGTCACGTCGTAGCTCTCAAAAAGTTTCGGGAGCTGTTCTTCCGTCACATCGCAGATCTTCAGCATTTCTTTGGACCAGCATTTGTTTTTCACATCCAGGAGAAGCATACCGGAGGCGTCGGAGTAGTCACAGCTGTGCACTCCCGTCATCTTGTAGGCGATGTAATCCTTCGGCAGCATGATTTTGGCTATTTTTGAAAAGTTCTCCGGTTCATTTTCCTTGACCCAGAGTATTTTTGGAGCCGTGAAACCGGCAAAAGCGATGTTCGCGGTGTACTCGGATAGTTTGTCTTTGCCGATCACATCGTTGAGATAATTGGTCTCCTTGGTAGTCCGGCCGTCATTCCAGAGGATAGCCGGGCGGATGACATTGTCATCTTTGTCCAGGATGACCAGGCCGTGCATCTGGCCTCCGAAACTGATTCCTGCCACCTGGGACTTGTCATATCCGTCCACCAGTTTCCGGACACCGTCCACTACGGCGTCCCACCAGTCCTCCGGCTTCTGCTCAGACCAGCCCGGATGGGGAAAGGACAGCGGGTATTCGTTGGAGACAATATTACAGATTTTTCCGCTTCCCTCCATCAGAAGCAGTTTTACTGCGGATGTTCCTAAATCAACACCTATGTAATACATATTTTCCTCTTTTCTGTGGCATGTGCCACTGCTTTTTTGTTTAGGAAAGCGACTCGCAAGCGAGTCGCTTCACCAATATAGAAAACTGAAATTTTATTTGAATGGATTCTCTGTCTTGTAGAGCATACCCTTTGGCTGGTTGAAGCCAATCTCATCCACCGGAACACCGATGTACTTGAATACCTCATACAGCGATTTTCCGTAGTGGCCGAAAGCTACAGCGCCGTGGTGGGGATAATTGCCCTCGATCAACACATGGCGGTAGAAGCGGCCCATCTCGGGGATGGCGAAAATACCGATGGAGCCAAAGGAACGGGTAGCCACCGGAAGCACTTCACCGTGGGCGATGTAAGCGCGGAGCTTGGCATCGCTTGTACTCTGCAGACGGAAGAATGTGATGTCTCCCGGCACGATGTCTCCCTCGAGGGTTCCGTTTGTCACCTCTTCCGGAAGAGAGCGGGCCATGATCATCTGGTTCTTCATCTCGCAGAAGGACAGCTTGCTGGAGCAGGTGTTTCCGCAGTGGAAGCCCATGAATACGTCCGTGCTGGTGTAATCAAATTTGCCTTTGATATCTTCGTCGTAAATGTCGGCCGGTACAGAGTTGTTGATATCAAGAAGGGTAACGGCATCCTGGCTGACAACAGTTCCGATGAACTCACTCAGGCATCCGTAGATATCCACCTCGCAGGATACGGGGATCCCTCTCGCCGTCAGGCGGCTGTTGACATAGCAGGGTACAAAACCGAACTGTGTCTGGAAAGCCGGCCAGCATTTTCCTGCCAGTGCCACATACTTTCTGTATCCCTTGTGATCCTCGATCCAATCCAGGAGAGTCAGCTCATACTGAGCCAGTTTCTCAAGGATCTCCGGTTTCTTGTTGCCCTCACCCAGCTCCTTCTCCATGTCGGCAACCACATCCGGAATGCGCTTGTCACCTGCGTGGTTGTTGTATGCCTCGAAGAGATCCAGCTCGGAGTTTTCCTCAATCTCCACATTCAGGTTGTAGAGCTGTTTGATGGGAGCGTTGCAAGCCAGGAAGTTCAGCGGGCGTGGGCCGAAGCTGATGATCTTTAAGTTGTTCAGGGCGACGACAGCCCGGGCGATCGGCACAAATTCGTTGATCATGTCGGCGCACTCGTCGGCGGTTCCCACGGGATATTCCGGTATGTAGGCACGGATGTTTCTCAGCTTCAGGTTGTAACTGGCATTCAGCATTCCGCAGTACGCATCGCCGCGTCCCTGGATCAGTCCGCCGTCTTTGGAACTCTCCTCAGCAGCGGCACAGAACATCACGGGACCGTCAAAATGCTTGGCCAGAAGTGTCTCCGAAATCTCCGGACCGAAGTTCCCGAGATAAACCACCAGAGAATCACAGCCGGCTTTCTTTACATCCTCCAAAGCCTGTACCATGTGGATCTCGCTCTCCACGATGCAAATGGGACATTCGTAGATGTCAGCGCTGTCATACTTCTTTGCGTATGCCTCCACCAGCGCTTTCCTTCTGTTTACCGAGAGGGATTCCGGAAAACAGTCGCGGCTCACGGCCACGATACCAATTTTTGTCTTAGGCATGTTGTTTGTCATTTTTGCCATTTCTTGTAAACCATCCTTTCATTAATAGTATTTAGTTTTCTATAACCAAAATCAGTAATTTCATTTTAATATATCCGGGGTGAAAATGCAACATGAAAAATGGAATCGGCAACCCAAAAATGGTTGTCCCTTGCATTTATCTTTCAAAATATTGTATAATATGGTTGTATTCGCAAAGAGAACGCAGATGGGAGGTAAAAATTATGGAGAAACAACTTATCGTTTCAATCAGCCGTGAGTACGGTACAGGCGGCCACCGGGTGGCTGAGAAGGTGGCAGAGGATCTGGGATTGCCTCTATATAATAGGAACATACTGGATGGAATTGCAGAAGAGAAGGAAATGAAGATGGATCATCTGGAGAAATTTGATGAGAAGCCGAGAAATGTGCTGCTCTCCAGGACAGTGAAGGGGCGCACCAACTCCATGGAGGATAACCTGGCCCAGATGCAGTTTGACTATCTGAAAAAAAAGGCGGACAGCGGGGAGTCCTTTGTGGTGGTGGGACGCTGCTCCGAGACGGTTCTGGCGGACAGAGACGGACTGGTTTCCGTGTTTGTCACAGGCCGCCGGGAGGACAAGATCCGTCATGTGATGGGAGTGTTTGGTATTTCGGAGAGCGAAGCCATAGCAAAGATAGATCGCCATGACCGGGCCAGGAGGATGTATCACAACAGTCATTGCCACTTTAAATGGGGCGACTCCCGGAACTATGATCTGTGTATCAGCGTCAGCAGACTGGGTATGGACGGAACGGCGGAGATGGTGAAGAACTATATTGAGAAGGTGCGTTGAGCCGGACCGCCGGTATCCATTGATTTTCTTTGTTTTTCCGAAAAATATTCTTGACACTTTTTGCCATTTGTGATAGGATGGAAGATGCACTATTGTGGAAAGTTAGGCGTATTTATCCCGATGAGGAGGCCGGATTTTGTGTGGAAAATATGCGAATTTCCCACGATTTTGTAGAAAAGACAAGGAGTGAAATCATTAATGGAGAAAAACAGAATACGTCCGGTCCACGTTGGCGAAGGCGTCAGAATGAGTTACTCAAAGCAGAAAGAAGTATTGGAGATGCCCAATCTCATTGAGGTTCAGACAGATTCCTACAAATGGTTTCTGGAAGAAGGTCTGAACGAAGTGCTTCGGGATATTTCCCCTATCGCGGATTACAATGGCAACCTCAGTCTGGAATTCGTGAGTTTTGAGTTGTGTCGGGAAGACATCAAGTACTCCATCGAAGAGTGCAAGGAGAGAGATGCTACTTATGCAGTTCCTTTGAAAGTCAAGGTGAGACTCCATAATAATGAGACCGAAGAGATCAGTGAGCACGATATCTTTATGGGCGATCTTCCGCTCATGACTGCCACGGGCACATTTGTCATCAATGGTGCGGAGCGTGTCATTGTCAGCCAGCTGGTCCGTTCGCCCGGTATATACTATGGGATTGCCCACGATAAGATTGGCAAGGAATTGTATTCTGCCACTGTCATTCCTAACCGCGGTGCGTGGTTAGAGTACGAGACAGACTCCAACGATATATTTTACGTTCGCGTAGATAGAAATAGAAAGGTTCCCATCACCGTGCTGATCCGTGCGCTGGGGGTTGGAACCAACCAGGAAATTTTGGACATGTTCGGTGAGGAGCCGAAGATCCTGGCGAGTTTTGCAAAGGACCCATCTGAGAATTATCAGGATGGGCTTTTGGAGTTGTATAAAAAACTCCGCCCCGGTGAACCGCTTTCCGTGGACAGCGCGGAGAATCTCATCAACAGTATGTTCTTTGATATGAGACGGTACGACCTGGCGAAAGTCGGCCGTTATAAATTCAACAAAAAGCTGGCATTCCGGAATCGTATCGCCGGATTTGCCCTGGCGGAGGACGCCGTGAGCCGTGAGACGGGGGAGGTTCTGGCGGAGGCCGGCACGGTGGTGTCGGAGGAGCTGGCCATCGAGATACAGAATGCGGCCATCCCCTATGTGGTGATAGAGGCGGAGGAGGGCCATCAGGAGAAGATCCTGTCCAATATGATGGTGGATCTGCACTCTTTCCTGCCGAATGCGGACAAAAAGAAACTCGGCATCACGGAGGAGGTCTACTATCCGGAGCTGAAGAAGATCCTGGAGGAAAACGAATCCGAGGAGGATCGCTATGATGCGATCCGGCGCAGTGTGCCGAAACTGATACCAAAACACATCACCAAGGAAGACATTTTTGCTTCCATCAACTATAATATGCATCTGGAATTTGGCGTGGGCCATGATGACGATATCGATCACCTGGGGAACCGCCGCATCCGCGCGGTGGGCGAGCTGTTGCAGAACCAGTACCGCATCGGACTCTCCCGCATGGAGCGCGTGGTGCGCGAGCGGATGACAACCCAGGACATTGAGGGGATCTCAGCGCAGTCACTGATCAATATCAAGCCGGTGACAGCGGCGGTGAAAGAATTTTTCGGAAGTTCCCAGCTGTCCCAGTTTATGGATCAGAACAATCCGCTGAGCGAGCTGACGCACAAGAGACGTCTGTCGGCGCTGGGGCCGGGGGGATTGTCCCGCGACCGTGCCGGATTTGAGGTCCGCGACGTGCATTACTCCCACTATGGAAGAATGTGCCCCATTGAGACCCCTGAGGGACCGAACATTGGCCTGATCAACTCCCTGGCTTCCTACGCCAGGATCAACGAATACGGATTTGTGGAGGCTCCCTACCGCAAGGTGGACAAGACGGATCCGCAGAATCCGCGGGTCACAGACCATGTGGTGTATATGACAGCGGATGAGGAGGACCGGTATTACGTGGCCCAGGCGAATGAGCAGCTGGACGAGGACGGACATTTTGTCAGGAAAAATGTCTCGGGACGTTTCCGGGAAGAGACGTCGGAGTTTGACAGAAGCAAGATCGAGTATATGGACGTGTCGCCGAAGATGGTGTTCTCTGTGGCGACGGCTATGATCCCCTTCCTGGAGAATGACGATGCCAACCGCGCTTTGATGGGATCGAACATGCAGCGGCAGGCCGTACCCCTCCTGGTGACGGAGGCCCCGGTTGTGGGGACAGGTATGGAATTGAAGGCGGCTGTGGACTCCGGGAACTGTGTGGTAGCCAGAGAGGCCGGTGTAGTGGAGCGGGTGGAGTCCAACCGCATCCTGATCCGCAAGACGGATGGAAATATAGATGAGTATCGTCTGGCCAAATTTGTCCGCAGCAACCAGGGCACCTGCATGAATCAGAGACCCCTTGTGGACAAGGGGGAGGAAGTGAAGGCCGGGCAGGTCATAGCGGACGGACCTTCCACTGCGGGAGGCGAGATCGCCCTGGGCAAGAACCCTCTGATCGGGTTTATGACCTGGGAGGGTTACAACTACGAGGACGCCGTCCTTCTCAGTGAGAGACTGGTGCAGGAGGATGTATATACCTCCGTTCATATAAATGAATACGAGACAGAGGCGAGGGATACCAAGCTGGGACCGGAGGAAATCACGAGAGATGTGCCGGGTGTGGGCGATGACGCTCTGAAGGATCTGAATGAGCAGGGGATCATCCGCATCGGCGCGGAGGTGAGAGCCGGAGATATCCTTGTGGGAAAAGTCACCCCCAAGGGAGAGACGGAGCTGACTGCGGAGGAGCGGCTTCTCCGGGCTATTTTCGGAGAGAAAGCGCGGGAGGTCCGGGACACATCCCTCCGGGTGCCCCACGGTGAATTTGGTATCGTGGTGGACGCCAAAGTCTTTTCCCGGGAGAACGGGGATGAACTGTCCCCGGGAGTCAATCAGACAGTGCGCATTTACATTGCGCAGAAAAGAAAGATACAGGTGGGAGACAAGATGGCGGGCCGCCATGGAAATAAAGGTGTGGTTTCCCGCGTACTTCCTATGGAAGATATGCCGTTTCTGCCCAACGGCCGGCCGCTGGATATCGTGCTGAACCCGCTGGGTGTGCCCAGCCGTATGAATATCGGTCAGGTGCTGGAGATCCATCTCAGCCTGGCGGCGAAGGTTCTCGGTTTCAATGTGGCAACGCCGGTGTTCGACGGGGCCAACGAGGTGGATATCATGGACACTCTGAAGCTGGCCAATGACTATGTCAACACGCCGCTGGATGAGTTTGAGAAAAAATATAAGGATATTCTGGATCCGGAGGTGATGGAATTTCTGCTGACGAATCAGGAATACCGCAAGGAATGGGCGGGAGTGCCGATCAAGGAGGATGGAAAGGTTCAGCTCCGCGACGGGCGCACCGGTGAGTTTTTCGACGGTGAGGTAACGATCGGTTTCATGCACTATCTGAAGCTTCACCACCTGGTGGATGACAAGATACATGCCCGTTCTACAGGGCCTTATTCTCTGGTGACACAGCAGCCTCTGGGCGGTAAAGCCCAGTTTGGCGGACAGCGTTTCGGAGAGATGGAGGTCTGGGCGCTGGAGGCTTACGGTGCCGCCTACACACTGCAGGAGATCCTGACTGTCAAGTCGGATGATGTGGTGGGACGTGTAAAGACCTATGAGGCCATTATCAAGGGAGACAACATTTCAGAGCCGGGGATACCGGAGTCCTTCAAGGTATTGCTGAAAGAGCTGCAGGCACTGGCGCTGGATGTGACGGTGCTGGACGAGGACGGCAATGAGGTCCAGATGAATGAGGTTCTGGAGGAAAGCCCCAACGAGAATATGAATGACCTGATGGGCGATAAGAGCTATGAACTTCAAAACGAATCCTTTGAGGCGGCCGGATTCCGGGAGACGACGGTGGAAGGTCTGGACGATGACAGCAGCATTAGTGCAGATTGATAGAAAGGACGGGAAAAAATGTCGCAGTTTGGTAATGAAATAGAGAAAACACTGACGTATGACAAAATAAAGATCATGCTTGCTTCCCCCGAAAAGATCCGCGAGTGGTCGAGAGGAGAGGTAAAAAAGCCGGAGACGATCAATTACCGCACTCTGAAACCGGAGAAGGACGGCCTTTTCTGTGAGAGGATCTTTGGCCCCAGCAAGGACTGGGAATGCCATTGCGGGAAATACAAAAAGGTCCGCTACAAAGGCGTTGTCTGTGACCGGTGCGGTGTGGAAGTGACCAAATCCAGTGTGCGCCGTGAGCGTATGGGGCATATCGAGCTGGCGGCCCCGGTGTCCCACATCTGGTATTTCAAGGGGATACCCAGCCGTATGGGACTGATGCTGGACATTTCGCCGAAAGTCCTGGAGAAGGTGCTGTACTTCGCATCCTATATCGTGCTGGAATCAGAGACGAAGGACATCCAGGTAAAACAGGTGTTTTCGGAGCAGGAGTACCAGAAAGCGCGTGAGCTATATGGAGATAAATTCCGTGTGGGTATGGGCGCCGAGGCTATTCAGGAACTGCTTCAGCGCATTGACCTGGATGAGGAATCCGCAGAACTGCGGGCGGAGCTGAAGGAGTCCACGGGGCAGAAACGCGCCAGGATCATCAAGAGAATGGAAGTGATCGAGGCCTTCCGCGAGTCCGGCAATCACCCGGACTGGATGATCCTCACGGTGATTCCGGTGATCCCGCCGGATCTGCGTCCCATGGTCCAGCTGGACGGAGGACGTTTTGCCACATCGGATATGAACGATCTGTACCGCCGTATCATCAACCGGAACAACCGTCTCAAGAGACTGCTGGAGCTGGGCGCGCCGGACATCATCGTGCGGAACGAGAAGCGTATGCTGCAGGAGGCAGTGGACGCATTGGTGGACAACGGCCGCCGCGGACGTCCTGTCACCGGGCCGGGGAACCGGGCGTTGAAATCCCTGTCCGACATGCTGAAAGGAAAGCAGGGGCGCTTCCGTCAGAATCTGCTGGGCAAGCGGGTGGACTACTCCGGACGTTCTGTAATCGTTGTGGGACCGGAATTGAAGATATATCAGTGCGGACTGCCCAAGGAGATGGCGATCGAGCTGTTCAAGCCGTTTGTTATGAAAGAACTGGTGGCCAACGGCACCGCGCACAATATAAAAAATGCGAAGAAAATGGTAGAGAAGCTGGAGCCGGCTGTCTGGGATATCCTGGAGGAAGTGA
>CAZAEM010000050.1:0-15798 GCA_964484225.1 uncultured Eubacterium sp.
CAATTCATCCCACCACTTATAGAAGTGGGGGATTTCTTGCTGACGGTGAAGTTAAGTGCCCCATAAAAAGGCAGGGAGTAAAATTCCCTGCCTCCAAATCATTTTTAGTGAAATTATCAAGGCATTTTTCGTAACTTACCTTCTGTCTGGGAATCCCCGAATATGTTTCATAAGGGTTTGGCAGATCATGCTTTTTACTACATTCGTAGCAAATGACGAAACTTCTTGTTTTATCCCTGTTGCCGTAAGGCTCCGAATCCGAGTGGTATCTTGCAAAATTTTGAAATGGTGTCATGGATAGCAATATTGCTGTCCGGTCATAATCTTTTCCGCAAAAATCACATATAGCGTGTATCATAAAATCCTCCTCTATCTCCTTTATTCTTCTACATTTGCTTCTAACCAAGCGAGAAAACAATCTTTACACCCTTTACCGTGTACAGGGTCATTTGCCCATTTACAAGGTTCCTCTCCAGTCATGCATGGTTCGGGGTAGGCACAATTTATCTTGAGAAGAAAATCAGCCAACTCTTCATTGCTCATACTCTTGATTCTATCCGCATTCGTCATGTTTTTTGTTTTCTGCCTCTCTACCGCTTTTCTCAAATACACACCCTCCTTATTTTTTTTCAGCCTCGGTGGGGCATAAGTTTTGTTAAATTTAAAGTAGTGATACCAAAAGTCACTCTTTAATTCATCCGGTAACGAAAAATGCAAGGCGTCTAGCGGGGTATCGTATAATGCCGTAGCAAAAGAGTAAATGCGATATTTTTTGAAACACCTTATCCCCTGCGTGGCAAAATATGCATACAACGCTTCTTGATCCTTGAACCGGGGTAGTTGGGCGATTACGTATTGCAAAATGATGGAAAACCGCAAAAGGCCTTCGCCGGTACTGATCCACGCAGAGGGAAACTTATCAATTTCCCCGTTATAAATACGCTCAAACATATTGATACACTGTTCTTTTACATCTAAATGATATCGTTCTGGATATAGAAGATATGCAAGGTAAGTCAGGTCAGTATCGTCTTTATCGTATTCAGGCGGGAAAGTAATATAGCTTTTAAAAATACCGTCCAGTTTTAGCTTTCTTAAAATTTTTTTTGACAAGTATTTCTTTATGTCTTCTGGGTCCCATCCAAGATACTCTGCGATCGCAAAACGCATGATAGCCAGTGCCTGGGCCTGTTGTTGCCCAGGGGCCATGTTTCTAAAATAGATGGATGGGATAGTGTTTTTTCCATCATTGATATACATGGTTTCATATTCCTGCAGTAAAACCTTTTCTTTCTCCATAACAACATTCTCCTTATTTGATAGGTATATATAACAATATCAATATGTCTGTTCTCAGAAAATGATTTTTTCCTATAACAGGGTTTTTTGTACTTATCTTCTGTGGACAGCGACCAAATTTACGGGTTTTACTCATGCAGACATACTAATAATGTAACTTATCATTCTAAAAAAAGGAGGGAATATACAATGAGGTTATTTATTGACATGGATGGGACGCTCGCAGAGTGGAAGAGTGCAAGCTCGCCGGAGGAATTGTTAGAGAAAGGGTATTTCTATAACCTGCGTCCCTTGAGCAGCGTTAAAATGGTAAAAATGCTTGCCGGTACTTTCGACACATACATTTTGTCAGCTGTCATTCCGGACAGTGCCTATGCCAAGAGTGACAAGCTGGCATGGCTTAATAAGTACCTGCCGAAGATACCAAAAGATCATATCCTGTTCTCCGTAGACGGTTTAAGCAAAAGAGAATTTGCCAAAAACCTGTTCGGAAAAGTCACAAGATATGATGTGCTGCTTGACGATTACAGCAAGAATCTGGATGACTGGGGAAAATCCGGCACTCCCGTAAAATTCCTGAACGGGATCAACGGGGGAAGCGGACGGAATTACCCTTATGCCATTTCAGATGCGGCAACCGCACAGGGATGTGTGGAGAACATCCTCTATCTGCATGAGCTGCTGAAAAGTCTGCAGAATGAGGAGAAAAAAGAAAACGATGTGCTTATGCGGCGGATGGCTGTATGACAAAAAAGGAGGGCAATCTATGTATTATGTAGTAAGAAAAATCACATGTAATGAGAAAACGGGGGAATTGTCTGTTATGGCGGCAGATTCATCCATCCATCCGCTCACATTTCGTACAGGCGAATACATGGATCAGGAAACGGATTTTTCGAAACGTGTCATTATGCTGATCGCAAGTATTTATGATGGAACTTTCCATCTTCGCAGGAACGCAAATGAAAAGTTTTCCAAAGCGGTATCCTGGATGGATGACTGGATGCCTGGAATTTCAGAGGATCCTCTCAAAGCCGCATCCATGTACCGGGATTATTCCATGTACACAGAGATCACAGAGGCTCTGGCCGCACTTGCCTACCGGGTCTGGTTCAAAGGAGAGAAATTGGACATCCTTAAGGATATCTCAGTCCTTAGAGAAAAAAACAGGGAATGGCTGGCAAAAAAGAAAAAGGAATGGGAAGAACAGGGGCTCATCCCCATCAATGCTGCCTTAAGGAGTGGTATCTTTCCTGGTTATGATGTCTTGATCGATAATACAGAACGTCTGATCCTGGCCCCGGAAGGGGACTATCAGGAAGGGATTTTGAAAACAGGGCGTGAAATTGTCTTTGAAGACCCCGGAGAAGACTGGTTCCTCCTTCTGGCAGATGGGAGAAACCGCAGGCCGGATGATCACGAAACGTTTGAAGCAGCTGTCTGTGAAAAAACAGGACACCTGGAAATGAAAAAGCTGCCTTATCCGTCCTTTCCTGTAGATACTTATATTAAAATTGCGGGGAAGGACAGGGAAGAGTTCTTAGGGCAGATCATTAAGTAAATAATATCATTGAAACAGGGCAGCCTTTTTGGCTGCCTTTTTTCTTATGCCCTGCCTGCAGACATATTATTTATGTATTTTTAACCAATTTCAAATAAAAGGAGGAATGCAAATGGATATCGAAAATTTTAACCTTGTTGACTTGATGTTTAAGCATAAGTCAAAACAATTCGTAATTGCGCTGGGACCAAATCCTGCTGGGCATCCCATCCCCGTGGGGACGGTTTTCCCTACTATAAACAGTGATCTGTTTTCAGGATACCGTCCTGTCGGCGCAAGGAAGCAAATCAAATGTTCCGGGGCAAGCAAACTCATAGACTATTTGTTCTATGATGATACCGCTTCTGTCTACATCAATGATGTAACACAACAGGTGTATGTAGAATTTGCCGCAAACGGTAAAATCTATCATATGCTTTACAATGATGTGGAAATCCGCTTTGCAGAGAATGAGATTGGATGCCGGTATCACAGGCTTTTTGCTTTTCTGGCAAAATTTGTTTTTGCTAACGCCCATATGCTTGAGCTGTTATCATCAATTGCCGCCACAGCAAGCGTATCGGCTTCATGCAAAAATCTAACTTTGGCATTTGATGATGAATTTTATTATTACGGGAAAAAGACAATGCCTGATATGGTGGTTAATACCGGGGATCCATCGGTACTGGCAGAAGTACGGGCAGCTTTCCGGGCAGGCACCTTTGCCCAGGCAAACCGCATTGGTAATTATATTTCTCCTTTCGAGGAATTGACCAAGAGTGAAAAAGCCAAAAAAGAAAGCAAAAAGGAGTCATCCAGCGAAAGCCTGTGGGAAGACATTAAAAAAGGGAAATTCATCATGGATTATGAATGGCCGGAAGAACAGAGACCGGCTGTCATCCCCCTGTCGTTCTTAGATGATTTTGTGCCGGATGAAAACTTTTTCCACATGTTCAACATGTTCAAGGCAAAGCTCACCAGAGCATTAAATCGCATCAAAAGCGGAGATACGGAGGCAAAAAAGAAGGATGCGATCAATGTGTTCCTGATCGGACGCCCCGGAACGGGAAAAACATATCTGCTGCATGCACTTTCTGCCGCATTCGGATTTCCCATCCGCAGCGTGGCTATGTCCAAAAACTCGGAGGAGGATTCCTTTGAGGGTATGAGTAAGGTAATTGAAGGAACGATTACGGAAGTGCAAACACCATTCCTGCAGAACGCACACATGGGTGGCATCACGGCGATCGAGGAGATCAATCTCGCAGACCCGGATGTTGTCATGGGAGCGATCGGGCAGTACGTGGAGTATCCATATACGGTGTTTGAACAGGGATACCAGCCAGTAAAACGGCATCCCCTCAATATCATTTGCGGGACAATGAACATCGGCACCGCGGGGAGCAAAGAGGTATCGGAGGCGTTATCGTCCAGATTCCCGGCATCCTACATACTGGATGACCCGAAACGGGAGGATTTCATTGCAAGGCTTATGGTGGATGGATACAGCAAAGAAGCATGCACTTATGTATATGACATCTATGAGGATATTATCAGCACCTTAAAAAGCCCGGATTACAACTGTGAGGATTACTGTCTGGCCGTAACATTCCGGTCATGCCATGGGGCATTGCAGTGCATGGAGACAGGCGATGATTTCAAAACAGCGATCTACCACACCATGATTGGCAAGATTGCCGAAAAAGACATGGAAATCGCAGACCGGATCTGGCGTGAGGTTGTAGAATCGAAACCGGATCTTGAGATGGAATTGTTCGCATAGTAAAAGCGGCGGGGTAAAACCCCGCCAGAAAGGAGGACAAACCCTATGAAACGAGCATGGGAAAGAGAAAAAAGGACTCTGGCAAGGATATATAAAGGAGTCACAAAAAGGAAAACAAAAATCATCGACATCCCTGCTGAAACCGGGGAACTGGGCTTTACCAGCGCAGATGGGAACATCCATCTGGCACAGGAACATCCGATCATGGATGGCCTTGATGCCGATGAAAAGAAGTTCTTCCGCATGGGTGTGTTCGCCCATGAAATGCTGCATCAAATCTATTCGGATTTCAAAATACTGGAAAAAACACAGACAGCCTTGAATCCAATGGAGAAACAGATTTATGCGAATCTCTTCAATCTGATCGAGGATCCGGCAATTGAGTTCATGGCTCCTGATGTGATCGGCGGCAGCGTGTTAAAGGCGCTGCGTTTTATGATCCAGACCGTGTACCAGAAATCACCGGGCATTGACGAGTCCCCGGAAGGGTTTGCGCAGTATGCTAATGCTCTTGTCATGTTTGGAGACAAGGGCATCGTAAAAGGGCATTTTACGGATGAACTGGCCGCTGACATGTTCAGAAAAACTTGCGGGCGGTTCAATGAAGCCGTAGAAAACCCAGACCCTAAATTCCGTTCGGATATGGCTGTGGAACTGATGGAAGAGACAAGGCCGCTGTGGGAGATCTTTTCTTATGAAGACCTGGAAAAAATGCTGGAATCGTTTGCAGGGCATGAGTCGGAGGAACCCCCGGCAGACGGCATAGGAATGCCAATGCCGGCAGGAAAATCAGACAGCGCATCTAAGGCGAGAAAAAAGATCGTCTCTGCCATGGAAGAGGAACCTCCTGTGGAGGCGGACTCTGAAAATGATGGGAATCTTGGAAAAGCGGGAGACGGGGATCCTTCCGAAGATGATTTTTGCTTTGAGGACGATCCAGCCCCAGCAAATGGGCCTGAAAAAACAAAAGGGGAAAAAGAAGACAACGGTACATCGGATGATGATAGTTTTCGCTTTGAAAAGCCGGAAGATGTCTCACCGGGTACAGAGGATGAGGGCAGGGAAGAAAACAGCCCGTCTCCTTCTGATGATCCGAAAAATGACAGTGGAACAAAAAAGGGTATGGATGGCATCAATGAGAAGCTGGATACAGACCCGGATGATATGGAGGATGAAATCACTGTTGACGAGAAAGACCTGGCTTGGATGGATGAGGCAGATGAAGCCTCCGAAAAGGAACTTCGGACAGAAGAAAAAGAGATCGAAGAACCTGGCATTGACGAGAGTATCGAGCCGAATTTCTATCCCAAAGGGAAATACTCAATGAAGAACTCCAGTGTTCCTATCGCAGAACATGCCATAGAAACATATACAAAAAAATACGGAGAAATCGTACAGAAGTACGCCGTGAGCAAAACTGCTTTTGTCAAACGCCTGAAACGTATCTTTGATACAGACCAGGCAAAAAAAGAGTATAAAAAGAGCGGCAAAGTCAACATCAAACGCTATACCGGCAGCAGGAAAACAGCGCGGATCTTTGAACGCAGGACTGCTCCCAAAGGCATAGATGACCTTGCTGTTACCATTCTCGTAGACGAGAGCGGGTCTATGAATGCAAGAGAGATCGATACTCCACGCTACCAGATAGCGCGGGAATGTGCCATTATGCTTACGGAATCATTCGCAGATCTCAAGGTTCCGGTCTATGTGCTGGGATTCTCTGCAGATGAATTTGGGTATAGTGCAGAGCATTACCACTATATCAAGTGGAAAAATACCCTGAGAGAAAGGTATCGGCTGCTGCAGATCCAGGCGAAAGCCAATAACTTTGATTCCATGTCTGTGAATTATGCAGCAGAGATACTGAAAAAGAGGCGTGCGGAACACAAGCTGCTCATTGTCATATCAGACGGTATACCAGCCTGCTGCGCCATAGACCAAAAACAGGGGTACGCAGACACAAAAGAATCTATCCGCATGGCTAGAAAGGATATGGATGTGCTTGGTATTGCAGTCGGCAATGACCTCACGGAGCAGATCCAATACCTGTACGGGAAGAATTTTATACACATTACGGATGTAAATGCCGCATTTGCAAACATTTCCAAAGAAATTGCAGACATTGTAAAGAGGTGGTGATTTTCGATATTTGTGAGAGACAGTCGTTTTCGGACGGCTGTTTTTCTTGTTATAAGAAATCTTTATCCCTTCGAAACGGAGATACTATATATAGAATACATATAATCAAATGATTTCACGGAGGGTTTATAATGAGAAATGTGAATCTTACAATGACGGAGAATGAGACAGATAAAAAATGCCAACAAGACGGAGTTTGGAAAATGGCAGGAAAGCTGGAACAGTATCAGGCCCTGGGGGCTGTGGAGGAACTTCGGGAGATAAAAGAAAGACAAATCCCAAAGAAGCCATATTTAGACAAGCTCCATCATCATGAGTATTACTGTCCCAACTGTGAAGGTTATATCTGGGATAGACTGGAGTTTAATAAGTGTGACTGGTGCGGGAACGAAATGCCCATCATGCCCCCAGAGCATATACCTCCCTCTTATTGCAGATGGTGTGGGCAGGCGATTGATTGGAGCGAGATAAAGGAGAATGCCAAAAAGAGAGTAGATTAATCCGCCCAAAAAGAAAGATATATAGTGGAAATACATATTGTCCAGATGCGAAAGGAGATGCATGATATGTTTTTTGTGAAAAAAGAAGGAAAGAAGGAACATAAAAAATACATACGCAGCTATATAAAAGGAAAAATATCAAAAGAAGAACTTTTGGCCAAAACGGCAGAGGATTACATACAGGGGCTTTCCGTTTTTTCCCATCATATGGGCATGATGAACAGACAGATTGCGGAAGTCTCTAAAATGGATGATGGCACCGGTCTCCCTGACACTATCCGGAAGATCATAACGGATATACGAAAAGACCGGATGGATATGATAAAGAAGTCAGAAATTATCCTGACCAGCAGCATTACCAGGGGCCTGCTCTCTTTGGACTGCTTGGAATTATATAAAAATGCAGGGCTGGGGGATTTTTCTATATCGCAGATGTTTCAGGCTTATAAGGGCATGCATCCGGAATGGGAAGATCCTGATTATACAGCGATTTACCACGAAATGATAAAGACTGCGGCAGAACATGTCAAAAAAGGAGAGCCATACTACCAGGCAAACAGGCTGTTAGATAAAACTAACAAACCGTATTTTGACGGACTTTTGTAAAAGAAAAGCCGGGCGGAACTATTCCGGCTTTTTTAGTTCCTATAAATACGGACATATTATCTCTGTAACAAACATTTCCGCAAAGGAGGGAATATTTATGGGTAATATGGAACGCATCAAAAAAGTCCTCGACGAACAAGAAAAAGAGGCCATGCGTCTCCAGCAAAAACAGGACATGCAAATGTCCCGGCTGGAAGTAAAGCATGCCAGGGGAAAGCTGGATCTATTGGACAGGGCTTTTCATCAAGAAATGAAATCTGCCCTGGAGAAGGGAATGACACCGGAAACGGCAGAGTCGATCATTACAATACAAAAGGAGATTGATGGGGCAACCAGATATTACAACGACTGTATTGAGACGATGGAAAGCCTGCAGATGGGCAAAGCCTCTTTCTCTGAAACAGTAAAAGATACTTTAGCCAGATCCAGCAATAAGATCATTCGCGGGCTCGGGGATTTGAACGAGTCGTGTAAAGATTTCAGCCGTTCGGCAAAAGAATACTTAAATGCAGCTATGGCTGATGTAAAGAAAAATTTTACGGAAAAAAGAAATGCAGGGCTTGCTTCTCTTTCCGGGATAAAAGATAAGGTAAAAGGCTTTAACGAGCATATGGCGCAGCGTGGACGAATCGAAAAATCTATAATGTATGACCACTGTAAAGTATGCTTGGAGGGCTGCCACACTATCCGGAGGGCATTCCTAAAAACAAGCATCAATGCTGATCTTAAACTGTCAAAGGCGCTGACAGAAACAAAAGAAAAGATGCATTCAGCTGCCGACAAAGGGCATTCGATCGGACACCGCCTGCACAATGCGGCAAGAGCTCTTTCCGGAAAAGAATTTATGGACCTTCAACCCAAAGAACATAAAATGCTGGAAAAAGCGTTCTCTTCCATGATGGGGGTCGTATCGGAAGATATACGCAAAACCAGAGAGGCATACCACCAGAGCCTGCGGACATCCGTTAAAGAATACAATATATCGGCAGAACTACGGGAAGCGGCCGGTATTATTTATAAAAAAGAACCTTCTAATGTGAGGGAACAACGAAATGATCTGCACAAGGATATTGGGTGGAGCAGTGTCCTTGACCAAAAGATCAAGCAGGCGGAAGAGCAAATCGCCAATATGCAGCATGGAAAAAATGAACGGGAAAACGATCTTACTCCCGGGAAGGAGAAGCAGCCGGTTAAGGAAGAAGAATTGGCAGTATAAATATTTTATTGTTCTTACAAGGCAGCTTACTTGGCTGCCTTGTATTCGGTAAAAACCTAAACAGACATATTAACGTTGTAATCACAAAAAATCTAATAAAAGGAGGAAGGACACATGAAAATTATTAAAAGAAATGGGCAAGAAGTCAATAATGACCCCAGTAAGATCTCAAATGCGATCCGGAAAGCAAACGATGAGTTAAAGCATTCCGGGGCAGACAGCAAATTCTGCCTTACCGATGATGACATCCTGGCTATTACGGATGATGTAGAAAGCCAGATGGAAGCAATGGGAAGAGCTGTGTCCGTAGAGGAAATTCAGGACATGGTAGAACAGGCGATCATGGGAAAGGGTAAATATCGGCTGGCAAAGGCATATATTACCTATCGCTACATTCATCAGATCGGCAGGAGTACAACTGCACTGGACGGGAAAATTATGGCTTTGATCGAATGTGAAAATGAGGAGGTAAAGCAGGAAAACTCCAACAAGAATCCGACTATTGTTTCCGTCCAGAGGGATTATATGGCCGGGGAACTGTCGAAAGATCTGACGGAGCGCTTTTTCCTTCCCAAAGAAGTGACGCAGGCACATAAAGACGGTGTAATCCATTTTCACGACTCCGACTATTTCAGTCAACACATGGGGAATTGCTGTCTGGTCAACTTAAAAGATATGCTCGAAAATGGCACCGTCATCAGTGAAACAATGATCGAGCCACCGAAAAGTTTTCTGACAGCGGCAAATGTCACAACCCAGATCATCGCACAGGTAGCCAGCTCCCAGTATGGCGGGCAGAGTATCACGCTTGCGCACCTGGCACCGTTTGTGGATATCAGCAGACAGAAACTCCGTAAGATCGTAAGGAAAGAGCAGGAGATGATCCATGGCGATGCATCGGATAAAACCGTCAACGCTATTGCGGAGAGCAGACTTCTTACGGAGATCAAAAGCGGGATACAGCTGATTCAGTATCAGGTCACGACCCTGATGACAACCAACGGGCAGGCCCCGTTCATTACGGTATTTATGTATATTAACGAAGTGCCGGAAGGACAGATGAGAGATGACCTGGTTCTGCTGATTAAAGAAATGTTAAATCAGCGTATCCTGGGCGTGAAAAATGAGAAAGGTGTGTACATTACCCCGGCTTTCCCAAAATTGGTGTATGTGCTTTCCGAAAACAACATTATGCCAGACAGTGACTACTATGAAGTGACAGAACTGGCTGCCAAATGCACGGCAAAGCGGATGGTCCCGGATTATGTTTCCGAAAAGATCATGAAGTCTCTTAAGATTGACGGGAATGGAGGGCAATGCTATCCACCAATGGGATGCCGTTCTTTCCTGACACCGTATACGACGGAAGAAGGAGAGTCCAAGTATTACGGACGGTTCAACCAGGGCGTTGTTACATTGAATCTGGTGGATGTTGCCTGTTCATCCGGAAAGGATATGGAAACATTCTGGAAAATCTTAGACGAGCGCCTGGAATTATGCCACACAGCACTGTATGCAAGGCATAAAAGACTGGAAGGGACATTATCCGATGTGGCACCGATCTTGTGGCAGCACGGGGCACTGGCCCGGCTGAAAAAGGGAGAAAAAATTGATAAATACCTGCATGGCGGGTATTCCACGATCTCCCTCGGTTACGCGGGGCTGTGCGAGATGACCTATTTCATGAAAGGCGTTTCGCATACCGATGAAAAGGGAAAAGAATTTGCCCTTGCGGTCATGAAGAGGCTCAATGACGCCTGTGCTTCATGGAAAGAGCAGGATGATATCGCATACTCTCTCTACGGGACTCCGTTAGAGTCCACGACTTACAAGTTTGCAAAATGCCTGCAGAAAAAGTTCGGGAAGATCCCGCATGTGACAGATAAGAATTACATAACTAATTCCTATCATGTGCATGTAACAGAAAAAATAGATGCATTTACAAAACTTTCTTTTGAGAGCCAGTTCCAGGCTTTGTCGCCGGGCGGAGCGATTTCCTATGTGGAAGTTCCCAACCTGGAAGAAAATCTGGGGGCAGTATTAGCCGTAATGAAGCATATCTATGAAAATATCATGTATGCCGAATTGAATACCAAAAGCGATTACTGCCATGTCTGCGATTATACAGGACAGATTCAGATTGTCGAGGAAGGCGGAAAGCTGATATGGAAATGCCCGAACTGCGGCAATACGGACCAGAACAAGATGAATGTGGCACGCAGGACATGCGGCTATATCGGGACACAGTTCTGGAACCAGGGCAGAACGCAGGAGATCAAGGAAAGGGTTATGCATTTGTAAAAAGGAGGACAGTATGAAATTAGTTGTAAAGTTTGCCAAAACAGTACCGGGGAGCCATGCGGTGATCCCGGGCAAAAGGGAAGAAGATGCAGGATATGACATCTATGCCTGTTATCCCGGAAAGTATCTTCGCATCAAAGCGCATGAAACCAAACTGGTTCCTACGGGAATTGCGTCTATTATCCCATTAGGATATTATTTCCAGATCGAGGAACGTGGATCGACCGGCTCTATCGGGATGAAAAAGAGTGCAGGTGTGATTGATTCAGGATACCGCGGGGAATGGTTCATTGCCATCACAAACACGAATGACAAGGATATCATCCTGTATAAAACGCAGTACCTTTACCAGCTGAAAAATTTCCTGGCAGAACTGGGTATGCTGGAAGATGTTATCCTGTATCCGTGTGACAAGGCAATCGCTCAGGCAGTCCTTCATGCCGTACCACAGTCATCCGTAGAGGAAATCTCTTATGCTGAACTTGTCAAAAGCGGTTCAGAGAGGGGAACTGGGAAACTGGGGAACAGCGGAAAATAATTTTCATTTAGTAAGGGAACGGTCATGTATCGTTCCCTTTTTTCTGTCAGAAGAAGAATCTGAAGATGAAATTCAAACATAAATAATATTGTGAAATAAAGAAGATTGTGATATTATAAAAAAAGAGGTGATATGGCATGGATACATTAGATATGGTAATAGACCAGACATCCGGGCCCAAACTGTCAGACAGCTGGGATCAAGAGAGGCATAACCGCTATATTTTTCCGATGGTTTCCCTGGAAGGACAGATAATATGGGAACGGATCCGGGAAATACATCCGCTGAAACAAAAACAGGCAAATGCGGTCTACCAATATTTTCTCAGGGCAAAAGAAATCAAGCAGATCATATTTTTTGGAAGCAGCCTGTGTATGCGTTGCAATATACGCAGTGATCTGGATATGTGTGTGGAACTGGAAAAAAAATTTTGCAACATTGATACAAAAAACAGGGTTTCAGAAGATTTACAGGAAATCTGCAACTGGAATGCAGATATCTTGTGGCATGATACCATAAAAAAGACGGACAGGATCTATCGCGCCATAACGGAGGGAGTCAAAATTGAGTAAACTTTTGACACGGGCAAAGACCCGGTACGAAGCCAGTGTAGACAATTATAGGAATATCTCAGCGGATGATGCATATTTTGATGCGGCATGTTATAATGTCCAGCAGTGTATTGAGTTTACTATGAAATATCTGGTAGAAATACACGGCGGGCAGTATGTCGAGAACCATGATGTCAGGGCGCAGCTGAATAAAATGGAACAGCTGGGTGTTGACTTTCCTTTTGCAGAACAGGTGCGTAGTCTTGCAGTGACGCTTAACGAATGGGAGGCAAGGTCCAGATATGCGGATGATTTTGTCGCAACGAAAAAAGAACTCGAAACGGCAATCGTCCTCGCAAAAAGTCTGCTGGATCATGCGGATTCCCTGGTGTACAGGCAGGAACGCACACACAGCGTATTGGATGCCAATATAGCAGAGGCAGAAAAAAGATTTTTGCAAAGCCGTGAAAACCCATCCCAGCAAACGGAACAGGACGAACCGGAGATTGATTAGCCCCCGTTTTATGTATCGCCTGCAATATCATTCCTCGCCCAGCCAGCTGGCTTGGTAAGCAGCATCAAATAATTCCATTTCCCGGAAAAACTGTGCTTCTGATTTCCCAGACATGCAGGCAGATGTGTAGGCCCGGCCAATAGTTTCTATGGATTTGGCAAACGCCTGCAGCTGGTCTCCCCTCTGGTCAGGAGATCCCGTACCTGCTGTGGGGTATGGTATGTGTGTTTCTTTTTTGGAGTTAATGATCTCTTCACATTTTTTAACTACTGACATCCTCAAAAGCCTCCCTTCTTTCATAAGTACAGAAATATAGCGTTCTACAGTTTTTGTGCTCAACCCAAGTGCTGCGGCGATCCTGCTGGTGGGAACCCGGTGTTTTCTCATGGAAACGATGCTTTTTTTGACCTTCTTGGTCTTTTGGCAGCGCAACTGGCCTTTTTTCTTTTTGGCTTTCTTTTTACGCAGGCGGTACGCCCTGCAGTAATCTGCATTGCCGGATGCCTTTGTCCTTAAGTTAAGCCCTAACTCATCGGCCAGTTCCGGGGTAATGCTTAAAAAGTCCAGCAAAGTCGTACTTTTTATACTGTAGTTCTTACGCACGGCTGTGCATATGCAGTTTTGAAGTTTCCCATCAGACAATGGATGAGGGAAAGCCTGATTAAATTTAGCTAATGCGTTTATGGCATCTTCCGGTTTATCAAAATATTGTTTTGCATGGATATAATAGGCAAAACAGAGTTTGTCACGGTAACCAATCTCCCCCTCTTTTATGTAATATCTCTGTATCTTTGTGATATCTTCCATCCGGGAGTGGTTCAGTTCTTTCAGCGACCTGATGTGTTTCTTTTTTTTATCACTTTTTTTCCATTGTTCATACCAGCCGGGCTTTTCCCACTCTCCCAGCACTTCATCCATATATTCACCGAGGGTTTTTCTGGCATCCATGTCGATTTCATAGCCGTCGATCACAGGACAGACTTTCATAAATTGAATGGCCGGTTGCCCGGTATTTTTTTTCATGTTGATACTTCCCGGGAAACGGATATAGCTGCTTAATGGCTGCATTTCCGCATGGAAATCAAAATCAGAGTAGGAATTCAAGGCATGTACGATTTTTTTGGCAACAAGCTCAATGGCCTGAAACTGACGATCTGTCCCCAAATGCCCTTTGATACAGTAGATTAGGCGGAACTGGTTGCCATACTCTATGTAAGAAGGCATGGGGATCAGATTTCCAATGGAATGGTTCCATAATTCTGTTATGCAGGAAATGGCCTGTTCAACCGGCACATTCCGGTCGATACCGGCTTTGTAGTCAACGTCTATGCAAAAATTATACACGTTAAAGAGTGCGTCCTTTGCAGCACTCCCGCTCTTGCCGGTGTTTTTGAACGTATTAAAGCTGAGGTACAGATCCCCAGCTGGGAAACGTCTGATTATTTTACGCAGGTTTTCTTCCTGTAACAGCCATTTCACCTGATGGTCTTCATGCCGGCTCCTGCTGTAGATGCGGATAGTTTCTTTTCCATCGGCATGCTGAAACAGATCATTCAACATGGCCAATGTGCTTTTCATTTTTATTATTTCCATATACCCATCCTCCGATCATGCAATATCGCTACATCTCTAATATCTCTGTTTTGCTGCGTTGCAGTTCCCTTATAACAGGGATTTTTGTGTACGGGTTTGTTTGACATGCCTCCATGTAAACCGCAGATATTTTTGTCATATCTATAACTTGTCCGCAGAAAAATTACGATCGGAAATGAAAGATGGATTAAAAACACCCAATATGGTGGGAGACAAATAATGTCCCACCATGTTGGGAAATATGACCGGAAATGTCACCCAACATAGTGGGACAATGCTCATTTTTTCTATAACAGGGAAAAATTTTTGGGGGAATTTTTTATAGAGATTCGAGCAAAGATACACACTCCCCAAGTGCTGCATTCGGCATCCGGGGAAAACGGTATCTGGGAAAACACCATCCCCGTCAAATACATACCCTCACTTTTGCGAGTTGTAACACTTCAAAGAAGTGTTACTAGTAGTACATCGAAGATGTACTACAACTGACAGTCTATATGTATAGGTACCGTAGGAGCCCAGGCGGCGACTAGCGGGAGGCGGGCATGGAGCGGTGACGGTAGGCAGCATGGGCAGCACCTGGGCTCCGACTCCTGGGTACCGCATCCGGCATCCGAGAAATGGCATCTGGGAAATTGAGTCTCTGGGAGTGTGTGATGTCACATAGGGATGTAAAAGGGAACGGTGGTGATATATGGGGATGTAGAAGAGAACAGTAATGTCACATAGGAATGTAAAAGGGGATAGTGAGGTTGCATGGGAAGATAAAATTATACCCTCACTTTTGCAACATCTATATGTATAGGTACCGTCGGAGCCCAGGCGGCGACTAGCGGGAGGCGGGCATGGAGCGGTGACGGTAGGCAGCATGGGCAGCACCTGGGCTCCGACTCCTGGGTACCGCATCCGGCATCCGAGAAATGGCATCTGGGAAATTGAGTCTCTGGGAGTGTGTGATGTCACATAGGGATGTAAAAGGGAACGGTGGTGATATATGGGGATGTAGAAGAGAACAGTAATGTCGCATAGGAATGTAAAAGGGGCGATGCCTGGGGCTGGTCCCGGGTACCGCATTCGGCATCTGGGGAAGTCGATACTTGGAAAACTGATATCCGGGGAAATGCCATACCAGAACAAAGAAACACTACAGCACCTGTGTATCATCACCAACGCCGCAGGGCAGGAAGCCCCAACTTCTTTAAGTTGGGGAGGAATGCC
>CAZAEM010000051.1:0-15559 GCA_964484225.1 uncultured Eubacterium sp.
AAGCAGCAACATTATTTTTCAACAGTTTGAGCATCTATTTTTCAACAGTTCCTTACTGCGTGGAAGCCACTGCGGAAGTCTATGATTATTATGCCGGCCTCGGCTGCAAGATGGATGCGGATTCCCCCAGGGACAAGTGGGACGGCAAGCACGGAGTTATGATTTACGGCAGAAGCACCGAAAAGCTGAAGCGGCACACCGTCCAGCCGAAAGAAGAATGGACCGTATGCCTCGGACTCCACGAGCCTTTCATGCCGGCCGACAAGTGGCTTGCCGTCCAGGAACGATTCAGGAAGAACACGTTCGATAAAAAGAAAAAATATGACGTGCCGCTCCTGAAGGGGACGCTCCGATGCGCCAAGTGCGGATGCCTGATGCAAGTGTCCCGGAAAAAACTTAAAAACGGCATCCTGTCTTCCTATTACTGCCTGACACGCTCCCGGAAAGGAGTGGATGTCTGCGACATGGGATCTGTGAAATGCCGAATTTTGGACGAAAAGGTTCTGGATGTGTTCAGGCGGATCGAGGCTGACCCGGATGCAGTGATGGAGTATGCTTCGGAGCAGGGGCAGGACGCAGTGCCGGAGTGGAGGGACTTCGCCTCGGAGATTGCCCCATACAGAGCGAAAATCGCTCGTCTGACGGCTTTCCTTTCCGAAGCGGAAGATTCCCCGGCTGCAAAGCATATCATAGCGCAGATTGAGGAACTGGATGCCAATATCGAAGCCCTAAAAAGGGAAGAGGCATTGCAGACCGTGGAAAAACGCAGGGCGGCCAATGAGAAGCGGAGCGCAGGGGAAAAGGCGGCAGAAGTTCGGAGGCTGATGCGTGGTCTATCCGGCTTTACTGCGGATGAAAAGAATGAAATTGTAAAAGGAGTGGTTCGGGAACTGACATGGGACGGGGAGACCCTTTTTCTTAGGCTTTAAATCTTCACTTTTTTATCATGCGCCCTTCCGGCCGCATACGCAGCGCGCTCTTTACCAGATCCCGGATGGTCACCTCATTTTTTCCCTCCACGTTGGCATTTCTGGCCTCTAAGCGCACCAGGTTATCAATATTCCGGATCTGCAGCTCCGCCGAGTCCTCAATAGTGATCACACGCTCATTGTGAGGGATAAAATTGGACAGGATATTCAGAAATGTAGTCTTCCCGGCCCCGGTCCCGCCGGAGATAAATATATTGTACTTTGCCTTCACCAGTGTCCTCAGATAGTCCTCCACCTCCTCTGAGACAGCTCCCATCCGGATCAGTTTTTTCATAGTCATGGCCTCTTTGGGAAATTTTCGTATGGTGATCACCGGTCCCTCGATCGCCACAGGCGGCACCACAATATTTACCCGGGAGCCGTCAGCCAGTCTGGCGTCCAGTATAGGGCTGGATTCATTGACGATCCGGTTGCCGGAGGAGGCGATCTGCTGGGCAATGTCCTCAAGCCGCCCCTGGTTTTCAAAGGAAAGTCCTGTCTCCGTAATCTCCCCTTCCCGCTCCACAAAGATATGCTCCGGCCCGTTCACCATGATCTCCGTGACCTCCTCGTCCTCCAGGATATCCTGGAGCACGTCCATCTTCCGCAGAGAGTTGAATATGATACGCCTCAGCTTTTTCTTTTCCATCAGGCGCATGTACTCCTCCCCGGATAAGATCTCTATGTGCTTTTCAATCAATACCATCAGTTCACTGTCGTCAATCTCCATGCCTGCCGGAATCTCTTCCAGAACATTTTCCCTTATCCTTTGTTTGTACTCATCCATCATCCTCCAAGATGCAGACATCTCTCTCCTCCCTTCGCTCTCCCGCCAACAGCTGGCGGATATATTCCATATTCTGCGGGTTCTGTGAAACTTCCTCCAGCGGCTGGCTGGTCAGTTCCCTCTCCCAATCCTGAATCTGGATATACTCTATTGTCTTTTCCAGTTTCTCTCTCTTCTCCAATCGGCAGTACTGCCGAAACACCGCCTCTCTCACCTGATCAAACCCGGATGCCGACCGGACCAGAAAGACTCTGTCGCCTCTCTCCATGACGTCCAGCATATTGTCAAAAATCTGTCCGATCTCCACCACTATACTGCGGTATCCACATTCCCTGATCTGCTGAAAAAGCTGTCCCCACTCCTCCGGCGTGCTGTCCAGGACATCCCGGAAATGGGGCGCCGGCGGTATCATAAATCCGTTGCCGAAAGGCCGTCTTATCTCCTGCTGCCTCTGGGCAAATTCTTTGTCCTTCAGGAAAAACAGCAATTCCCCCAGTCCCCGCCTGGCATACTCCGGCGTGAGCCGAAACTGCCCGTCGTGAAACACCGGAAACCCGGATAGATTGAGATAGAGACATGCACCGTACTGACCCAGATACTGGCTCAGCATCACGGAAAACTGTGTCCCGCTGTCACCGGCGGGTGCAAACACCACATAGATTCCCGCCATTTCTTCCTTCTGTTCCCATGTTGCCTCCGGAGGCTCGATATCCAGCTGCTCCAGCAGCTGCCGGTATATCTCCTCCACTTTTTGAAATTGGAATATCGCTCCCCGGGTTTCCCATTTTTCCCGGGAAAGATAAATTACCCGTCTCTTTTCATCCTCCCGCACTGTCCTGTCATCTGTCAGCACTACAATACTCTGCCTGTCTGTTCCCACCCTATGCTCGATCTTGTCCCGCTCCGTCACCAGTTCCGGATGCAGCCCGGGATGTCGTTTTCCCAGAAGAAACCGCAAAAAACGCTTGCCGTATACCACATCTCTCACGTAGAGCAGCAAAATCACATGTTCCATGCAATCACCTCTCTCTTTGCCCCGACAGCCGGCAGATCTCAGTAAGCACAGAGAATCACCGCGAGAGAGATAGCGATGGTAAAGGGTATCAGTCCATCTTCCCCCTCCTTTTTTCTGTCATAGTAGGGCAGCCATTTTCCTTCCCGCACACAGCGGGCCATATAGTTGGATAGTCGTCGGAATCGACGCATCATGTTGTGATTCAGAAGCATTTTCATGCAGGCCATCATGGCCCCTGTAAAGAGGGAGACTACCATGATTTTGAGAATGAGATGTACACCTACATAACTTCCTATCACAGAATACAGCTTACTGTCCGAAGCGCCTAGCATACGCCTTCGGTAAAAAAAATAACATAGGATAAACGGAACGATAGTTCCTGTCAGCCAGGGAACAATACCGAAAAGTCCCTGCACTTCCAAACGCCTGATCAGGCTTATCAACAGACCCGATACCAAAAGCGCATTTGGCACCTTGTATCGGTATAAATCCAATAGGGACGCGGGCACGAGGATGAAATACAATAACTCGTTGCCTGGGATGATCCCACCTCCTATTGTGGTGTGAGCATAAGTGTATCACAGGATCTTCGCTGTGTCAATAGCTTTTTCAAAAAAATTCATTTCGCTGTAAGCATTTTTGCCGAAGGCGGAGGCGCAGGCAGTGCCTTCTCCAATCCTGTTACCGCGTATTGAATTCTTCTATTCATACAGCCTTGACAGCCCTTCCGTGATCCCTGCTTCTATTTTCACTTTCGCCAATGTCAGGCTTACCAGAAAAGTTACCGTTAAAAACATCTCCATTTTTTCAAGCCCGCGGACCGTATGCCTCTCTTATTAAGCGATGCCCATATAACCCTCAGATATCCCTCTGTAGGATCCGGCTTATCACCTCCAGCACCTTCTCCCTGTCTTGTCCGGTTTCCAGGGCGTACTTGTAGAAACAGACATTGGGCCACTGGGCGATCAGACATATACTCCTGTAGTTTTCGATCACTTCTTCCTCATCCCGGTTCATTTGGTAATTCTGAAAGATGATCTCCAGTAGTCTGTCCTGTCTCTCCAGCATCCGCGCATATATTTCTTCCCCGGAAAATTTTTTAAAATCCTTCTCCCAAAGGGACGCCGTCTCATTGACAAAACAGTTGATGTTCACTTCCGTTCCAGCCAGGTTAAAGTCAATGAGCCCCTTGAACTCTCCATTTTCCACAAGGATATTCGTATCATTCAGGTCCCCCTGGTATACGCACCGGGGCAGACGTTTGTACACTCTCTTTATCTTTTCGCGGTTGGCATGGTTAAATGACACCGCCTGCCGCGCCAGTTTACTCTCCCCTGCTTTTTCCAGCGCCAGCACCAGGGAGTCCAGATTTTCCTGTTTCTCATCCACATCCGTGTCCAGTGGCGCCAGGTCGATCAAAGACCACATAGAGTTGGTACGCATCAGATCGCATCCGGAATATTTTTTCGCCAGTACCCCCAGGTGCGCCACCACCTTCTCTCGGAATTCCGCCCCCGGCTTCACATCCTCCGCCAATGGGTAATCCATGTATTCCGACAGATATACGATCATACCGTCCCGCTGCAGGGAATATACAGCGTGATGCGCAGCATCTTGAACCTGCGCGTCATCAGACACTACTCTCAAAAACCGCGGACAACTCACCCCTATAGACTTATAACGCTCAATCAGGCGCTCCAGTTCCTGCAGTCTCTCTTCAGTCATAGTCCCTGCGCTGTTGATCCGCAGAACATATTTTTTGTCCACAATATAATTCAGGCGGATATCTTTCTCTCCCCGGGAGGAATCAATCCGCTTGATTTCATCGACTTTATTCACACCATATTCCCTCAGTATGGCGAGGATTTCTTTTTCTTCCAATACAGGTATCATCACTGTTCCCCTCGCTTTCACCTTTTAATGAAAGGGTTATTTACAATCTATTTATTGGACAACTCCCCTAAAACCACTTTAATAATATCCATTATATCTGCACAAATTTTATATGCATAGTTATTTATAAAACTCAAAAGCAAAAAGCAATGCCAAAATAGAAACCCCATCTTTCGTTTCATTATTTTTTAACATCTCCAAGACACAATCTCTTGAAACCCACCTTTTCATTTTTACTTCATTCTCATCAAAATACGTAGATTCTGTATCAACTTTTGCAGCATATAAACACACGTAATCACTCTCATAAATTACTTTTCTATTTAATCGTTCTGGCAATTCCCTATATACCATATTTCCCCCTCCATAATTTTCTTTTCTCGTCTTGATTATATCACTTCCACTTTTTCTGCAATTTTAGCCTCCGCAAAGTCCATGAGCTGGCTTCCATATCCATGAGATTGATACTCTGGCAAAACAAAATGTATCATATCTCCTGATAACAATACTGCACCTCTTTCAATTCCTTCCCGCCAATGGACCACATGTCCCTATAATCATCCCATCCCGAACCATAACCAGATTCTTTCTATCTTCCTGTTCTATATGCGACACCCACTGCCCCTCTGAAATGCTGTCGAGATAATCCTGTGGTACAATGTTTTTATATGCGTACTTCCAGCTTTCTTCATAAACTTTACTGATAGCAAGCCTGTCGTCTGATTTTGCTATGTAGCGAATTTCCAAGTTCAACCTCCCATTCTGTCTAGCTAGCTATTAACCCGTTTTTCCATTTCATCATAGATCAGGATATCACCATTGTCTGCTGGAATCCTGCAGGTCTTCTTCTCTATATACCCACGTTTCAAATACATTTCTTTTGCTGCCAATGAGGAATCTATATGAACATGACTGTATTTTTCTGAAATTTTAGCCTCCGCAAAATCCATGAGCCGGCTGCCATATCCATGGGATTGATGCTCTGGTAAAACAAAAAGACGGTTTACCGCATTTCCTTTGATTGTCACAGTTCCCACCAGACAACCATCTGCCTCCAACAGCCATACCAGTCCCTTCTCAATGTCAGATAAAACATTTTCTCTGTTGTGATGTTTTAAGAAAAAATCAACCACTCCCCCTGCATAATAATGAGAATATATCTCCGAAATAGTGTCTCTTGTAATCTGTAAAATATTTTCCAAGTCCTTGATTTCTGCAATTCGTATCATCCGCTTTCTCCAATCTAAAACAAAAACTCATTTTTCTATTTCTTCGCCAATATGCCCACCTGCATATAAGACACCCACAAAATCTCCACCATGCGAAAACCACCGTTCCTCAGGAGTTCCATGGATTCCGAAATCGTAACTGGAAAATAATCTCTACCATATCTTTCAATATGCAAAGCCGCTTCTTGCTCCGTCTTCCCATTTGCAATCTGAAACTGCTTCCAACGTTCTAAATATAATCCTGTGCCCTCCACGCTGTCTGGCGCAAAATTTTCAAAAGAAATATATATTCCATTTTTTTCTAAAGCATCATAACATTTTTTTATTGCTGCTATACGTTCATCTTTCTTAAAATAATGATTTACCTGTATCGCAGTTACTATATCGAATATCTTCTGATACGGCAGTTCTCTGACATCACTCTGCAGAAATTCTACCTTCTCATCATTACACAAATCCTCTGCCTTCTCAATCATTTCTTTTTCCACATAAAATGGTAATGTCCTTTTTATCTGTTTATCATATTCCGCCACAGCAAAGGGTGTGGAATTATGTTTCATGCCATTATCACCTGCCTGTCCAATCATCTGCCGCCCCAGGCATTTTCTGGGTCAAGTCTCGCTTTGCTTCACATTCTAATCATTGTTTTAGAAAGTCACTAAATTCCTTCAGTTCCTTTTTCTTTTCTTCAGAAAGACAATTAAACTCGGTACCACAAACAGCACCTTCTAAGGTATATTTCCATGCACTTCCCACCGTCAGATATGCAATTACCTTTAATCTTCATGGTCTCTGATCCAGTGAAATCCTGTTTTGAAAAACCGGAGAGGCCTTTGCCCCTCCGGTGAAAGCAGATTACAGCAGTGATTCGTACAATGCCGTTATGTCCTCTACGCTGGTTTCCTTCGGATTGCCCGGACGACAGGCGTCGTCGTATGCGGACTGTGCTAAAAACGGGATGTCCTCTCTTTTCACGATCTCTTTCAGATCCTTCGGTATCCCCACGTCCTCTGACAACTGTCTCACGGCGTCAACGGCCGCTTTCCGGTATTCCTCCTGGCTCATGGAGTCCACGCCGGAAACACCCATAGCCCTGGCGATCTCGCGGTATTTTTCCCCTGTCGCCTCCGCGTTGTACTCCATCACAGTGGGCAGGATGATCGCGTTGGCCACGCCGTGGGGAGTGTCATACAGAGCCCCCAGAGGATGAGCCATGGAATGTACGATCCCCAGCCCCACGTTGGAGAATCCCATGCCGGCCACGTACTGCCCCAGGGCCATATCCGTCCGTCCCTCCGGTGTATTTTCCACAGCGCCCCGCAGACTCCGTGAAATGATCTCAATGGCTTTGAGGTGGAACATGTCGGACAATTCCCATGCGCCTGCCGTGATGTACCCTTCGATGGCATGGGTCAGAGCGTCCATCCCCGTAGCCGCCGTCAGGCCCTTGGGCATAGAGGCCATCATCTCCGGGTCCACAAAGGCCACCACCGGGATGTCTTTCGGATCTACACACACCATCTTACGGTTCTTCTCTGCGTCAGTGATCACGTAGTTGATCGTCACCTCCGCCGCCGTCCCCGCTGTCGTCGGCACCGCGAAAATAGGAACCGATTTATTTTTTGTGGGAGCCACGCCCTCCAGACTGCGGATATCCGCGAAATCCGGATTGGCAATGACGATCCCGATCCCCTTTGCCGTATCCATGGATGAGCCTCCGCCGATGGCGATCAGGTAGTCCGCCCCTGCCGCCTTGAAGGCCTTCACCCCGGTCTGCACATTCTCAATGGTGGGGTTCGGTTTTATCTCTGAGTAGACTTCGTAGGCCAGCCCCGCCTTTTTCAATACTTCCAGCACCTTGTCTGTCACGCCGAATTTGATCAGGTCAGGGTCAGAGCACACCAGGGCCTTCTGAAACCCTCGTCCCTGCGCTTCCGCCGCAATCTCCTGCACCGCGCCGGCCCCGTGATAGGATGTCTCGTTCAACACAAATCGATTTGCCATAATGATACCTCCTGGTTTTTTTTGATAATATGATGTTGAGGTCAAAAAGTATTTTGCCCTCAACTGATGTATACAGATTGGTCCATTGCTTCGCAATTCTCGCAATCTTACAAACATTCGTAATCCGCTAATTTACTACGTAAATTGCTCCTTACTCATGTTGTAACACATCTTCGATGTGTTACTAGTAGCACTTCAGAGAAGTGCTACACCTCATGTTTGGCGGGTCAATAAGGTCAAACATTGCTTTCGTGCAGGCACGAGCAATGTTGACCTTTTGACCCTGACATCATAATTTCATTATCACCTATGATGGAAAAAAAAGCAACGACTTTTCCACTCACCCCCAAAACAATCCTTGAGATGGGAACCGCGAAATGATATGATAAAGACAATCCGGAAGCTATTTACAATGAAAATTATTTATATTTAAGGAGTACAAGATTTATGTCGGACGCCAACACCCTCCCCCCGGCGGAGGAAATCATCGCCCTCCAAGTTCATCTCACCGGCACAGAGACCGTGGACGGAGCTGCTGCCCGGGTGGACATGCTCTCCTTCGAGGGCACCACAGAGACCGCCTGGTTTCGGGGAAAAACCCTGCCCGGCGGTATCGATACCCAGATCCATCCGCGCAAAGGCCCCGTGATCTATACCGACAGTGCCGCGCTGAAATGGCTGGAACATGCGGAATTGTACGGGGAAGTGGAATCCTCCGAGGACCGGCTGGTCATACATATTTACAGCAGGGAAGTCCCCGGAACGGAAACCCGCTGAACCGGGCGGGTGAGATATGCCTGACCGGAGATGCGGATCGCCGGTTCTCCCATCTCGCGGAAAATATAGTCGATGGCAGTCTGCATCCCTCTCCGCCCCAAACCGTTTTTTCGATGGGCTGCGCTGACGGCAAACCGTCCTATGGACACCTCCTCATACGAGATCCCTGCCGGGATGATCCGCAGGCAGGCTATGATCTCCTCCCCTTCCTGGACAAACAGGTGCTTCGAAACCTGATCTTTGTCGTCCATGTCCAGCTCCGTACAGTTCTGCTCGATGACAAACACCCGGAACCGCAGTTTTAAAATCCCGTACAACTCATCTCCTGTCAATTCCGAAAAATCTTTTATTTCCCATTTCATGACTCTGTCCCCTCCTCGTGTATTCTCCTGGCCAGCTCCGGCAGGGTGATCCCCTGCTCATCACACTGTTGTAAAAGCGTATCCCTCCCCTGTCTCCCCATCCGGTCCGTCTTCATAAAAAACCAGGCCATGGGGGCTTCAATCACAAACAACATGACGGCATATATCAAAAAATCGTACCATGTTGTCCCCCCGATCAGTTCCACTATCAGGGGAACGAGACAAACGCCCCCGAACAGGAGAGGGTAAAATAATTTATGGTGATAATATTTTTCATTTTCCTGCCGGACAGTCTCTGTGAACTCCTCCTCCGTGATCAGAGATTTATTCCGCCGCATGCGCCGTTTATTTTTCCTGGCAAATTTTTTTTCATATTGAGAGAGCAAATCCAGAGAAAGGGGGTTTCGCTCCATCTCATTTCGCATACTCTGCCGGAAGATATGCCAGGCGCCAATCTCTTTTTCCTCCCGCGGCCTGCGAATACTGCCGTATTTTTTATACCGCACAAAAAATTGACGGAATTTGTACATAAGGATATAGACCAGTGTGGGAAACAACGCCATGTACAGGGGAACCGACACCTCCCTGTCCCCCATGAGAAATATCGTCACCAGAACAAGCACCATAGAAATAGCAAAGATCGCCACCGAAAAAATGGTACTGTTCATCCGTTTCCAGCGAAGGGGCAGAAAGCTCCCCAGCAGAGACGCGAATGCCACGGTGAGGATCCCCACGATCACTCCCGCCCCCACATAACTGATATCTGTCTCCACCACAAAAAAATTTTTCAGAGGATGCTCTGCCGCCAGCAGATCCAGGAGCGTCACGAAAAATACAAACCAGGCCATGCGATACATCCATCTGGGCAGATTGTGCAGAAAATTATTCCACGTGTTATAACCCTCGAAAAACTCTCTGCAAAATTTTTCTATATCCGGCCCCAGCACCTTCTCCACCGGTTTCCCCTCCTGCTGCGCGGTATAGAGGGTGTCTATGAGTTCCATCAGCATATCGTTGCCCTCCATGTCGGCCATGTCGATCCCCATGGCGTAGATCTCCGCCCGGTCAAAGGCACGGAGATATTCCCCCGTCAGCTTCTCCTTGTAAAATATATAGCTTGTCATTGATCCTCACCTCCCAGTATAGCGTCTGCACAGCGGGTTATCTGACGATAATTTTCCCGGAAAATCCTGTAGTATGCCTCTCCCTCCCCGGTGATGCGGTAGTATTTCCGGATGGGGCCCAGGGGGGATTTCATTTTGCGGCAGGAGATATATCCCTTTTTATCCAGCCTTGTGAGCACCGGGTACAGCGTCCCCTCGCCGATCTGGCCAAAGCCGTATGCCTGCAGGGCAGACAGGATCTCGTATCCGTATGTCTCACCCCGGGATATCACCCCCAGGACACATCCCTCCAGGATGCCTTTCAGCAATTGCGCGTCCATGGAACCACCTTTCTCATCTCTTCCCTGTCACTCTCCCGTCCCTCTTTCCAATTTGTGAAACGATCAGCTACTTGGTATAGTCAAGTAGATATTAAAAAGAATACCACAGCTATTTTGCATTGTCAAGTAGCTCTGTCCTTTTGGAACCTGGTATATTTAAACATTGAAAAGCTCTTTGTATTCGTATATAATTGTAATCAAGTTAATCCGATTCGCAGCCTGCACACGATAATCTGCATACCATTCATCATTTTAAATGATCCGGGCATAAGGTTATTTAACAATTTTAAGGAGATGGGGTACCCATGAAAACAAGAGTAGACGATGCTATTGCCCGATTTATGGCAGCCATGGTAGAAACAGATGATATCAGCGATGAGCTGCAGAAGCTGCTGGACCACGTGCGGGAGCAGTACGGATTTGATGTGGTTTATATTTTGGAGAAAGTAAAAATGAGCAATATTTTTACATATAAATATGCCAGCGTAAGTGATCCGAAATACGACAACCGGGGTGTACATTTACAGCTGAATGGGGAGGATTATGAGAGTGCCCTTCACATGTACGATGATTCCCCTATTTGCGGGTTCAATGTGAATTCGGTGACGGATTATGAGGTGTCTGACTGCATTATCCATTACGGATTTGTCCGGAAGAAAATACATAGCTATGACGGGTCCATCGGCTTCCAGTACTTTACGCCCCCACACCTGGACGGAAGAAGAGAAGGCAGCGCTGGTGGCAAGCTCGGAGTACAGCTTTTCCTTCGATGTCACCGAGGGAATGATCCGGGAAAAGGTTGTGACCGCCCATGACAGGAATCTGATCACGGCGCTGGGCCTCTCCCTTCCGGTGGAATATGACAGGTTCAACGACGTATTTTTAGAGAAATATGAAATCCAGCTGTCGGATGAAAACACGGCCGGTTGTTTTTCCTGTGCGGGACTTTTGAAAAAATTTGACGAGGGGATTTCGAATCCCGAAACAGAATACTACAATCCCGTTGAAGATACCTATATGCGGGTGTCTGTCTACATGGCCAGGGACGAGGGAACAGACCACATACACGGACTGTTTGTGGCCGCGGACATCACGGAGGCAAAGAAAAAACAGGAAGAGCAGCGGCAGGCCCTCCAGGCCGCCTATGAGGCAGCCAATCATGCCAGTGCGGCAAAGTCCAGCTTTCTGGCCAATATGAGCCACGACATCCGCACACCCATGAACGGCATTATCGGCATGACTGCCATTGCCGGAACCCATCTGGATGACAGGGATCGGGTGGCAGACTGCCTTTCCAAGATCATGGTTGCCAGCAAACATCTTCTGGGACTGCTCAATGAAGTTCTGGACATGGGCAAGATCGAATCGGGCAAGATCGAACTGCAGAACGAGGAATTCAGCCTGCCGAATCTGGTGGACGATCTGATTTCCATCGCAAAACCCCAGATCGAGGCGAAACACCATGAGTTTTTTGTTTCGGTCAGAGGGATTGAACATGAAAATGTTATCGGCGACAGCCAGCGGATCCAGCAGGTGTTCTTAAATCTGCTGAGCAATGCGATCAAATATACGCCGGAGGGCGGAAAAGTGCAGATGACCCTCTCCGAGAAGCCGTTTCACAGGAAAGATCTGGGCTGCTACGAAATTGTTTTTGAAGACAACGGCATCGGTATGCGCCGGGAGTTCCTGGAGCATTTGTTTGAACCTTTTTCCCGGGCAGAGGACGGACGCGTGGCGAAGATCCAGGGAACGGGACTGGGAATGACCATCACCAGAAATATCGTCCAGCTTATGAATGGCCGGATAGATGTAAAGAGCGAGCCGGACAAGGGGACAAAATTTACCGTGACTATTTTCCTGAAACTGCAGGAGAGCGAGGAATCTGTCTCCGATGAAAAGCTGATCGATCTGCCGATCCTGGTGGTGGATGACGATGAGATCGCATGTGAATCCACCTGCGATATGCTGAACGAACTCGGAATGCTGGGAGAATATGTGCTTTGCGGTGAGGATGCCGTAAAATACGTAGTGGCCCGCCACGAAGCGGACAATGACTTTTTTGCCGTCATCCCCGACTGGAAAATGCCGGGAATGGACGGTCTGGAGGTCACCAGGGAGATTCGCAGACAAGTGGGGGAGGACGTCCCGATCATTATTATCTCGGCCTACGACTGGTCTGAAATTGAGGTCTCCGCAAGGGCGGCCGGGGCCAACGCATTCCTCAGCAAGCCATTATTTAAATCCAGAATGGTTTATCTTTTCAAGGAAATCCTCGGAAACAAGAAACATCTCCAGAACCTGTCTACGCTGAAAACGATCCAGAAGGATGATTTCACCGGCAAGCGGGCGCTGTTAGTGGAGGACAATGAGCTGAACGCGGAAATAGCAGGGGAGATTCTTGGCATGACCGGGCTGGAGATCCAATACGCCAAGGACGGCAAAGAAGCCCTCGACAAAATGGCCGGGGCCGATCCGGGATATTACGACATTGTGTTTATGGATATCCAGATGCCGATCATGGACGGCTATGAGGCAACCAGAGCCATCCGCAGCCTGCCCGGCGACTATCCCCGGAAGGTTCCGATCATCGCCATGACGGCAAATGCCTTTATAGCGGACATCCAGGCATGCAAAGCCGCAGGCATGGATGAACATATCGCAAAGCCTCTGGATTTTGACCATCTGTTCAGGGTTTTAAACCGATGGCTCGGATAAATGCAAAGCAAACCGGGATCATCCGAACCAGTTTTTTACACCTGTCAGGTTTTTCGCGTTCTCGATGATCTCCTGTTTGTGCTCCAGAAGATATCCCTCCAGCTGTCCCACTTCCTCGTCGGAAAATCCTTTGTTCTTAGAGATCCGGCAGTCCGGCAGGGATCCCTCCGCACGGTCGCTGTCGCGCTCGAACATCACCGATATGTAGGGTTTTCCGTCTTTTGCCACAACGGAAGAGTACGTGAAATTCACATCTTTATCTGACATTTTTGATCACCCCCGTTAAATTGATAATAACATAACCCGTGCGGGTGTCAAGTGTTTCCTCTTGTCAAAACTCCCCCTGCGTAGTATACTACAGATAATAAAAGGAAAGGCACGGCATGTGTAAGGTGAGAGAATGAGCGGTAGATAATTTGATCCAAAACAGACAATCCATAACAGTAACCTATTTTGTGTGAACGATAGGTTTGTTTTTGTCGCAGGATTCAGATTATCTCTCATGTTTTCCTCCCCGGATGCCGTCGGTCCCTGACGGATATTGGGTGTCTGCTTGTGTAGAAGTCTGTCTCGAATGCGGGAACAGGCTTTTTGTTTTGCACGAAAACAGAGACCATGACGGGAGGACGGCTATGATACAACTTAAAAATATAAGTATAACCTGCAAAAAGGATCTTCGGGAACTGGTGACAGATCTGTCCTTTGTCCTGAATGACGGGGACAAGGCGGCGCTGATCGGGGAGGAGGGAAACGGGAAATCCACTCTGCTGAAACTGATCTATGACCAATCCCTGGTGACAGATTATGTGGAGTACTCCGGGGAGATCATCCGCAACAACTGTATTTTCGGATATCTGGGGCAGGAACTCGCCCCGGAGGAGGGGGAGATGAGCGTATATCAGTTTTTATCCGCATCACCGGGCTTTCTGGAGAGCGATCCCGGGGAACTGGCCCTGTACGCCCGGAGGCTTCACATCCCCACATCACTTTTGTACGCGGAACAGCAGATGAAAACCCTCTCCGGGGGAGAAAAAGTAAAGATAGGCACCGTCCGTATTTTGTGCCGCAAACCGGATGTGCTTCTTCTGGATGAACCCTCCAACGATATTGATCTCCAGACTCTTCAATGGCTGGAGAAGTTTATCCTGGACTGGACAGGGCCGGTACTCTACATCTCCCACGATGAAACACTCCTGGAGCGGACGGCAAACAAGATCGTGCATCTGGAGCAGATCCGGAAAAAAAAGTCGGCAAGGAGTACCGTGGCGGCACTGGACTACACAGCCTATGTGCAGGGACGCAAAAGCAGCCTGCAAAAGCAGGAGCAGCTGGCCAAAAAAGAGAGGAGCGAGTACAGAAAACAGAAAGTAAAACTTCAGGAGATCGCCCAGAAGGTAGCGCATCAGCAGGAGACCATCACCCGGGCCGATCCCCGCGGGGCAAAGCTGCTGAAAAAGAAAATGCATGCGATAAAATCCATGGAACGCCGGTATGAGAGGGAGTACGACCGGATGACAGAGTTCCCGGACGTGGAGGAAGCTATTTTCGTCAGATTCAAAGAGAGCCCGTCTCTTCCTTCCGGAAAAACGGTACTGGATCTCACTCTCCCCGAGCTGTCGGCGGGCGGACGGGTATTGGCATCCGGCCTTCACCTCCGGGTCCGGGGGAGAGAAAAGATCTGCCTGATCGGGAAGAACGGTGCAGGGAAGTCCACATTGATCCGGAAGATCGCGGAAATCCTTCTGCCCCGGGAGGATATAAAGGCCGTCTACATGCCCCAGGATTACAGCGATATGGATGGTTTTGGGGACAAATCCCACACTACCCCCGTGGACTTTTTATCCCGCCGGGGCGGCCGGGAGGAGACAACGGAGATCCGCACATTCCTGGGCAGCCTGAAATACACGGCGGATGAGATGGCACATCCGATCTGCGAGCTGTCCGGCGGACAGAAGGCCAAACTCCTGCTGCTGAAGATATGTATGAGTAACGCCAATGTGCTGATCCTCGACGAGCCCACCCGGAATTTTTCCCCGCTATCCGGGCCCGTCATACAGAAAATCCTGGCGGGATTTCCGGGAGCCATCATCAGCATCTCCCACGACAGAAAATACATGGTAGAGGTCTGTGACAGGATCTATATCCTGGATGAGGGAGGATTGAGGCAGACGGAGGCGGACTTGCTTTAATGTTTTGATTGCATCAATAACAGACAAGTTTAAACCCCCGGAAAGCAGACGGAATCTGTTTTTCGGGGAGTTATTTCTCTTTTAACATTAAGCTTTCGAGCCTTGAAATATCAGGAAAAACGGCTCTTCAGGGGTGATAGTGGGCATAAAACACCCACAACCCCAGTATTTATGCT
>CAZAEM010000052.1:0-15150 GCA_964484225.1 uncultured Eubacterium sp.
CCCTCCCTATATTTTGTGCAATCATCATTTCGCTGTATCAATACTATAGCACGCATACATGTGATACGTCAAGGGTTGTTTTACGCCTTTTTTGGGTCGGAATACGCCCGTGATTATTTGTGATTTTACGTTGCTAAAGCATACCCCACCATCTCGCCGACTCTGAAAATGTGTTGCATTACATAATTATATTGAGACATTGAAATTTTACGTCAAAAAATAGAGAAAGAAAAAAATTAAATCCCCGTGGAACGATCATTCTTTACCTAACCATAATTATACACAACTAACCCAAAATATACTTGTATTTCTCTTCAAATTGTATTATGATGTGTATAGCTTAGCGAGTTTATTTATAAAGGAGGGTAAAAAATGGCTTACAAAATTTCAGATGCATGCATTAGCTGTGGCTCCTGCGCAGCAGATTGCCCGGCTGGAGCGATTTCTGAGGGGGATTCTCATTTCGAAATCGACGCAGATACCTGTTTGGATTGTGGAGCATGTGCTTCTACTTGTCCTGCAGGCGCGATTGCTGCCGAGTGATAACAAATCGGACAATAAAATGGCTGCCTTACAGCAGCCATTTTTTATTTTCCATCTGAGTGTCCCTCGGGGGCAAAAAACTCATGTCTTATGACAGACGATCCCGCAGTTCTCTGCCGAGTTCCTCATAACCGGGTTTGCCCAGGAGTGCAAACATATTCTTCTTATAGCTCTCCACGCCCGGCTGGTTGAAGGGATTTACTCCCAGCAGGTATCCGCTGATACCACAGGCATACTCAAAGAAATAGAACAGTTCGCCCAGGTAAAACTCGTTCTGCTCCGGGATCCGGACAACCAGGTTCGGCACATTGCCGTCTGTGTGAGCCAGCTGAGTACCTTTCATGGCGCTTTTATTGATGAAATCCATCGTCTTCCCTGCCAGGTAATTCAAACCATCCAGATCCTTATCCTCTTTTTTGATCTCAATATCCAGAGAGGGGGATTCCAACTCCATCACGGTCTCATACATAATGCGGGAGCCGTCCTGGATGAACTGCCCCATGGAATGTAAATCCGTAGTCAGATCCACTGCCGCCGGGAAGATGCCCTTCTGGTCTTTCCCCTCACTCTCGCCGTACAACTGTTTCCACCACTCGCCTACATAGTGGAAGATTGGCTCGTAGTTACCCAGAACCTCCACGTCCTTTCCCTTCTGGTGGAGTATGTTCCGGATCACGGCATACATAATGGAATCGTTCTTTTCTATCGGCGTATCAAGACAGAGCTTGCGCATACTCTGGGCGCCCTCCATCAATTTGCTGATATCCGCACCGCTCGCTGCGATAGGCAGCAATCCCACCGCCGTCAGCACAGAATAGCGTCCTCCCACATCGTCCGGCACGACAAATGTCTCGTACCCCTCCTCTGTGGCCAGCACCTTCAAAGCTCCCTTGGCCTTATCGGTGGTGGCGTAAATGCGTTTTGCCGCTCCCTCTTTTCCGTATTTTTTCTCCAGCATCTCCTTGAAAATACGGAAGGCGATGGCCGGTTCCGTAGTGGTGCCGGATTTGCTGATCACATTGACAGAGAAATCTCTGTCCCCGATGGTCTCCAGCAGCTGGGAGAGATATGTACCGCTTATGCTGTTTCCGGCATAGTAGATCTCCGGTGTCCCCCGGACAGACTTGTCCACACTGTTGTAAAAGCTGTGGCGCAGAAATTCAATGGCCGCCCTGGCCCCCAGATAGGAACCCCCGATACCGATGACGACCAGAACCTCCGAATCGGACCGGATTTTTTCCGCAGCCTTTTGGATCCTGGCAAATTCCTCCTTGTCATAATCCACCGGCAGGTCGATCCATCCGAGGAAATCGTTCCCCGCTCCCTTTTTACCCTCCAAGGTATCCCTTGCTGCCGCCGCCATCGTCTCCATGGACCGCACCTCATCCTGGCTGATAAAACTGCCCGCAAGAGAATAGTCAAATGTCACATGTTTTTCCATTTCTTATTCCTCCTGTATATTTTATTTTACAATAAGCAACGGAAATATTTTCCTGTCTCTCATTATACCCTTTCGCAATTCTTCCTGTCAATCCTTACATGTATTCCCGCAGCACATCCAGAATGACTTCTTCCTCCTCCTTCGTAACCTCCACGCCCTGGATCTTCTTGTGGGCCAGCTCCCGCTCCGGCAGGCTGACCACCTTCTCTTTTTCACTCTTCTCGTCCTCAAAATACTGCCGCTGGTACTCATCCAGCATCTGGGAGTGGAATGTCTCGTTCTCCAGCCGGGGCTTGAAAATATTTTCCAGATAATCCATCATCTCCAGCCGCAAAAGATTCCTCTTGTTCTGGATCCCGAAAAGGTTGTCACAGAGCAGAACCAGACCGCTGCCCAGTACCCCGGCAAAGAGGTTGACAAAGATGACCCCCCTGCTCAGATTGAGGACGATGGCTCCCATGCCGGCGCAGAGACTCCCTGTCATAGCCAGCAGCATACACTGGTTACAGAACGTGTCCCATGTGTGCAGGCGAAGTCCCAGAACCCGGTACTGACACAGATATTTTTCCACGTAGGTTCCCACATTGGGTACGCCGATCTTCAGTTTGTAACAGGTCTCAAACTTCATGCAGAGAGACTTCATAAACGGGTGTTTTGTGTGCCCCATATCTTTTGCCGCCCGGAGCAGCCTCTTATATGTATGCCCTGTCATCCATTTTGTCAGGATCTGCAGCAGACAGAGCAGGGTGACAACATAGGCTGTCCCATAGGTGTTTAGAAATTCTGTCATCTTTCTTCCCTCCATTTCCTGAAAGTCAGTATAACAACAGAAAATTCCTTTTTCCAGTGGGCACCGCCATATTTATCACAAACCGTCTGACCGGATTTCTCATAAAATAAGTTTATTCCTCAGATTCCCCGGTATTTACCACTTTTTCGATGATATCTGCCACACGGACCACCGCATTCTGCTGGTCACTGCCCGACATGGCATCTCTGTATTTCTGACTGTGTTCATCCACATACTGAACCGCCTCAAACAACTTGTCGCTGGTCAGCTCCTCCTCTTTGATCACATAGCTGAATCCCTGCCGCTCAAAGGATGCCGCATTCAGGATCTGATCACCGCGGCTGGCCTCCAGAGACAGCGGGATCAAAATATTGGGCTTGTGCAGCGCCAGCAGTTCACATATGGCGTTGGCCCCCGCCCGGGAGATCACAATACTGGCGGCATCCAGAAGATCGCAGAGCTCTTTCTGTATGTATTCATACTGAACATAGCCCTCCGTCCCCTCCAGCGAGGCATCCACCTTTTCCTTCCCGCACAGATGGATGATCTGATATCGCTCCAAAAGCCGGGGAAGAATCTCCCTCACCGCCTCGTTCACCCGGACAGAGCCGAGACTTCCGCCGATCACGAGGATCACCGGCTTGTTGGCGGTGAATCCACAGAAATCCAGCCCTTTCAGGCGATTGCCGGAGAAGAGTTCCCTGCGGATCGGGGACCCGGTAAGGTAGGCTTTGTCCTCCGGGAGGTTCTCCAGGGTTTCGGGAAAATTGGCACAGATCGCCGTGGCCGACGAGAGACACAACCGGTTCGCCAGCCCCGGAGAGATATCCGACTCGTGCAGGACGCAGGGCACGTGTCTCCGCTTCGCCGCCTTCACCACCGGCACCGTGACAAATCCTCCCTTGGAAAAAATCACATCCGGCTGTATCTTCTTTATCAGTTTATCTGCCTGCGCATACCCCTTCAAAATCCGAAATGGGTCCGTAAAATTTTTCACATCAAAGTACCGGCGCAGCTTGCCGGAGGAGATGCCGTAGTAGGGAATATCAAAATTGCTTATCAGTTCCTTCTCGATACCGGTTTCCGATCCGATATAATGAATCTCGTACCCTCTCTTCTCCAGCTCCGGTAACAGAGCGATGTTGGGCGTTACGTGCCCCGCCGTGCCGCCGCCAGTCAGAATAATCCGTTTCACTCGCATATCCTCCTTATTCACTCACGCATCCTCTCTACAGGTTTGCTTTGATCTCCCCGGCGATCGCCTCCATATCCGAAGGCGTATCCATCGGTCTCCAGCCGATATTGATGGAATCCAGATCCCCCTCAAAGCGGGGTATCACATGGACATGAAGATGAAATACCGTCTGGCCTGCCGCCCTGCCGTTGTTCTGCAGTACATTCACGCCGTCACAGTGGTATGTCTTCTTCACCGCCGCGGCAATTTTTTTTGCCACCACCATCACCTTGGAAGCATCCTCATCCGGCAGTTCAAACAGGTTTTTGGCATGGTTTTTCGGCAGAATGATCACATGGCCCCTCGCCGCTGGATTTACATCCAGGATCGCCTTGAAATCCGCATCCTCGTATACAGTGGTAGAGGGGATCGATCCCTCCAGAATCTTGCAAAAAATACAGTTTTCATCCTTCATATTCCCATTCTCCTTCCATATCTTTTTATTTCATATGTTTTTAACTCTTCATTCTATGCCTCAAAAGCGAAAGATCGTATCGAAATTCCTCAATATCTTGAAATTGCCCTGGGCGGACAGGTCTCCGGACATAAATGCGCTCTGGAACGTCCTCGACCCGCTGATGATCTCGCGGAACACTTCCCCCTTCACCTTGGCCGTCACATCGGCCTTGTCTACGCTGCCACGGTAACAGTTTATCTTATCCTCCTGTATATCAATGACGATCGAGGAATCCTCGTCGATCAGATCGATCAGGAATACCGCGCGCAGATCATCCATGGGATAGAAGTTTGCCTCCAGCACCTCAATGTACTCGTCAGCGTCCTTGCTCTCTCCCAGCATACCCTTGAAGAGATTCGCCAGCTCCTCGATATCCTCTTTCTGCTTCTTTACATAATTATCGTTTGACACATAGACCGACAACTGCTCCCCCTCCTGAGGGGTAAGGGTCAGTGTATTGCTCCGCAATACCGTCTTTTTCACCTGCAGGCTGCTGCTGGGAAACGAAGTGGCCCTCCGGGAGATCGTCCGATAAAAATTCTCCGTCCGCTTCTCGATCATGAGATTGTATTCCGCATTTGTCTCGAACTCCACGTGGTCCTCCACATAGGCGCACAGGCCTTCACACGGCCGGCCTCCCAGCATCTCCCAGGCACGGATCAGGGAAAACTCTGTCTCCCGCTCTCCGTACGTGGTCGCCATCACCACCGGGAACATATACATCCGCGCTATGCTCTCCTTGTCTCCGTACAGCCAGCAGGCGTCCAGAAACTGCTGCATAAACCCGCCGATCCCCAGCCACTCCAACGAGGTGGCCAGAACCACGCCGTCTGCATCCTTCAATGTCTTCGGCAGAACAGAAATACTGCCCTTCTCCTCATACAGGTTGTAACGCTCCACAGAAACCTGCAGTTCGTCCAGCACGGTTGCAATCTTTTCAATGACAAACAGCGTCGGGTCATCGATCAATCCCCTGCCGCCATAGTAAATATTAATTCTCATAGTTGACCTCCATGTGTTTCCTTCGTGACATGATAAGGCATAACAGAAAACCTGTCACAAACCCCCCGATGTGTGCCGCATTGTCGATGCTGACATCCTGCATCCCGCTGTACAGGCTCAGCCCGATAAACAGAAGATACCTGGGGATCTGTGTACTCCTTCTCCCCCGGTTTCCCAGGATCAGCAAAACCAGCAGCGCTCCCATCAAACCGTAGATTGCACCGGACGCCCCGGCGCTGACCACATACTCATTGCCAATAACTACATTATATACGATTGAGGCAAGTCCTGCAAGAATTCCCGACAGAAAATACAGTACGGCAAACCGCAGGGGTCTCAGCACACTCTCCAGGGCATACCCCAGCACGAGCAGGGAGATCATATTGTTGACCAGGTGATCCCAGCCAAAGTGGAGAAAGAAATGGGTGATCAGCCGGTAATACTCATGCCCCTCAATAATCGCAGGCTCATAGGCAGCCCCCATCTGTATCATATATTCTGCATCGTAGCTGGAACCGTGGTATTCCACATATCCATATACGATGACGTTTATCGCCACCAGGATGATTGTGATTATAGGTACTTTGCCCTTTTCCTGCATAAGAAACCTCTCTTTTCATAGACGCAGTTTCGCGTTTGTGCTATACTGCATTGTAACACAGAACCAAAAACCGGTCAATGAAACAGGAAAGGAAATACCCAAATGAAAATCACTGTCCCCGTCTCAAAATCCAACACCAAACCTATTCTCACACTCCTGGAGGAGATGGGGTATACTCTGCCCTGCAACTGCCACGGCAGACATTACTGCGACGGCAGCACCTACTCTTTCGACTGCTCCATGATCCCTCACGGGGACGTCACCCTTGACCTCCCTGAAACCGCCCCGGTCCGGAGCATCACTCTGGAGACGGAGACCGTCCCCGGCCCCGCCGACACCCTGCTTGTGGATCTGGGCACCACCACAATAGCCATGGCACTCATGCAAAGTTCCACCGGCGAATTGAGACAGACCTCCCTCTTCGCCAATCCCCAGAGCCAGTGGGGAAGTGATGTCATGGCACGGATCCACGCCGCATGCCACGGAGATCTGGGCCGGCTGAAAAACTCTGTCTCCCGGGGCATCCGGGAGCAGGCCATGGCCCTTTGCACCGGAAACCGGCAAAGCCCGGCGAAGATACGCCGCTGTTATATCGGCGGCAACACGGCCATGATCCACATACTGATGGGATATGACTGCTCTCCCCTGGCGGCCAGCCCCTTCACTCCCGGCCCGGCTCCCGCCCCCTTTCACTGCGGGGATTGCACCGTGATCATCCCCCCCTGGATGTCTGCTTTTGTGGGCGGGGATATCACAGCCGGCCTCCGCGCCTGCCGTATGCCCGGGGAGGGCACTGCCATGCTGATCGATCTGGGCACCAACGGCGAGATGGCATTGGCCCACCGGGGTCAGTGTTATACCACAGCCACCGCCGCCGGTCCCGCCTTCGAGGGAAACGGTCTCTCCTGCGGTTGTGCCGGCATCCCCGGCGCCATCACTTCCGTCTCCCTGCGGCCCCTGCACCCGGTTCTCACCACCATAGACAACAAACTGCCGGTGGGTCTCTGCGGCTCCGGTGCCCTGAGCCTGTGTGCCGAACTGCTCCGCAGGGGTTTTGTAGACAGCCGGGGGATCCTCACCTCCCTCTTCCCGGAGGAGGGTGTCTTTCTCGGCAACACACCGGAGGGCAGATCCCTCCGGTTCACCCCCGAAGATTTTCGCAATGTACAATTAGCCGTCGCCGCCATCGCCGCAGGCATGGAGACCCTGTGCCACACAGCGGGTATCCGGCCGGAGGATATCCCCGTCCTCCATCTGGGGGGCGGTTTCGGCTTCCATCTGTCCCCGGAAGACTGCCGCACTCTGGGGCTTTTCTCCTCATTTCCCGCAGAGCGGATACACATCGCAGGCAACACCTGTCTGACCGGGCTGTATTATTACGCACAGGAGCCGGAGAAGGCCATAGAATCCCCCTCATCCCGGTATCTTGAGCTCTCATCCGATCCTTATTTTAAGAAACAATTCATCCGTCATATGACATACTCGGACTGAGTGATCTCCACCACAAACTCTTTTGTGGCCAGGCGCAGCAGGTCGCCATCCCGCACGATCTTCTTCTGCCAGGGAGCCAGTCTCTGCTCGTTGGCAAAGGTTCCCCCGGCAGACTCCTCATCCATCACAAGGATATTGCCGCCCTCACACAGAAACTGCGCGTGCACACCGCTGATCCCCTCCGCCCGGATCACAGCGTCCACCTTCTCCTCCGCCGTTCCCACATGACAGGGAAAGTAGTCCAGGGGGACAGGCTCTCCGCCCCGGCTGGGTATGAGACAGACTTTCTTTCTCTCCTCACAGGTCTCCCAGCACACATCCGTCCCCGCCGGACGTCTCACACCATCGGGAGACAGAAGCCTCCATATGCCATACCCGGCCACAACGAGGAAAAACAATGCCGCTCCCCCCGCTTTCAGCCAGTCGATCCGCCCGGTGACAGGAGTCTCGAAAACCCCGTTAAACCAGAGGAAGGAAAAACCTGTCAGAGCCAGTGCCAAAAGGGCCGCCGCCCAGATTCCCTCTCTCCCCGGCTTCTTTTTTACCAAATTTTCTACGGTAGCGATCACAGGCTTCTCTCTCTCCCGGACTCCCGGTATCATCCTCTCGCCGCCGGTCTTTTTCTGATGTGCAGGATTGCCTCTGTCAACCCGGGCAGCCTCCTCCGTGAATGTCCGGAGCATCTCCCTCGTGCACCCCGGCTGTTTTGTCAATTTATGCATATTGTACACGAAAAATACCAGTTCCTGATCCTTCTGGTTCATCTTCTCCATGATAAATTCCAGGAGACGGCTGTATGCCTCCACATCTCCCATGGACGCCTCCGGTTGATACACCCCGGCAATATTCTCCATATTTCCGTCCAAAAACAGAAATTCCTCCTGCGCCACCACCCCGTTTTGATCCAGCAGATATTCTCCCGCCTCCTCCGACATGGCAAAAATCCTGTGGAACAAAATACATATCTCATCCAGGGAAAAGGAATTTCCCGAGAGATACTTTTCAAGAGAGATTTTGCCCGAAATATCATACAGATATTCTTTTCCTCCGTTAATACATTGAATTTCAACAGGCAGAAATCCCCTGGGCTGATTGTGCAAAAAAATGGAATCTCCCAAAAAATCGCCCTCCACCTCCCAGATTCTCAGATAGTTGCCTGTTCCGTCCTGGATTATCTCCTTTTTCATACATCCTCCTTCTCCGCATCCCAGCGGTATTCTGCCGGTTTTCTTTTCGGCCTGGATGTCTCATACTCCCTGCCCTTCCAGAGCCTTTCCAGCACAGGATAGGTCGTGAACCCATAGCGGGCCTTCACTTTTCTCTCCCGGATCCCATCCTGCACCGTCACACTTTCCACCCGCAGAAAAAACATCTTTTTCTCAAGTCTATCCCGTATCTGCGCGGCGGCGTCCCGCTCCGGCTCTTCCATGGACTCTGCCGCCGCCTCGCTGACCTCCGATACCAGGATCACCCTGTCGTGTATATACAGCCCGCCCGTGCAGAGGGCCATCAGCACCCAGATACAGATTGACACCACAAACACGGCCTCCACTGTGAAATATGCCCCCGCCCTCATAACATCACCAGACAATATCCCACTGCGGTAAAGGGGATAAAAGGCAGGGTATGTTTTCTCCCCACATGGCGGGTCACCATCAGAAATATCCCCGCCGCTGCCGCCAGAAACAGACTGATGATCAGCATCTCCAGCGTGTGAAAAAAACCCAGGGCCACGCCTGCCGGGAGATAGACCAGCGCATCCCCCTCCCCTATACCACCCCCGGAGACCTTACTGACCAGATACAGGAGCAGTCCCACCATAAGACCCGGCAGGAAAAACTCCCCCTCCACCCACTTCCATGCGACACACAGCAGGGTCAGCACCAGTCCCGGAGCCACCGGTATGCTCTTTTTTCTCTTATCGATGACCGCCATGACCAGGAGATAACTCCCCGCCAGAATTTTCATTGCCATATCCATATTGTTTTCCTCCCTCTCTTCTATCTTCCTATGAGCCATATGCACCCGATCCGCATTTGGAGCAGGGTGTGCGGTTTCCCGCCTCGGACAGCCATATCTCACGGATGTTCCTCTTGATCCCGCTGCAGCTGCGGATACTGTGAAAGCGATCCCCGTAGTTGGTGATCCACACATCGGAGTCCGCCCCAAAAGTCTTTTCCCGACAGCAGCGCTCACACGCCTTGTATTTTCCTCCTCCCTGGTTCCGCAGGGGATCAAGATCACCATATTTTATCTGAGAAATGCTTAATTTCAGATACGTGCAGTCAAGACTCCGGTGATATACTCTCCCCGTCTCTGTGACATACACCCTGATATGTTCCGTCTCCTCCCCTCCGTCTCTCCTGTCCACACCGGTAAACCCCCGGGTGTGGACACGCTGCCGGAAATGACAGGCGGGGGCAAAATAATCCGGGAAGGGGAGCTTCACCCGGTACGTGAGGATCAGATCGATCTCATCGTTCTCATCGGAAAAACGGGATTCCGCCAGGGACATGGATATCCCCGTCCCCTTCAGCACACTGCCAAGCCTGGCTGTGTAATAAACTCTGCTTCGGCAGTTCTCCTCCCCGCCGGCCCCATACAGCGCCGACGCCTCCGACGCCACCAGGTTCATGGCATTTTGTACTTCATCCTGACACTTTAGAAGCTGCCCCAGGTATGCCAGAGTCACCATGGCAAACAGGAACAGCGGCAGCACCAGGGACGCCTCCACTGTCAGCGATCCGCTTCTTCTCATCTCTTCCTCCTCTCTACTCAAGGCGGAAAAGGGTATCCTATAGATTGACAGAAAAATATTTGAATAATGTTTGTTTGATTAAATAACCGGATTGTTTCCCTTCCTTCATTTTATATTTATAGAATACCCTTTCCCGCCTTGAGGTTACACCTTACACATACGACACCGAAATTTCGCACACGGCGGGATAGGACCGGATATCTCTCCCCAGCGCCGCCTCCAGGGGAGCCATGCGAAACAGCCGGGAGGGAAAAGTAAATGTACCCCTCACCCTCATGGAGAACACGCAGGTGCCCGGCTGAAACCCTGTGTATCCGTTCTCCTCCATATCCCACTGGATCAGATCCATAATGCGGTATCTCCTCAGCATAGGCTTCTGGACAGCCAGAAATACCTTTACATAGTCCGCATAGCCAAAGGAGCTCTCCTTCCCCTTCTTCCATCTCTTCGCCCGCTCCGTTATGGCGGATCCGGATATCTGAAACAGTTCCCCAAAGGAGGTTCGGATCTGGGAGGGCGACTTGACCAGCGGGATATCCCTCCCCTGCAAAATCCCCGCCACATCCACCAGTCCTTCCACCATAGACCAGGCAATCAGAATCAGGGTCTGTGCCAGCCGGACCAGGGGTTCCATGCCGGTAAAGCCCACCAGGGCGGCCGCCGCCGCATAGGCGCTTGACTTTTTGCCGGAATCCCGGTATATCGCCGCAAAGTTCACCACCGTGCGTATCAGGAGGATCCGGTTCAGCACCGACTCCAGATTGCTCCTGTCCTTCTTTTTCCCCGCCAGAACATATTCCCACTGGTATTGCAGTGCCGTCTTCCACTTTGCCTTCCCGTGGTCCGTATAGTTCCGGAATTTTTCCTGAATATAGGAGTCCAGGCAAAATTCATCCATGGCATACTCCGCCGCACTCACAATCCCGCTGAACCGTACCTCCTCCTTCTCCGTGAAATCCCTCACCCTCCGGCTGCAATCCTCCGCCTCCCCCGCTTCCTCTTCGTAATACTTCGCCGTGTTGTCCGGATTTTTCACCTCACGGCCGGATAAAGACTCCGGATTCTCGCATACCAGATTGAGAATGCCGCCACCCAGGGCCCCCGACAGTGCCTCCATGGGACTCTCCCCGCCGGAGGACACGTCGATCCCCGTATAGTCGAAAACGATGTCCGATACATTGTAATCCTTCCACAGCTCCGTCAGTTCCGCCTCTGTCTCCTCCGTGACTTCTCCGGACAAAAGAGAGACCGTCTCCGACAAAATAGCGGCATTCCCCTGCAGGACGGACAAGCTGTCGATAAACTGCCCCAGCCATTGCCTGTGTTCCGCAAATTCTCCACTGCCTCCCGCCGCCACAGCTGTGAAATCATTTTTCAGTTTCTCTGCCTTCTCCTCCGCCTGTTCTGTCAGTTTAAGGACGGATTTCACATGGGCCGGAAAGCTGGATCGACCCAGTTTCCCCCAATTGCCGGGAGTTTTGTCCAGTTTTGCCTTCATGGCCTTCCACACCTTCGCATTGGTCACCCCGTATTTCGCCCCCTGGGATCCGGACACGGCAAACATTTTCACAAATTCCTTCTGACAGGTTACTTTTCCCGATTTCACCGTGATTCCGTCAATCAGTTTCATCAGATCAAGAACCTGCTGATCCAGCGCCCCCAGTTTTTTCTCCTCTTCCACCAGGGTCTCCATCTCCTGCGCCTGGGTCTCTGTCTCATAGATCTTCTCCGATTTCCCCAGAAATTTGGAAAGCTGCTCTTTTGTCAGATGGCGCAGCATGTAGGCATTGATCTCTTTTTGCAGAGCTTCCGCCCCGTCATCCCCCATACCGGTGCGCTCCACCACCTCCACAGAGTCCATCCGGCCCGTCAGGAAATCCATATCTCCCTTCTCCGCCGCCTCAAAGGTGTCGCCGGTATACCCCGCGATCACCTTCTCGTAGGCCGGCCCGCTGCTCTCGAGGAAAAACAGTCCGTAATTGTCATACAGAGGTCTGCTGTACTCCGTCATCAGCCCCTCCGTAGAGGCCCGGAGAGTCCGGGCGGCATGGTTTTTACAGGCGGTATAGCGGGCGGTCTCCACCATGGTTCCCAGCATGGCAAAAATGATGAGACCCGTCAGTGTCAAAAACACCGTTATACCGCCTCCCGCTCTACCCAATGATACTGGTGGAGTCCTTGTTAAATTCCGAAAAGGCCTTGTTGACCACCGTAGTAATCTTGTCCTTAAACAGCAGGACGAGGGCAATCAGCACCACCAGGATCAAAATAATCTCCACCACACCGATGGCGTCCTCCTCCGCCCAAAAATCTTTTAATTCACTCATACGCATTCTCTCCTTCCTGTATGTGATATCTGTCACATCATATCTGTTCCGGTTACATTGTCATAAACGCAGGGATCATGATGATTCCCATCACCAGTCCAAGCATCAGTATCATGGGAAACAAAAGCTTTGTTCCCGCTTTCTCCCCCATCTGCATTGCTCTCTCCTTTCTCTGTTCCAATGCCTCCAGGGATTCTTTTTCCAGAATATCCAGCATTCCCTCCGCCCCTTTTCTCAGGTTCTGTGTGATCACTGAGGTAAATCGCAGATAGGGCAGAAGCCGGCACCGTCTGCCAAATCGCTCCATGGCCTTCCCCTCCGATATCCCGTCCCGCATCTCCTGGTTCATGACACAGATTTCTTCATAGGCATAGCGTATCCCACCCCCCTTCTTTCGCCCCGCCTCATACTCGTCTGCCAGCCGCTCCACCGCCAGCCGCACAGTGAGCCCTGCGCTGAGGAGAAGCATAAATTTGTTGACAATCCCCGGATGATCCACCAGGAGCTGCTCTTCCCTCTCCGCCAGCCTGCGTTTCTGCTGCCGGTCCCAGAGCAGAGGCAGCATACATAACGCCAGGAGACACAGATATACGGGAAAATAATTTTTCTTTTCCCCCTCCACGCGATAGGACACTCTGGTCTCCCCCACCTCTCCGGGCAATACCACTTCACTCTCCGTAGACTGCTCTTTCAGTTCCTGCCGTATCGCCTGCCGGACCTCCCGGATCTCCAGCTCCTCTGCCGTGTATTCTCCCGGCACGAGATGCAGGGAAAAAAAGAAGGTCTTTTTCCAGTTTCGGCAAACCGCCCTGGCCCGCACTTCCGTATCCGCTCCGGCGGCCGGAATATTTTTTGTCACAGGCACACCGGATTCCCGGAGGTACTCCGTATCGTAGCTCCACTGCAGCTCCACTTCCGTCTGGGGAACCGTCTCCGCGAAGGATACTGCTTTCGACACCTCCGCAAGGGACTTATTTTCTCCTTTCAGATCCTCCTCCAGAAACCGGGTGACAATCTGCTCCAGCTCCTGTTTCTCCGCTTCGGTATAGTCCCTGTCTTTTACTTTCAGGTTCATCTCCTTTTCCCAGGCTTTCCCGTCTCTCTCGCCGGATACCAGAACAGGTATGACAGCGTCCTCCCCAGGGCGTATCAGAATGTTGTCATTGCGCAGCGCGGTCTTCTCCGGCGTCTGCAGGAAACAGAGCAGAAACAGAATCCCGCTTGCCGCCAGAAGTCCCAGACAGACCCTGATACGGCCCCGCCATATCCTTTTTATCTCCCGCTCCGCATCCCCCCGTGCATACAATGTCTCCACGAACTGACGGGTTTTTTTGTCTTTCTCCAGTATGTTTTTCATCTCCCACCTCCCTGACTGACTAACAACGAATATCCATGATGGCGCGGCTCCAGACCACCCCCGCGGCATACAGGATCAAAGCCCCCGTCATGATCAGACGGCCCCCACCCCGGTACAGCGGATCCAGAAATCCCGGGGAGAAAATCTGAAGGTAGATAAGTATCAGAAGGGGAATGACTGCCATGAAATCCGCCTCCAGTTTTTTCCCGGAGATCATGGTCTGAATATCCCTCTGCACCTCTATCTTCCCACTGATGTTGGCCGCCGTCCTCTTCATGATCTTCACCAGATTTCCTCCGCTTTTCCTGGCTGTGGCGTAAATCTGCGCAAAGGTGATGATATCCTCCACACCACTCTTTTGGCCCAGTTCATAAAACAGCCTGTCCACCGGAACCTGCAGCCTGATCTTCTCCTTCATATCACTCAGCTCTGCAAGAATCGGCGTCTCCCTCCCGTACAGCAGGCAGAGATCCTGATAGCTTTCCGCCACCGCATTCTCCATGGAATACCCCGCCGCCATGGCGGATACCATGCTTTCCATAGCATCCTTAAACTCCACGGTCAGCTGCCATTTCCTATCCCTCTCCCGTCTTTTCGCCTGATACTTTATATACAGAAGGGCAATGGGCACGGAGAGCAGCGCTCCCGCCAAAACCGCACGGTAAAAGAGATAGAGGACGAGGAAACTCCCTGCAAATCCCACCAGGCCATGGCGGATCATTTCCTTTTTCTTCATAGAGAAACACCTGCCCTCCGGCATTTATCCGTCGCTCTCAGTTTGTGTCCGGTGGCTTTTAAGCTGCCCTGCACACGCCCCATGTGCTCCCCTGTCTCCTGAAAGGAAAACAGAGGATACAAAACTATTTTCCCATCTTCCACCGCTCCCACTTCCGCCACTTCCAGCACCCTGCGCGACTTGTCCCGGAGACGGCCCAGATGAACGATGATATCAATCCCCGACGATATCTGCTGCCGTATGGCGGCCAGAGGAATGTCCAGTCCCATCAGCACCAAGGTTTCCAGCCGGTTCAGCATATCAGCCGGACTGTTGGCATGGCCGGTGGACAGGCTGCCATCGTGGCCGGTGTTCATGGCAGTGAGAAGATCGATGGCCGCCGTATCCCGCACCTCCCCCACGATGATCCTGTC
>CAZAEM010000053.1:0-14848 GCA_964484225.1 uncultured Eubacterium sp.
GGAAATCTGTGTTATTATATGACTCACATCTTTGATGTGAGTCAGGAGCGAAGCGACGTAATATGACTCACATCTTTGATGTGAGTCAGGAGCGAAGCGACGTAATATGACTCACATCTTTGATGTGAGTCAGGAGCGAAGCGACGTAATATGACTCACATCTTTGATGTGAGTCAGGAGCGAAGCGGTGACGTAATTTTCATAAGAAAAGCACTCCTTTTTAATGTGGATTGGATACTTACATTATACACCATTTATGGTTGATGAGGGGTGCTTTTCTTTTATTTTTTGATGTTGGTCGTAAATTTGCGGTTATGAGTAAAACTGCCACAGAAAATACGATAAATCCGTTGTTTCCTGTGGCGATTTATTTTTGTTCCTGTCTGTCAGCCCTTTATTTTCAATGGTTTCCAACAGCGAAATTAATTCAATTATACTTCTCTCTTACATCCTTGTATTTTGATTGAGAAATAGCGATCTGCTTCTTATTGAAGAATGTGACAAAATACCGTTCTATACTTTGGACATATCTAAAATTTACCAGATAGCTTTTGTGTCCTCGACAGAAACAGGAATTTTGCAGCAATTCATCAATTCGATCCAATTTTTCATACATCGTATAAATTTTTCTCCTTCTTTTCCATCACGTGGAAATACAGCTTATGTAAATTAGTGTCTGCTTTTGGTTACCAGAAAGCAGACACTAATTATGACAGAATTTAAAAAACATCATAAAAATAACTACAGCGCCATTTTGGGGGGCGGCGCTGCAGTTACGAGAAAAAAAGTTTATTCATGCTAAACCTCTTTTATAATAAACAGGTTGTCTAACAAAGTCAATACCTCCATGCAAACTGGAAAGAATAGCACAGAAAAAAAATAGAATAATTCAGTGTCCGGCATCTTTTTTCTTTAGTCTGTCAACCATCTGTAATCCTTCCGACAGTCAAGGATATATTCTACATACACCGTTTCATCCATACACTATACCCCTTCAATAATATCATCAAGATACTTATCCAATTCATCGAGCGTACATCCGGTTCTGCCTGCCAGCCGATCTTCCTCCACAGCAAGCAATTCCTCCCGTAACTTCAGCATCTTTTCCCGTCTGTTATACGTTTCAATATCCATGACAACCAAATCTCCCTCACCATTCTTGGTAAGGAAAACCGGTTCTTCGGTCTTTCTGCATATATCTGCAATCTCGTTATAATTCTGCCGAATTGCTGCAGATGGACGGATATTCATGGCGGCACCTCCTTAAAATCTTGATAGCATTATTTTAATCACATTATACCTTTTTCTTGCTATCAAGTCAATATTTCCGAAATACCAGACTGGAGTTCTGGCCGCCAAACCCAAAGGAGTTGCTCATAGCGGCCTGCACTTCTTTCCGGACGGACTTCTTCGGCACAAAATTCAACGGCGCGCATTTCTCATCCACGTGATCCAGGTTCAAGGTCGGCGGTATCACCCCGGTGCGGATACACTGGATACAAGTGATGGCCTCTGTGATGCCCCCGGCGCCCATCATATGGCCGGTAGCGCCCTTGGTGGAGGTCACTGCCATATCCTTACAGTGATCCCCGAAGAGTTCTCTGATGGCGTGGGTCTCAATGGGATCCCCCACACCGGTGGCCGTCCCGTGGGTGTTGATATAATCCACTTCTCCCGCGTCCATCCCCGCATGCTCTATGGCCTTTCTCATACAGTACACCGCCCCGATCCCCTCCGGGTGCGGGCTGGTCACATGGTAGCCGTCCGTACAGTTGGCGAACCCGGCCAATTCAGCGAAGATCTCCGCCCCCCGGCTCCTGGCGTTCTCCTCTGTCTCCAGGATCAGCGCTCCGCCTCCCTCGCCGATGACAAACCCGTCCCGGTCCCGGTCAAAGGGCCGGCTGGCCGACTGGGGATTGTCATTGTTGGTGGACAGAGCGTGGGCGGAGGACAGGCCCAATATGAAAACAGGGGAGAGGGCGGATTCCGCTCCCATGGCGAGAACCGCATCGGCCTGGCCGGATTGAAGAAGCATGGCCGCCATACTGATGGCGTCGCCGCCGGAGGAACAGGCAGTGCTCACCGTCAGGCTGGGGCCCCTGTATCCCTTGGCGATGGCCACCTGGGCTGCCACCTCGTTCCCTATGATCTTGGGGACAAACCGGGGACTGACCCGCTTGTGTTCTCCCGTACTGATCCCGTGCTGGGTCTCTCCGATGGGGGCGATCCCGCCCAGAGCCGTACCCACCACGATACCCATGCGGTCAGGCGCTGCTGCCGCCCCGTCTCTCTCAGCCTCTTCGATGGCCTCCATGGCCGCCGCGTAGCCGTACTGCATAAAGGCGTCCATCTCTCTGGTGAGTTTCTTGGGCATATATTTTTCCGGGTCAAACCCTTTGACCTCTGCCGCAATCTTCACCGGCAGTCCCTCCGTGTCAAAGCGGGTGATCTTCTCCACACCGCACCGTCCTGCCGTCAGGTTTTGCCAATACTCCCCCACGCCGATTCCTATGGGAGTGACAGCTCCCATTCCCGTAATCACGATGCGGTCATTCTTCCTCTTCGTTCCAGTCATTTTCCTTGATTTCCTTTCTGCGGATCTTCCCACTGATGGTCTTTGGCAGTTCTTTCGTGAAATCCAGGATCTTGGGCCACTTGTAGGAAGCGATATTTTTCTTCAGAGATTTCATGATCTCATTTTTAAGTTTATCGGACGCTTCCTGTTCATTGGCCAGTACAATGCTGGCCTTGATCGCCTGGCCGCGGATGGGATCCGGCACGGATGTGACCGCACACTCCAGGACATAGGGAAGCTTCATGATCTCATTTTCAATCTCAAAGGGCCCGATGCGGTACCCGCTGGACTTGATCACATCATCCACCCGACCCACGTACCACAGATATCCGTCCTCGTCAAAATAAGCCGTGTCACCGGTGTGATAATAGCCTTCATACCAGGCCGCCATAGTCTTTTCATCGTCACCATAATACTCCACAAAAAGGCCGTTCGGGATATTTTCGGCCGTACCGATCACAATCTCGCCCTCCTCCTCCGGTCCGGCGATACTGCCGTCCGGCAGCATGATCTTCACGTCGTACTGTGGCGTGGGCTTTCCCATGGAGCCGGGTTTCGGCTCCGTCCCTACCAGGTTGCCTATCGTCAGGGTGGTCTCGGTCTGTCCGAAGCCCTCCATCAGAACCAGTCCGGTCTTGGCCTTGAATTTCTCAAAAATCTCGGGATTCAGCGCCTCCCCCGCCGTCGTCACATTCTGCAGGGAGGAGAGATCATACTGATCCAATCTCAGATGGACCATCACCCGGTACACCGTGGGAGGCGCGCAGAAGGTGGTGATCTTATATTTCTCAATCATGTGCAGGATCTCTTTGGCATCAAAATCATCGAAATCATAGGTGAAAACACACGCCTCGCAGAGCCACTGCCCATACAGTTTGCCCCACATCGCCTTGCCCCAGCCGGTGTCCGAGATGGCGAAATGGATTCCCTCCGGATCCACCTGGTGCCAGTACTTTGCCGTGACATAGTGCCCCAGCGGATATTTAAAATTGTGGGTGGTAATCTTTGGATAGGAAGTGGTGCCGGAAGTAAAGAACATGAGCATGGGATCGTCTCCGCGGATCGCCTGCTCCCCTTTGGGCCGCACCATATGACTGGAAAAATATTTCACTTCTTTATTAAAACTGCGCCAGCCGGGACGACTGGCCCCCACCATGATCTTTACTTTCAGATTTCTGTAGCTGCGGGTAGCCTTGTCGATCTCCTGGGACACCGGCCCGTCCGCCGTGCAGAGTACGGCGTCCACGTCCGCCGTCTTGAAACGATATTCAAAATCCGATTTCAACAAGAGATTGGTGGCGGGGATAGCCACCGCGCCGATCTTGTGGAGAGCCAGGATAGCAAACCAGAACTGATAATGGCGCTTGAGTACCAGCATCACGCGATCCCCTTTCTGGATACCCAGAAACTTGAGATAGTTGGCCACCTTCGAGGAATAGCGCGACATATCATAAAATGTAAAACGGCGCTCTTTCCCCTCTCTGGAAATGTGGAGCATCGCCACCTTATCCGGGCATTTTTTCGCCAGTTTATCCACTACATCATAAGCAAAATTGAAGTTTTCATCGTTGATAAAAGTGATGTTTTGAAGAACTCCGTTCTCGTCTTCTTCTACCTGAATGAATGGCGCCGCAACGGCATCTTTACTAAAACTCATAATACCCTCCATATTAAATTATGAATATTCCTTGACAGTTTCTTTCTCTATTGAATGTGGTTTTCAAAACCACGTACAACATAAATTTACCTCATGCACCGGGCTTTGTCAAGTGTTTGTTGAATTTCCGCGGCTTTTGTGCTAGAATGATGTTCAGGGTCAAAAGGCCCATTATCCGTACCTTTTGACCCCAGCATCAATTCGAGGAGGAAAAAGAATGTTCAAGATTCTTGAGAAAAAGTCCCTGAACCCCACTGTCAGCAAGATGGTGGTGGAAGCTCCGCTGATCGCAAAGAAGGCAGAGCCGGGACAATTTATTATTTTTCGCGCAAAGGAAGACAGTGAGCGTATCCCGTTGACTGTCGCTGATTTTGACCGTGAAGCGGGCAGCGTCACCATCATCTATCAGATCGTGGGCGCCGGCACCATGGAGTTAGACACCCTGAAAGAGGGGGAATATATTCACGATTTTGTGGGACCTCTGGGTGTCCCCACACATACAGAGGGATTGAAGAAGGTGGCCGTTGTCGGCGGAGGCGTCGGCTGTGCCATCGCCTATCCCGTCACAAAGAAATTACACGAGCTGGGTGCGGAGGTACATGCCATCGTGGGGTTCCGAAACCGGGATCTGGTGATCCTGGAGGATGAATTCAAAAAATCCTCCAGCAGGATGGTGATGATGACAGACGATGGAAGCTACGGTGAAAAAGGGCTTGTCACCGATGCCCTGGAGAAGCTGATCAACGAGGGAAATGAGTACGACGAAGTCATCGCCATCGGCCCGTTGATCATGATGAAATTTGTCTGCCTCACCACCAAAAAATATAATATAAAAACAGTAGTCAGCATGAACCCCATTATGATCGACGGCACCGGCATGTGCGGCGGCTGCCGCCTCACGGTAGGCGGAGAGACGAAGTTCGCCTGTGTGGACGGGCCGGACTTTGACGGGCATCAGGTGGATTTCGACGAGGCCATGCGGCGCGGAACCATGTACAAAGAATTTGAGACGCACGCCAGAGAGCAGGCATGCAACTTGCTGAAAAAGGAGGTCGGATGATCATGGCAGAACGCAATATGGATTTGTGCAAATGTCCTATGCCGGTTCAGGATCCGGATAAGAGAAATAAAAATTTCGACGAGGTGGCTCTCGGCTACACATACGACATGGCAGTCAATGAGGCCCGCCGCTGTCTGAATTGCAAAAATAAACCCTGCGTCAGCGCCTGTCCGGTGCAGATTGACATCCCCGCCTTCCTGGAAAGAGCTGCCAACGAGGATATGGAAGGTGCTTTTGAAATCCTCTCCCGTTCCACCTCCCTCCCCGCCGTGTGCGGCCGGGTTTGCCCCCAGGAGACACAATGTGAGGGAAAATGCGTCCGGGGCATCAAGGGAGAGCCGGTGGGTATCGGCCGGCTGGAGCGTTTCGTGGCGGATTATCACAGGGAACACAACAACCATGCACCGGAAAAACCGGCGTCCAACGGACACAAAGTAGCCGTCATCGGCGCCGGCCCCAGCGGTCTGACCACCGCCGGTGATCTGGCTAAGCTGGGATACAAGGTAACGATATTTGAGGCCCTGCACCTGGCCGGGGGCGTGCTGGTATACGGCATCCCGGAATTTCGTCTGCCGAAGGCCATCGTACAGCAGGAGATCGACAACCTGAAAGCCATCGGCGTAGACATACAGACCAACATGGTCATCGGAAAGGTTCTCACCATCGACGAAATATTTGACATGGGCAACGAAGCCATCTTCATCGGTTCCGGCGCGGGGCTCCCCCGGTTTATGAATATTCCGGGCGAGAGTCTGAAGGGCGTTTACTCCGCCAACGAGTTCCTGACCCGCATCAATCTGATGAAGGCTTACCGGGAAGGGAGCCAAACCCCCATCCAGCACGCGAAAAGGGTGGCTGTGGTAGGCGGCGGGAACGTGGCCATGGACGCCGCACGCTGTGCCAAACGTCTGGGGGCTGAGGACGTCTATATCGTGTACCGGCGGGGCATGGAAGAGCTCCCGGCGAGAAAAGAGGAAGTGGAACACGCGGTTGAGGAAGGCATTATTTTCAAGACGCTGAATAATCCGGTTGAGATCCTCGGAAACGATGAGGGTCTGGTATCCGGTATGAGATGCATAGAAATGGAACTGGGAGAGCCGGACGACAGCGGACGCCGCCGTCCCATCGAGAAGAAAGGCAGCGAGTTCACCCTGGATCTGGACTGCGTGATCATGGCCATCGGCACATCGCCAAACCCCCTGATCCGCTCCACCACACCGGGCCTCGACGCGGACAAACGGGGCTGCCTCATCACCCGGGATGACAGCGGTCTCACCACCCGGGAGAATGTATATGCCGGAGGAGACGCCGTGACGGGAGCGGCCACTGTCATTCTGGCCATGGGCGCCGGCAAAGCCGCCGCCAAAGCCATCGACGAGGCGCTGTCGGGAAAGTGATTGCCTAATTGGCAACCACATTCCCCTCATCGTCAAAATAAACCAGATGCAGCGCTCCGTCCGCCATAGACACCCGGCACTGATACCGGGATGTCGTCATGTCAAAATATACCGCCTTTTCACTGATGGGGTAATCCGTAAACGTCTTGTCTGCGTGCGTCCTCAGCGCAATGCGCGCCTGGATGGGATACAGAGGATTTTGATACAGAAACTCATAGGGGCCCAGCACCACCACCAGACCCGCCAGAAGACAGAGGATTCCTACAACAAGATTCGTTTTTCGGTTGATCAGAACACGGATCAGGGCGCCGCCGCCGATCCCCAGAAGTTCAAACAGCATACAGACGGGAAGAACATAGAGCAGAACCCGTGCGATGCTCGGAGCCGTCGTCTGGAGATACTGGATCGCATTGGCCGAACCGGCCACGATCTGATAGGCACAGCAGAAAACTATCGTGAACACCAGTACCAGAAAACTGTATTTTCGGAGAGTGATATAGGACAGCGCCCCCACCACCGGCATCACCAGGATCACCTGGGGGACGTCAAAGAAACTCATCAGCTGGACGTACTCCAGCACCCCGGCTACCACAAATACCAGCATTAACAATCCTGTCCGGATCTTTTTCCATCTCTCTCTCATAAAGTATATCTCCTTCTATTTCCGCCCGATCGGCTCAAATCCCACAATGTGAAGATCCGGATCCTCATGGTCGGACAGATCTATGGTTTCGCCATCCATAGTCCGAACGACAGGATAGAGCGTATTGTATTGACGGTTCTCCACCACCACCGCCGTTCTCCCGTCGGACAGGATGACATTTCTTCCCCTGGGATACACCGGTATGTATGTGATAAAGGCCTTCACATACTCCGGCTGGAACATCGATCCCGCATTTTTCATAAGAAATTCCACCGCATCGTTGGGCGGTGACGCCTTTTTGTAAGCCCTCTCACTGGTGATGGCGTCGTACACGTCCGCGATGTGGATGATCTTGGCAAACATATAGATCTGGTCACCCACCAGCCCCAGAGGATAGCCTGTCCCATTGATATTTTCATGGTGCATATACACACCCATCTTTGTCTTTGAACTGATAGAGATTTTGTCCTTGATCTTCTCATAACCCAGCTCCGCATGCTTCTTGATCAGCTCATACTCCTCATCGGTGAGGGGCCCTTCCTTGTCCAGTATATCCTGGGGCAGATTGATCTTGCCGATGTCGTGCAGCAGACCGGAGGCCGCCAGTTCCTTGAGCATGGATTTCTTCAGACCGATCCCCATGCCGATGAGCACAGACAGGATCGCCACATTGATCGAGTGCTTATATGTATAATCGGAATTTGTCCTGAGACTGACCAGATTGACACTGATCTCCCCGTTCATGCTCAGCTCATCGGTGATCTCTCCCGCCACATCCAGCGCCGCATCCACATCCATCCTGCGCAGAGCCTGGGCAGCCTTCACCTCCAGGTTGTCACTGATCAGCTCTTCCACCTCGATATCCTCAGAGAGAAAATCATCCACGTACAGCCCCGGCAGCCCCTTCGCCTTCATCCTGTCGATCAGTTTCTCCGTCAGTGTCACCCGGTAGTTGACGAGGACATTTCCCAATTCATTGTAAATGGATTTACCCACGATCATACCTGGCTCAGCATCAGCCATGCGCACATATCTCATCCTTTTACCTCCCCCTCAAACACCGTTTCCGCCGGCCCCTTCATCAGGACTTCCCCGTTCTCCATATAGGTGTCGTACAGTCTTCCTCCGCGGATCAGCACCTCGATCTCCTCCCCCTGCCTGCAATGCCCGTTCAGGACAGACGCCACCGTGGCGGCACAGGTACCGGTGCCGCAGGAAATGGTCTCTCCGGAACCTCTCTCCCACACTCTCATTTTTATTGTTTTCTCATCGATCAGTTCCACAAACTCTGTATTGACACGGTCCGGAAACAGTTCATGGTTCTCAAAGGCCGGGCCGATCTTTTCCAGTTCCAGTGCGTCCACCTGTTCCACAAAGACGACACAATGCGGATTCCCCATGGAGACACAGGTCGCATCGTAAGTCTCCCCCAGAACCCGGATCGGCCGGGAGACAAAGCGATCCCCCTCTGCCCTCACCGGGATCTCCTCCGGCTTCAATATGGCTTTCCCCATATTTACCTGAACGTAAGTGACCTCTTCACCCTCTACCGTCAGCTCCAGGGTCTTGACGCCGCTCTTTGTCTCCACAGAGATATGCGTCGTGTTCACAATGCCATGCTCGTAGGCATACTTCGCCACACAGCGGATCCCATTGCCGCACATGGCTCCCTCGGAACCGTCTGCATTGTACATGATCATACGGCAGTCGGCCTTCTCCGACGGCCCTATGAGGATCAGTCCGTCCGAGCCGACGCCGAAATGCCTGTCACTGATCCGGACAGCCAGTGCCTCCGGATCCTCCACCGTCTCCTGAAACAGATCCACATAGACGTAATCGTTCCCCGTTCCATGCATTTTTGTAAAGCGAAGCCCCATATATTTCCCCCCTTCTTGCAATCCCGATAAAACACCAATAGCGCACAGATCCACATGAATCTCATCATGTGGACAGTCAATAATTCACGGATATATTTACATTGCAGCTGGAAATAAATGTCTGGTTCATCTCCAGCTCGTAGTTGAGTCCCAGATCAAATCCCTCTTTTCTTCTCGCCCAGTCGATCTGGTTGGTGTGGATGCTGACCTCCAGCTCCCCCACCGGCGTGGCATAGTAGGTGTAGGTCGTCTGCTCCGGCACGAACACCATGTGGCTCTCCGACGGCCCTTTCTTGATCACTTCCACCTGGTTTTCCCGAATCTTCAGCAGATTTTTCGCCACCCGGACGATTCCGTTCTCTTCCTCATCCACCACCTCATCATAGGTGATACATGTAAAATCATCTGCCTCGTACATCTGACCCACGGACACTACCGTAATGACATCGTCGGTTCCCCCGGCTTCCTGCCCCCGAAGGCCGTGGATACTCACTTTCACTTCCCGCGCCATATCTTACTCCTTTATCTCTCATAGGCAAATACCTTTTGACCCTAACATCATTTGATCCTATTCTACCATGGCCGCGGTATAAATTCAAGAAAAAATGTTCTTCATCCACTCCCATATTTTCACAGAATATGTCGTGTCTTCCCCGTCCAGAAGCGACTCGTACTCCTCCTCCGTCAGAGACTCCTTCAGTTTCTCCTTGGAGGAATCCGGCACAACCTGGTATGTGGAATCCACAAAACACAGCGTGGGATACATGACGCACCACCAGTTCTTCCCCTCGCCGGTCCCGATGCGCACCTTCAGCGCCTCGTAATCCCCCGCCGGAAATGTCATATCCCCGTACTCCTTCACCGGAAAGTAACAGGTCTCCAGGGTGGCCTCCGCCCCATAGTCATAGCCCTCCATCTCCATTTTCTCCCTGGCGATCTCCTCCACTGCCGGCAGATTTTCCCGGATCGCCTGCCTGGCATCCGCCACCGTGGAGGCGTCCTTCATCTCCCCCCGCAGGTAGGTGACGATGGTCTCCTTTACTTTCATTTTTAATTCCTGATCCTCCTCGCTGTCACTGTTGGCCACCACGTGCAGGCGGATGATCTCTCTGGCGATGGCCTGCTGCCTGGCCTGCCCCTCGGTGGCGTTCCTGTATAAGTGCATCAGCACACCCGTGATGACAAGGATCACCAGTGCCCCCGCCAGGAGCCAAACGTGCTCCCTGGCATTTTTCCCTATGTCCCGAATCCATGTTCGCATATCCCTACCTCCAAACCGGCTGTGAACAATAACCATAAATATTGACGTATCTGCAATAGAGCATTGACAAATTCCGGAAAAATATGCAAAATACAGATAAACGAGGCTTCGAACCGGAAAATCATTTCCCTCCACAGAAAGGAGCAAACCCATATGGATTCCGTCTGGATCAACGCACCGGCAAAAATCAATATCGGCCTGGACGTCCTCCGCCGCAGAGAGGACGGCTACCACGAGGTGAGGATGATCATGCAGAGCATCCGCCTTTTCGACCGGCTGACTCTGACCAGATCATCAGAGCCCGGTATCCGTCTCACCACCAATCTGCATTTTCTCCCTGTAAACGAGGACAATCTGGTATACCGGAGCGCCCGGATGCTGATGGAGGAATTTCGCATCCCGGGCGGGCTGGACATCCGCCTGGACAAACGGATCCCCGTCTCCGCCGGAATGGCCGGAGGAAGCACCGACGCCGCCTCCTGTATGCTGGCCATGAACAAACTTTACAACCTGGATCTGAGCAAGCACCAGCTGATGAAACGGGGGATAAAACTCGGCGCCGACATCCCCTACTGCATTCTGAAGGGCACTGCCCTCTCCGAGGGGATCGGGGAGAAGCTCTCCACCATCCCCCGGATGCCGGACTGCTATGTCCTCATCGCCAAACCGTCCATACATGTGTCCACGAAATTTGTCTATTCCCATCTGGTTCTGGATGAAAACACCGTTCACCCGGACATCGACCAGATGATAGCCGCCATGAAAAAGAGGAATCTGCACCAGCTTTGCCGTCGCCTGGGAAATGTACTGGAGACCGTGACGATCCCGGCTCACCCGGAGATCGCTGAGATCAAAAAATGTATGATGGAAAACGGCGCGCTGGGCGCGCTGATGAGCGGAAGCGGCCCCACAGTGTTTGGCCTGTTCGACGATCCGGAACAGGCAAGGGCGGCCAAGAAGATCTGCCGGGCACTGCCCTACCGCTGTTTTGTCTTTGTGACAGACCTCTATCGATAAAAAATCTGCGGGAATATCTGCGGGAAAAATCCCCGGTGATATTGCAAAAGTATAGTCTTAAGTTGGGAAATTAGACATCTCGTCTATTGAAAGGCATCGGCCCGCATGTTAAAATAAATATACAAATGACAGGAGGTCGATCAAGTATGACGAGAAACGCAAAAAGAGTGCTGGGGCTTGTGATGGCGGCTGCACTGGCCGTAAACATAGCACCGGGCACAGAGGCGAAAGCCGCAAAAAAAGCAGCATTGAAAACAAAGAGTGTCAATCTGTCCGTGGGGAAGACGAAAAAAATCGTGATCAAAAACAAAAAAAAGGGAGCAAAATATCTATTCCGCTCCTCCGCCCCCAAAAAAGCCAGCGTGTCAGCAAAGGGCGTGATCAAAGGAAAAAAAGCCGGAAACGCCAAAATCACCGTACAGGAGAAATACAGGAAAAAGACAAAGAAAATCGGAACAGTAAAAGTTTCCGTAAAAAGGAGGTCCAAAGTGCAGCCCACCAATCAAAACACAGCGGCGCCCACCGCGGCAAGTCCGTCCGCGCCGTCAGCATCCGGTTCCCCCGCCGCGGGAACCCCGGCCACCGGCTCCTCGCAGGCCCCCGGGTCGACGCCGGAGATAACAGTGACCGCAACACCGGAACCCACAGTGGAGCCGACTCCCGAACCGACACCGGAGATCGCGCCCCCCGACGATTACAAGGAAAGACAGGATGACGTAACCTACGGGGCCAAGACAGATTTCACCTATGATTCCACCACGACGGGAACCACGAGACATGCCTACATCGTTCTCCCCGCCGGCTACACAGAATCGAAAGAGTATCCGGTTGTCTACCTGCTCCACGGCATCGGCGGCGATGAAAACGAGTGGTTCGGCGGCAAACCGGTTGAGATCGTAGGCAATCTCATCGCAAAGGGCGAGGCCAAAGAGATGATCATGGTATTCCCGAACATCCGCTGCCGTGCCAACGACAAAGCCTCCGGCGAATTATCCGTAGAGCATTTCCAGGCATTTGACAACTTCATCAATGACCTGCGTGACAACCTGATGCCCTATGTGGAATCCCACTACTCCGTGGCCAAAGGACGGGAAAACACCGCTGTGGCCGGACTGTCCATGGGAGGACGGGAATCTCTCTATATCGGGCTGTCCATGCCGGAGACCTTCGGATACATCGGCGGCTTCGAGCCGGCTGTGGGGGTTCTGCCCTATGCCACAGAGGACGGGCTTTTCACCGAGGAAACCATGACGCTGCCGGATGAATACAAAAACAACACCTACATCATGATCGTGAAAGGGAACGAAGACGGCACCGTGGGGGAATGGCCCCGCACCTACCATGAGACTCTGGAAAAGAACGGCGTTCCTCATACCTACTATGAGATGCCGGGAGGACATGATTTCTCCGTCTGGAGCAACGGACTTTACAACTTTGCGAAGAGAGCATTCAAATAAACACAGCGGATGGATCCGCGGGGGCAGAAAATGATTTTTCTGCCCCCTGTTCTGACCAAATAATGCCCTCTAAAATATGCTCTGTAGTTTCAAGTTCCCCTGCGCAGAATTTCCAGATACGCTTCATAGGCAAAAGTTCTGTTTCTGCTGGCATTGGCTTCCAGATAGCCAAAAACAAGCATGGTGTTTTATCAAGATCAGACATTGCTTCAACCATGTCATCCGGAGATGGTGGAATGTATCTGGCATTTTTCAGTGTGCTGCCCTGACCTCCGATCCAATTCTGCGAACGTCTAAACTCACCGGGACTCTTTTCCTGCCCTCTCACACCTTCCATTAAAATCGCATGGATTTCTTTGATGAGACTGTTGCACAGAGGAAGCTCTCGTAGACGCTGTATAGCAAACTCCGTCGCCTTAATGTAATTTACAACTTCCGCAACATTGCGATTCGCATTTATATCCAACATAGGATCAAGGACATCCTCCAGTGTGGCCTGAGTACCCTCAATCTGTGAAGACATCAGCGCCTCTTTGCGTACATACATAGCAACAAATAACCCAACATTCGGAATGCGGGTCGCCACACTTTCCAGAACAGCAAGCTGCGCATTTGCTTTTATAAGCAGCCTTACCATATCCTCAGAAAGCTCAATCGGAGGAACAGCCGACAGTGGCCTCGGAACGAAAGACTTGTATGCCATCTCGCCTGATAAATTTGATTTAAAATAACCTGCACGGTTTTCCATTACACCTCGCTCCTTTCCCTGAAGTTGAAACACCGGCTCTATTATATGGCTATTATTTCAATTTATCAATGTAACTTGAAATAATAAGTGGCATCCTGCATTGAAAATGCAGGATAATCCCTCGCCGGGCGGCATCCTGCATTGAAAATGCAGGATAATCCCTCGCCGGGCGGCATCCTGCATTGAAAATGCAGGATAATCCCTCGCTACGGGCTCGTGGCAGGCGTAAAGGTAGAGATAAGCGTTAAAAAATTAACTTTGAAGGAGAAACCTATATTGTTTAGTCCATAGTGCATACCTCCTGTTCCAATAATTCCCATTTAAATAAAAGGAAATGGGCAATTAAGGTGGCGGACGGATAAAATATGTAGTTGTTGAGTTTTAAAATCCATGATATCATAAGCATAGCAGTTCTTGTTGGTATGTGATAATATGACAAAGGTAGAATGACTATGGATATTTCCTTAAAAAGACCTACGGCAGATTATGCGATGGATATCAAAAATCAAGTTTTGAGGGAGAAACCTATGGGAACAGGAATACTGGTATGCGGCCTAAATGGCTGCGGGAAGAGTACACTAGGAAAAGTTCTTGCGAAGAAGCTGCATTTTCATTTTATTGACAACGAGGACTTGTATTTTCCCAAGACAGACCCCCGTCATATCTATGCCTCTCCACGCACTCGCGAGGAAGTGGAAAGGTTGCTTTGGCGCGAGATAAAGGCACATGAAAATTTTGTTTTTACATCTGTAAAAGGAGATTACGGCGAAAATATCTACCATTTTTTTCAATACGCAGTAGTAATCGGCGTTCCAAAGGATATACGCATACAGCGAGTTAGAAACCGCTCTTATCAAAAGTTTGGCAAAAGAATGCTGGCGGGTGGGGACCTACATGAGCAGGAAGAAAGATTCTTTGATTTTGTTAATTCCCGGCCGGAAGATACTGTTGAAGAATGGGTGAAGTCTTTAAAATGCCCCATCCTGCGGATTGATGGGACAAAACCTGTCGGGGAAAACGTAGATTTAGTCATAGAACGGATACAAAATCAGAGATGAAAATATAAAACCTTAACTTTTCTCCTTTTATATAACTAAACTATTGATTTGGGTGTCAAAAGTAATGTCAGGCTACCATAATTTCTGTAAATCATGTA
>CAZAEM010000054.1:0-13893 GCA_964484225.1 uncultured Eubacterium sp.
ATGGGAAATTTATTGTAACTGGGGCTAGCCGTCGCGCCAGCGACTTGGTACAATACAATTACACAGATACGTGTTGCACGCGCCCGGCAGGAGACACGGCAGGGTGCTTGTTCCGCAGGGATCTTGAAAAACAAAACATGGAGGTATTATTTATGGAGATACGAACGTTGCGCTGCTTTTTAGAAATTGCCCGGGAGGAAAATATGACAAGGGCGGCGGTGAACCTGCATGTCTCTCAGCCGACTCTCTCCAAACAGATGAAAGAACTGGAAGGTGAACTGGGAAAAAAGCTTTTCCGGCGCGGCAGCACAAGCATGAAACTGACGGATGAAGGAATGCTTTTGCGCAGACGTGCGGAGGATATACTGGATATGATTGATAAGACTACCGCCGAGTTCATGTCCCTGGATGAAATCAATGGGGGAGATGTTTATATCGGATGCGCAGAATCCTATCAGATACAGTATCTGGCGCAGGTGATAAAGGATTTCAGGAAAAAATATCCCCTCATGCAGTATCACCTGTCAAGCGGGGACACGGAACACGTGGCCGGCCGGCTTGACCGCGGGCTCCTGGACTTCGCTGTCATCGTGGAGCCGCCCAATCTTTCAAAATATAATTATATCGAAATGCCCGGTTCCGACCGGTGGGGGGTTGTGATGAGGAAAGACAGTCCGCTGTGCGGGAAGCAGAAGATACGTGTCGAGGATCTGTACGGTCTTCCATTGATCTGCTCTGACCAGGCAATGAAATCGGATATTCCGAGATGGTGCGGAGAGAAGGCGGATGAACTCACCCTCTCCGGGACCCTGAACCTTGTCTACAACGGCTCTGTGTTTGTAAAAGAGGGGTTGGGATACATGCTTTCTTTTGACAGACTCAGCGATACCGGCAGCGACAGCGATCTGTGCTTCCGTCCCCTGGATCCACCTCTGGAAACCAAAATGTATATTATCTGGAAAAAATTTCAGGTATTTTCCCCCATTGCAGAACTGCTCCTGAAAACAATGAAGGAAAAGTTCTGCCCGTCGTAAACATCCTCAATTCCCCAAGTGGCCTATCCTCTCAAAACACCGGTTCAGCATATCCACATCCACCGTCCCATCCGGCCCGAAGGCTGTGGCCTCCACCGTGAAATCCCCCTCATATTCAATCTCTTTTACGAAGGAGAAAAATTTCTCAAAGTCAATGTGCCCCTCCCCCATGGGCAGAGTCCGCAGCCTGGACCAGTCCATATACCCGCCGCCATAATCGTTCACGTGGAAATGGCGGATATGACCCTCTCTCCACAGCCAGTCGTACTCCGGCTGGTACAGCCACTCCTCCTGCCCGTGAAAGGCCGCCATCTTCGTGTCGAACACAAAGTGGACGTCCGGATACCGCTCTGCCAGCTCGCACCAGTGTTTCATGGGATCCTCGCAGTTGCAGACTACATTTTCGATCAACAGATCCATCCCCTGCTCCTCCGCCATATCCCGCAGTCTGCGGTAGGCATGCAGGTTGTTTTGAAAACGGGAGTCCGATATCTTCCCGTCCCACAGGTGGAGAACCAGTTTTTTGGCACCGATCTGCCGGGCAATCCGGCAGTTGACGCGAAACAGGGAAAGCGCTCTCTCCAAGTCCTCCTCTTCCCCCGTGCTGACCGCCTGCCCGATATGTTTCTCACAGTGCATCACCGGAAAATTCAGATGCATGTTCAAAAGTGCATCCGCCAGCCGCTCCGCCTCCCCGTACCATGTACTGTACATCATAAACTCAAAGCCATCACAGCGCAGTTTCTCCGAGAGTGGTTTCAACAGTCTGTAATCTCTGTGGTTCGGTCTTCCTATCAATGCTCCGGTGGAGCAGAGTACATCACGCAATGTCGTATTCCTCCCTGTTCGTATCTAAATAACTTTCACATTTTCATAAGCAGGCGTTCCAGCTCCTCAAAATCATTGGCGATCCTTCCGCTGTATTCCTCCCCGTCCCGATTAAACAATATCGGCGTCACACCGAATTTCTCCGCACAATCCAGATTTTTCACACTGTTATCCACAAATACACAGGACTCACCCGCCACGCCCAGCTCCCTCAGACAATATTCCATCATCTCATCCGACGGCTTGCGCATATGTATGTCAGAGCTCACAAATTTACGTCTGAAAAAGCGGTTCAGCCCGTATATCTCTGTCAGATATTCACTCCACTCCCCCAGGTCGTTGGACAGAAGCACCAGCTCATATTTTGAAATGATCCTCCCGGCAAAGGGCACGAAGCCCGGATCCAGAGTCAGGTAATGCTCCAGATAATCCTGCATCGCCTCCCGGGGCCTGGCAAAACCCATCCGGGTCAGAAAATCCTCCGCGCCAAACTCCCCCTTCTGGGCCTTTGTAAACAAGTGCTCCTCCCGAAACTTTTTTGTGATCTCCGGATACCTCTCTTCATCAAAATGATCATAGGTATAGGGAATAAAATTCCCCTTGCTCTCCTCGATGATAACACCATACATGTCAATCAGCAATATTTTTTTCATTGAAAATTTCACCTCCGTTTACTCCAGACATTATCGTCCATTCTTTCTCCCAAAGGCGATCATATGCCCCTTGAAAAAAAGATACCGGCTGTCCTCCCGCTCCAACGCCCTCCGGATCTGAACATTCCTTGCGCAGTAATCTTCCGCCTCCTTTCTCGTCATCCCCCTGGAGATATAATGCCGGATGCGGTTTTCCCGCTCCTCCCCCTCCAGACCGGCGTTCCAGTCATTATATTTCACAAAATCGGATTTAATCTCTTCATAATCCTCCCGGGCCTCCGAAACAAATTCCACCCGGTCATTCATCCGCACATCCACGTCCCTCAGTCCAAGGTCGCACATCATGCCCGGCACTCTCATGGCGACGGCGTAATCCCTGCCCTGTCTGTCATACTCCTGCTTCCATTTCTTTTTCAAACCGCTGCGCTCACACAGTTCAAAATAATCCATTTCCTCTATATACAGTCCGTCACACTCCAGTTCCCGGTTGGCCTCAATGCTGATGACCAGTCCCTCCTCTTTGGCGTGGGATATCATTTTCCCAAGAAACCGTTCTGCATCGTCCACATGCCGCAGGACGGCCTGGGCAATCACAATATCGAACTTCTTTTCTGTACTGTACTGCAGAAAATCCTGTTCCACAAAATCGGCTTTCAGAGAGCGCCTGCGAAATTCTTCTGTGCCAAACCGGATCAACTCCCCCGCACAGTCAATCCCCGTGTAGGCACTCCCCTGCGGCAGCAGCGGCAGAAGCAGCAGCCCCAGAAAACCGTAGCCGCATCCGCAGTCCAGGATCTCCACCGGCTTTTCTATCTTCCAGACATCGCAGATCAGATACTGTACAAATTCCGGGTTGTAATACCGTTTTCTGGTGCGCAGAAGATAGTCCAGCTTCTGATCCCAAAATGTTCCGTCCCCTGTTCTCTCCGGGACATACCGCTCCTCCGGCAGGGGCTGCAGCCCCAGAAGCTGATCCACCGTTACCCCCAGGATTTCTGCCAGGCCCGGAAGCAGAGTGATATCCGGCAGGCTCACCCCTGTCTCCCACTTGCTGACGGACTGGGGGGACACCTGCAATAAGTCCGCCATCTCCTGCTGCGTCATGCCTGATTTTTTCCGCAGGCTCGCTGTGCGTAAATTGATTCTGGTCATAAGATACCTCCTAGTTGCCGTACTTCTTTGAAGTACGGCTAGTAGCACTTCTCTGAAGTACAACATCTATTTTACCACACCAGAGAAGAAACTTCCTGCGTTTTGTAGTTGATATTTTACAACCGTCGGGTTATAGCTATAGCAGATAATACATCCTAAAAGGACTGGCAGCACAGACCCCGGCTGGAGCGATATGCCTCCCCGGAGAGGGCCAGATACCGGGAAGAGGCATATCGCCCGGGCTCCAATTTCAACCTGGCATCTTGTCCTGGATGATTCCACCTTTTTAATCTTCATGGGATAATTCGTAAGCTATTTTCAGCAGTTTCTCCACCTGAACCAGCGCGTGGGGATCAAACTTCCCTATCGTTTCAGCGATACCCTTTTCGTACTCAATATTACTCCTTCCGTAGAGGATATAATCGCTGCTGACGTTCAGGGCATAAGAAATTCCCCGCAGCGTCTCTGCTGAAAATCCTACGTGTTTGACTTCTATTTCATACAGAAATTTTGAAGAAATTCCGGCCAGTTCAGCCACTTTCTCTCTTGAGTACCCTTTGTCCAGTCTCAGGTTTCTGATTCGATCCCCTATACTGATCTCATTTGCTATTGCTTTCATATGTATTCACTCCTTCGTACTTACCATTTTACGAAATCTCTTATCCAAAGTCGTGGCGTAAAAGTTCTAAATGAAATTACTTTTTATTCCTGTTAAAAAAAAAAGAAAATGTGCCAGTTTCTTTATTTTACAGGAAATTGGCACATTTCAAAAAAATATATTTACTGCCGGATACAAAAAGTTTCGCCCTCACTCAGATCCAGCGGCCATCTCTCACCCTGTATCAACACCACCGTGTGGACTTCTTTCTCCGCTCTGGCCGTCAGGGAAGTCACCCTGCCGGCACTCCACCGGATATCATAAACCACACCTCCTGCTCCCCGTATTCCCTGTATCTCCCCCTCCGGCCATGCCTCCGGCAGGGCGGGGAGGATCACGGTCCGCCTCTCGTCCGACTGCAGAAGCATCTCCCCGATGGCGGCGATGGCGCCAAAATTTCCGTCAATCTGGAAGGGGGGATGGAAGTCCAGAAGATTTGGCAGGGTAGATTTCTTCAGGAGAGCCGTCAGATTTTCACAGGCGCTCTCCCCCTCCCACAGCCTGGCGTACATGTTTATGATCCATGCCCGGCTCCAGCCGGTGTGCCCGCCGCCGTTGGCCAGACGGCGCTGCAGAGTCCTTCGCGCCGCCTGCGCCAGCTCCGGCGTCGTATCCGGCTGGATCTGGTCTGACGGGTGAAGCGCATAGAGATGAGAGATATGCCGGTGTCCCGGCTCCGCCTCCCCGTACTCGGAAAGCCACTCCAGTATCTGTCCCTTCGATCCGATCTGTATGGGCGGCAGCTTCTCCAAGATCTCTTCCGCCCGCCGGACAAAATCCCCGTCTCTCTCCCCCAGGACTTCGGCGGCCTGCAGATACTGGCGGAACAGATCCCGCAATATGGCATTGTCCATGGTCACGCCCCAGCTGTGACAGCCTCTTGTCCCATCCGGCAGGATATAGGTATTCTCCGGGGAGACGGAGGGGCATGTCACCAGGTATCCCTCATGCTCCACCAGAAAATCCATGAAAAAGAGCACCGACCTCTTCATCACGGAGTACATTTCCCTCAGGAACTCCACATCCTTCGTGTAAAGATAGTGCTGCCATATATGTGTGCAGAGCCAGGCGCCGCCCATCACCCAGTAAGTGGCGGGGTTCCACATGTCCTGGGGCGCCGTATCCGCCCAGATATCCGTGTTGTGATGGGCCACAAATCCCCGGCATCCATACATATCCTCTGCGGTCTTCTCCCCCCGGTCGGCCATTTTTTTCAGGTGGTCGAACAGGGGCCTGTGGCACCCGGACAGTCCCAGGCTCTCCGCCGGCCAGTAGTTCATCTCCGTGTTGATATTGATCGTGTATTTGGATCCCCAGGGAGGGTTCATCCGGTCATTCCAGATCCCCTGCAGGTTGGCCGGAAGCGAACCGGGACGGCTGCAGGAGATGAGCAGATACCTGCCATAGTCAAAGTAGGTATTGACAAGCCCGTTGTCCGGCCTGTCCTGTGCCAGCCTCACATCGGTGGGCATTTCGTCAAATGCACTGTCTCCGGCCAGGGTCAGACGGCATGTGTCAAAATAGGATCTGTACTCCCGGATATGCTCCTCCCTCAATTCCCGGTAGGGCCTTGACGCCGCCCTCTGCAAAGTCTCCCGGACATATCCCGCCGGATCTTCCTCCCGGTAGGTAGTGGCCGCCGCCAGTATGACCGTGACATGATCCACATGCTCCGCCACCAGATGCTCCCCCAGAGCCCGCACCGGTCCCGGCGCCACCATTTTGATACCCGCACAGAAGCCGATGCCGTCCTCCCCGGTACTGCCCTCCATGAACGCCATATCCCGCTCATGCCACGCCCGGTCATAAAACACCTGCCGGCTCACCATGGCGGCGGCCGACACACTGCCCGGCCGGTCTGCCGTCAGCCTCATAACGATCACATTCTCCGGGGCAGAGGCGAAGGTCTCCCGGAAAAATACAGTCCCCGTGGCCCCGTCCCGCACCCTCACCCGGTGCAGGGCCGTCTCCAGATCCAGCTCTCTTTCATACTCCTCCGGCCTGGTCACGGTATCCATCAGGTCTATGTAGAGATCCCCCAGGGTCTGATACACTCTCTCGCTCTGGGGCGTCCCCGTAAAGGCGTATTTCATCAGCCGCTCCGCCTCCGGGATCTCCCCGGCAAAAATCAACTCCCTCACCTTCGCCAGGTTTTCCACAGCCTCCGGGTTCACCCTCTCCATAGGCCCGCCGGACCAGAGGGAGTCCTCGTTGAGCTGGCAGTGTTCCACAGCGCTCTCCCCGAAAATCATAGCTCCCAGTTTTCCGTTTCCTATGGGAAGCGCCCGCTCCCAGTCCCCCTCTGCCGGCTGTCTGTAGAATAGACGACTCATAACATGCTCTCCCTTCAAATAAACGAGCTTCCCTTGCAGCTATGTTTTGCAACGGACTTATACAGTAAAAAGAGCACCTTTCGCTGCGGTGCCCTCAATCCATTTTGTGTTTCCGGATGATCTCTTCGTATCTGCGGTTTGAGGCCTCCATCTCCCCCAGATCTCCTTCTATCTCCACGATCTGGGCCTCTTCCTCATCCAGCTCCTCCAACAGACCGAACAAATCCTCGTCTGAAAAAAATTTTTCCATATTCCTCTCCTTTTCTCATCCAATCCGTAGATATCACCGGGACTGCTCCCCGATGGATGCCTGCGAACCGCTCTATTGCTTCGCAATTTGACGTAGTATTATCATAACACAAAAAATCCCGGTCTACAAGTGATTTCCCTTGCAAAACACAGAAAAATATGGTACAGTTGCACCCAATAAAACAATCAGACAAGGAAGTGATCTTATGTCCATGAACGATACCCCCAAAGGAGAGCGCCCGCACATTGCCCTTTTCGGCCGCCGCAACGTCGGCAAATCCAGTCTGATCAACGCCATCACCGGCCAGGATCTGGCCATCGTGTCCGACCAGAAAGGGACCACCACCGATCCGGTCTACAAGGCGATGGAGATCCTCCCCGCCGGCCCGGTGATGCTGGTGGACACCCCCGGCCTGGATGACGAGGGAGTCCTGGGAGCGGAGCGGATCAAAAAGGCCCGCAGCGTCCTGAACAAAACGGATGTGGCCCTGATCGTGGCAGACGGCGGAAAGGTTCGGGAGGATTTCTCTTTTGAAAAGGAGATACTGGAGCTGACAAAAAAGAAAGACATCCCCGCCATCGTGGTCCTGAACAAACAGGATCAGTGGGCGGAGGACGAGAGCGCCATCGCCCCCCACGGCGATATCTGTGTCAGCGCCGGGGGATATCACATCCCCGAACTCCGGGAAATGATCGCCAGAAAAATTCCGGCGCGGGATCCCGCCGGGAGACTGGTGGGTGATCTCCTGTCTCCGGGAGATTTTGTCCTGCTGGTGGTTCCCATTGACTCGGCAGCCCCCAAGGGACGCCTGATCCTGCCTCAGCAGCAGGTCATTCGGGATGTGCTGGAATCCGGCGCCGTCTCCGTGGTCTGCCGGGACACCGAGCTGGCCGACACCCTGGAACGCCTGGGAGAAAAGCCCCGGCTGGTGGTGACGGACTCCCAGGCCTTCGCCAGCGTGGCCGCCGTCACGCCGGAGGACATAGCCCTCACCTCCTTCTCCATCCTCTTCTCCCGGTACAAGGGAGACCTGGAGACACAGCTGCAGGGCGTAGAAGCCCTGGAACACCTCCGGGACGGCGATCGGATCCTCATGGCGGAGGGCTGTACCCACCACCGGCAGTGCGATGACATCGGCACCGTAAAACTCCCCCGCTGGATCAGGGAGTACACCGGCAGAAATCTGATATTTGAGACCAGCAGCGGCGGCGGTTTCCCGGAAGATCTGTCCGGCTACGCCATGGTAGTACACTGCGGAGGCTGCACACTGAGCCAGAGGGAGATGGCATTCCGCATTGCGGAGGCCAGGGATCAGAAGGTTCCCATCGTCAACTATGGAATATTGATCGCTCAGTTAAAAGGAGTTCTGGAGCGGAGCGTCGCCCCCGTCTTGTCCCGCACGAAAAAAAAATGAACGGCATTTGAACCTTTTGACCCTGGCTGATGCCTGCGGATTGCTCCATTGCCACGCGATTTTCGCATTCCCGAAACATCACTCAAATTGTTTTATCCGTTCATTTATATATGCTATTCCCTCATCGGAAAGAAGATATGCCTCTATCTTCTTTCCTTTTTTTTCTATTTTATTCAAAATATTTCCATTCTTCAGTAAAATAAACTCGTACTCCACACTGCATACTTCATCCTTTGAGATCACTTCAAAACAATAGGTATCCGCAACATCCGAAGAAGCAACAACCTCTTTTTTGTCTTTTCGAATACTCTCATTTATTTTTTTTCTGCTGATATCATACTGTTCTTCGATAAAATTGGAATGTCTGCAGGTGATCCCCGCATAGTAGTGTGCCTGGTTAAGATAAAAATCAATCACCCGCTCCCGCTCTTCTTTTTTTACATAAGTCTGTGAATTAATCTTGTAAATCTCGTAGGGCGATTCACTTTCTGCTTTATCCATCGGATAATATAGATGATCACTTTCACTGTTTTTAAATATCAGATTGGCCTCCAGGATCAGTTCGGGATTGCCAAACATAGTCTCATCCTCCAGTTCCTCCACATAGACGAGGGTGTCTCCCTGGTATACAAATTCATCCTCCAAAACCTCTGTCCCGACCTGGTATTTATTCGCCAGCTGATTGTAATCCCTGGCTTCATTTACCTGTGCAGCCCCGTAATTTATACAGAGAAAAACGGCGGGCATCATAGACAAACCGCCTAAGACTAAAAATACAATGGCAGCAATTTTTGAAACCTTTCCCACCGCGGCATTTCTTTTTTTCTTTATGAAGCGGGTAAGAAAAATAATAAGCGCGATCAATAACTCTATGATACCGATCACCGAGAAAACAAGGCATATTCCTATAAATATAAGTGAAATGATCACCATCTTTATTCCCCCTTATCCCTGTACATCTCCTCCGCCCTCTTTAACAGAAATTCTCTCGTATTCCCCTCCGGCTCCTCCAGAACCTGTTCCAGAAGCATTTGCAGAATACGTCCGATCTCCGGTCCCGGGTTCACTCCCAGCGCCATGATATCCCGCCCCCCGATATTCAGGTCGCGGAGGGTCACCGCTTCCCCCGCCTCACGGATCTCCTGAAAACATCTCACACCCGCCTCCAGTTTTGCCAGCTTCTCGCTCCTCTTGTAATCGCTCTGGGCCATAAGGTCCGCCTGTTGCAGGATAAACAGAAGAGGCATCTTGTCCATGCCGACCCGGTTGATCAGCCGCCGCATGGCCTTTTTCCCTTTGGGGGAATACTCCCCGTGGATGAGGCAGTTTTCATGTCTCCTGTCGTGAAATGCTATGATGGTCGAAACCGTGTGGATGGTTTCGTTGTCAAATTTCAGGCGGCGGAGAATTTCTTTCGCCTTCTCGCTGCCCCTCTCGTTGTGGTGGTAGAAGTGATCTATCCCGTCTTCATCCCGGGTATGGCACTCCGGCTTCGCCACGTCGTGCAGCAGTGCCGCATAGGCCAGCGCCACTCTGTCCTTCCCTGTGAGTTCCGGCCGCCGGCATGCTATTTCGTTTATATGCATGATGGTCTGTATCGCATGATTTCCCACGTCAAAGCAGTGGTGCGGATTGTTCTGGGGCATGGCGAGCATCTCCGTAAGCTCCGGCAAAAAATACCGGCTCAGCCCCGTCTCCGCCGCCAGCAGCAGCCGGTCCGCCCCCGCCGAGCAGATGAGCTTTGTCAACTCCGTCCGGATCCTCTCCGCACTGACCTTCGTCAATGTGGAGGCTCTCTTCCGGATGGCCTCTCTGGTCTCCGGCTCTATCTCAAACTGCAGCTGCCCGGCAAACCGTATCCCCCGCAGCATCCGCAGCGCATCCTCTTCGAACCTCTCTTCGGCACAGCCCACACAGCGGATACATCTCTTCTTCAAATCCGCCAGCCCGCCAAACTCGTCCACAATCCCGGTACCGGGGTTGTAGGCCATGGCATTGATCGTGAAATCCCGCCGCCGCAGATCTTCCCGGAGATCCGGGGTAAATGTAACGGAGGACGGGTGTCTGTGATCCTCATACTCCCCGTCCGTGCGGTATGTGGTGATCTCATAGCCCTCATCCCCGATCATCACCGTCACAGTCCCGTGCTTTATCCCTGTGTCGATGGTCCGGCGAAACAGCGCCTTTACCTGACGGGGTTTCGCCGAGGTAGTGATATCCCAGTCCTCCGGCTCACGTCCCAGCACCGCATCCCGGACACATCCCCCCACGGCATACGCCTCATGTCCACTATTTTCCAATGTTTCAATAATATATTTCACATTCTCTGGTATCTGCACATTCATCACCATCTCCATTATATCCTTTTTCCTTTTGACAAACAAGCGATTTTTCGTTACAATGTAGGAGACTGTGAATTGAAACAAATTAAGGGGGCCTTTCATGCAATATTCGTATAAAACAAAAGGGACATGCAGTCAGCAGATTGATTTTGACATCGACGACGGTGTGATCACCAACGTAAAATTTTATGGTGGATGCAACGGAAATCTGCAGGCTGTCTCTGCACTTGTAGACGGAATGACCGTGGAACAGATTGAGGAGAAATGCGCCGGCATCCAATGCGGGTTCAAAAAAACCTCCTGTGCCGACCAGCTGGCCCGGGCCGCCAGAGAGGCCTTCAAACACGTTGAGTCGATCCGGCCAAACCATGACGAGGACGTGTAAATAATGAAACGATTTTTTCTTTCCGTACTGGCTATCATTCTTTTCGCCGCTGTAATATCTTTTCTGTATATATTTCAGTCTGGAGAAGAACCTGCCTCCACCCCCTCTGCCACAGTGCCGGCCACCGCTGCCGGTATCACTGCAGAGGCCGTGGGGGAGGATTCCCTGCTGCCGGAAGACCTGGACACCATCATAGACACGTCCCAGACCGTCCCGCTGGACACGATTCCCAGCAGCTACACGGTTATCGTGAACCGCAACTATCCGCTGCCTTCCGGGTATGCCCCGACAGACCTGAAGGAACCGGCCATTCCGTTCAGCTTCGCCTATCGGGACGACAAAAGGCTGCTGCGGAAAGTGGCGGCGGAATCCCTGGAGCAGATGTTCCGGGCAGCCAGAAAAAAGAGAGTCGTGCTCTACGGCGTCTCGGGCTACCGCTCCTACCAGAGGCAGAAGGAGATCTATACCCGCAACGTGGCACAGCGCGGACAGGCCGCTACCGACACCGTGTCCGCCATGCCGGGGAGCAGTGAACACCAGACCGGCCTGACCATGGACATCTCCGCCGCCAGCGTGGGATACCGCCTGGATCAGAGCTTCGGCGACACCCGGGAGGGGCGCTGGGTGGCTAAAAACGCCCACAAATACGGCTACATCGTCCGCTACCCCTACGGAAAATCCGAGATCACCGGCTACCACTATGAACCCTGGCACATCCGGTATGTGGGAGTGGACGTGGCCACCTATCTGTACAGGAACGACCTTACGCTGGAGGAGTATTACGGCGTCAGCTGCCACAAGGCGGAGGAGGATACCGGCGTGGATGTGGAGGAGCCGGATGAAGTGAAATACGCCACACCCAAGCCCACAAAGAAACCGAAGGTGTCACCGACGCCAAAAGTCTCCCCCAGCCCCCGGCCCACACCCGGAAAGACAGATAAGCCGAAAGCCACCAAAAAACCCAAGAAAACGAAAAAGCCGAAGAAAACCGCCAAACCGAAAGCTACCCGGAAACCCACACAGGCTCCCGAAACAGAGACCATTCAGCCAACAGAGCCGGAAAATACGGAGCCGCCGGAACCGGCACCCACTGAGACAGCGTAATATCTGGAAGATTAGGAGATTGCCATGAGAACCATCATTATTTTGATCTTGTACATTATCATTGCATTGCTCAGCATACCGATGTATCTGGTTGAATTTATCATACGGAAAATAGACGAGAAGACAGCCGCCCGCATCGCCCAGGCTATCGTCCGGGTTGTGTTCCGGCTCGTCCTCTGGGTGTCCGGCTGCCAAAAGACCATCCTGGGCCTGGAGAATATCCCGAAGGACACACCGGTCATGTACGCGGCAAACCACCGCAGTTTCTATGACATTGTCCTGGCCTACTCCACCGTGCCGGGTCAGACTGCGTTCATCTCCAAAATGAGTATTCGAAAGATGCCCTGCGTAGCCCAGTGGATGTATTTTCTAAACTGCCAGTTCATGGACCGGGGCAACGTAAAGCAGAACCTGAGCATTATATTGAAGGCCATCGCCCTGATAAAAGACGGCTATTCCATTTACATTGCACCGGAGGGCACCCGCAACGCCACAGACACACTGCTGGAATTCAAGGAGGGCAGCATGAAGATCGCCTCCAAAACCAAATGTCCCATCATCCCCGTCTGTATATGCAACACGGAGAACATCTTCGAGACCCGTCTGCCTTGGATCCACGGGGGAAAGGTCCTGATCGAATACGGGGCCCCCATCTGCCCGGAGGAACTGGCCGGGGAACAGAAAAAACATATCGGCGCCTACGTGCGCTCTGTTATTGAAAAAATGTATGCAGAAAATATAGAGAAAATAAAATAACGAACAGGAGGTTTTGTTTTTATCATGAAAACATTTTTTATTATCTTTGGCATTGTTATCCTGGTACTGGTCATCGCATTGATCGTTCTCTACTTCATAGGCAAGAGGATGCAGAAGAAACAGGACGAATCCCATGCGCAGATGGAGGCAGCCGCCCAGACGGCATCCATACTCGTCATCGACAAAAAGCGGATGAAACTGAGGGACGCCGGGCTTCCCAAGGTTGTTCTGGAAAACACACCCAAATACCTCCAGGGATCCAAGGTTCCCATTGTGAAAGCGAAGATCGGCCCGAAAATCATGTCGCTGATGTGCGACGAGAAGATTTTCCCCGTTCTCCCCGTGAAAAAAGAGCTGAAAGTAGTCATCAGCGGCATCTACATCATGGACGTAAAGGGCCGGAATGTGCTGGAAAATCCCGAGGAAAAACTGGGCTGGTGGCAGCGTACTAAACTGAATATTCTGAAGCGTAAGCAGTAGCGGTTTTAGTAGCAAAATAGTAGCAGCCAATCGGGGGAAGCGCCTCCGCCAAAAAGGCGAAAAATGGTGCTTCCCCCACCTTTTTTAAAAAATTCGAGCGGCAGGAAAAAATAAAAACAGTAGCAGAGTAGTAGCAAAATTTTTCTATAATGCCCCTCAAACCTCCGAAATTCGGCAGATTTTCCAAAAATATTCATTGTTCTATCACAATAATAAAGAGAATGCAACTATTTTTTTACAAAAAATTTTGCAAAAACCACGCTTTTTCGCAAAAGAACGGGGTTTTGCGAAATTTTTATTTTTATGGGCCCGAAATAAAAAAAGAGCCTGCTGCCACTAAAGAATAACGATTTTACGGGCGTTTCCGGACATCCGCATTTTATTATTGTGATAGAATAATTAACGTCAGTGTATTGACAATATCAAAGCTGCGCATTATGGCGCAAGAAAAAAAAGGAGGAAGAGATTCACGATGAGGATTGAGAAGAAATCATCCCGGGCATT
>CAZAEM010000055.1:0-5990 GCA_964484225.1 uncultured Eubacterium sp.
CATGTATTCTTCCGGCCTGCGTATCGGTGAAACCTGCCATCTCCGTTACGAAGATCCTGAATCCGTGAAGTTCGAACACCTCAAACTTCTGTAACCACCTATATTATAAGGCTTCCCACCGATATTTGCAACTATATTTTTTTCACCCATTAGGTGCTGTCTGTGGTATAATAATCATGTTTTTAGGATGGTTCCAGAGGACGATATCTTGTGGGATGAGGGGCTCTGGAACCTTTTCCTTTCTGTATGCTATGGACCCTGGATTCTCGTCATGCGTTCCGAGAATCCAGGATTAAAGCCACCGTGGCGTCCACCATGTATGATATGACGCGGGTGAATGCCAACGGATATTTTGATTCGGAGGATTCTGAGGAGGCAAGATATGAGAAAAAGAAGGCCATGAATGCGCAGAGACTGGTTGATTACAAGAATGGCAGCTATGCGCTGGGCGGAGGCGTTGTCGATCCGCTCCCGGAGGATGCGCCGTTTTTCGTGGAGGACTACCACGATTATTACAAGACGGACCGGGGCTACCATAAGCGTTCCTTAAACTCCAATGGGGGCTGGAACGTGGTCGGCTGCATGTCTTTTATGAACCAGCCTATCCTGCAGTACAGCAATGAAATCCGCAGTGCTGTTCTGGTCATGCATGGCGAAAAGGCGCACTCCTGTTATTTCAGCCGTGACGCCTATGAAGCTATGACGAAGGATAATCCCTATGCGGGTAACAAAGAACTGTTGATCATACCGGATGCGGTCCACACCGACCTGTATGACGGAGGCGGCAGGGATGCGATTCCCTTTGATAAGCTGGAGCGGTTTTTTAAGGAGAATCTGACTTGAGGGTGGAAGGATGAGCAGACAGATCAGTGAGGCGGAAAGTAAAAAATATTTCCTTATGTGTGAGAGAAGGTGGATCTTTCACATATTGATGGTTGTTGCGGGATTTTTTGGAGCTTATACATATTTGCTCCGGGGAAATGTGTTCTGCAATGCCCAGACGGGAAATGTGGTGCTGATGGGAATGGCACTGGGAGCAAAAAAATGGAGTGAGGCTTTGTATTATCTGATTCCGATCTCTGCGTATCTTTTGGGGTCATTTGTATCGGAACTGTTTCCCAATCCGATCAAACACCGTCTGCCGGTACGTTGGGACACCCTTTTGATCGCCATAGAGATGGCGGTGGTACTGGGTTTGGGCTTTATACCGGAATCAGCACCGGTGCAGATTTCACAGGTGGCGATCAACTTTATCGCATCGATGCAGTACAATACCTTTCGCCAGGCGGAGGGGGTTCCTATGGCGACCACATTTGCCACAAATCACATAAGACAGATCGGCGTCGGCCTGGCCAAGCTGGTCAGGCACCGGCACACGAAAAATGAGCCTGACCGGGAGAAGCTGGTGCAGCATTTTGAAATGCTGATATTTTTTCTTGCCGGTGCGGTTGCCGGAACGGTATTGTGCAGTTTTTTTGTCGGGAAAGCGATCTGGGTGACATTGATCCCTCTGGGAGTGATACTCGGTACGTTGCTCCATGCGGATCTGGTCGTGGAAAAGGATATGATGGAAAAGAAACCGGCAGGGCATTAGGGTGAGACCGATGAACGGTAATTGACGGAGATTTAAAACCTCCGCTGTCGAAAACGTCGGAGCTGCATATATTAGAAAGTGAGCACGGATACGGGATGTGATGATATGGATCCCAGTATGATCTATGAAAGCAGCGTATTTGACAAAGAGCCTGCCGCCGTGGCAGAGCTGTCAGGCGGCACGGAATATCCGGACATCAATGGAGTGGTGAAATTTTACAGTTCACCCTATTCCGGATTGATTATTGAGGCGGAGGTGAGCGGGCTGCCTGTCCTGACCCATGGGATGCCGGTGTTTTTTGCGTTCCACATACACGAGAACGGGGATTGTACCGATGATTTTGCAAATACCGGCGGACACTATAATCCGGAGGGGCAAATGCACCCGGCGCATATGGGAGATATGCCGCCGCTGATGTCCGGGGACGGTTACGCATGGATGTGTTTTTATGATTCGAGTTTGAGTGCGTCCCGGATTTTGGGAAGGTCTGTTGTGATCCACGCAAGAGCGGATGATTTTACGACACAGCCTGCCGGGAATGCCGGGGCGAAGATTGCCTGTGGAGTGATAGAAGAATAAACCGTTTCAGGAGTTTTTGCCTGTTTTGTCCAAATATGTTTTTCTAAACTTTATCACGCTCAATATAGCTATCAATAACCCAATGATAATAAAAAATACCCCTGCGATCATACTGTCTTTTAGTGAAAAAATACCCGCAAGAAATAAAAGTCCAATGACAGCAAGAAAGAATAAAGAGATTATCACGATCAGCGGATATCGGACGTATTTTGGTATTTTGCTGCTTTTGCTTGCCTCGATACTTCCCTCAAAAACCGGCTCCAGAATAAATTCAAATAACCATTCCATTTTTTGCTTCCTTTCATTTTATGCTTTCCCTTTGGCTCTTTTTCCATTATAATGGATAAAATAATGTCGGGGTCAAAAGATTTTTTCAGGAGGGACAGGATATGGAAAAAGCTGCACAATTTCTAAAACGAAAAGATATAGAATTTTCATTAAAACGATACGGTGTGGACGCCCTGGGGGCTATGGCGCAGGGGTTGTTTGCCTCGCTGCTGATCGGGACGATCATCAGCACCCTGGGGGAGCAGCTCGGCATTGGGTTCCTGGTGACCATGGGGAATTATGCCAAGGCGGTGACCGGGCCGGCCATGGCGGTGGCCATCGGACATGCCCTGAAATCTCCGCCGCTGGTGCTGTTTTCCCTGGTCTGCGTGGGAGGCGCTGCCAACGAACTGGGCGGGGCGGGCGGCCCGCTGGCGGTACTGCTGGTCACCATCGTGGCTGCGGAGCTGGGGAAAGCGGTGTCCGGGGAAACCAAGGTGGACATCCTGGTCACGCCCTTTGTGACGATTGCGGTGGGGGTGCTGCTGGCGGCCGGCTGCGCACCTGCGGTGGGGGCGGCGGCCGCTGCTGTGGGAAATGCCATCATGTGGGCCACGGAGCTGCAGCCGTTTTTGATGGGAGTGATCGTGGCGGTCATCGTGGGGATCGCCCTGACTCTTCCGATCAGCAGTGCGGCCATCTGTGCGGCCCTGGGGCTCACCGGGCTGGCCGGCGGCGCCGCATTGGCGGGGTGCTGTGCCCAGATGGTAGGGTTTGCCGTTATGAGTTTTCGTGAGAACCGCTGGGGCGGTCTGGTGGCACAGGGGCTGGGGACTTCCATGCTGCAGATGGGGAACATTGTCAAAAATCCCCGCATCTGGATCCCTCCCATCCTATCCTCGGTCATCATCGGGCCCATCGCCACCTGTGTCTTTCACCTGGAGATGAACGGAGCCGCCGTGGCCTCCGGCATGGGAACCTGCGGGCTTGTGGGGCAGATCGGTGTGTACAGCGGATGGGTGGCGGAAGTGGCAGATGGCACCAGGGCAGCAGTGACCGCCATGGACTGGGTGGGGCTTCTGCTGGTGAGTTTCGTTCTCCCCGCCCTGATCACCTGGCTGATTGCCATTCCCTTTCGAAAATGCGGCTGGATAAAGGAAAATGACCTGAAGATCCTGTGATGCCGGGGACTATTTTACGATCTTTACCTTGCAGTATGATTTTTTGCCGGAGCCGTCCTTTGCCTTGGCGCAGATTTTGACTTTATGGCCGATACCTTTCTTTTTCGCTTTCACCACGCCCTTTTGTGTGACAGTGGCATATTTCTTTTTGGCGGAGGACCATTTTATCTTCTTGTTGGAGGCGTTTTTGGGTGATACGGAGGCCTTTAGCTTCAGTTTTTTTCCGTAATGGAGTTTGGCGGAGGCCTTATTGAGTTTCACCTTTTTTACCTTTATATTTTCTTTTACTGTTTTCGTTTCCGTTTTCGTTGCCGCAGTACTGGCCGTGGTTTCCGCCTTCTTGACATTTTTGCTTTCGGCACTGTCCGTGACCGGCGGCACGGTAGTGGCGGTGGTGATCTTTGTCAGATCCAGAACTCCCCCGGTGGAGCAGAGGCCGGAGAGGGAAGAGCAGGGCCGGGTGCAGTTGAGGAGGCGGTTTTTCCTCTCTATTACGGTATCCGAAGGGTAGGCGCAGTACAGATCCGCTACGGCGGCGGACACGAGAGGTGATGACATGGAGGTGCCGTTCAGGGAGGCGTATTTGCCAAACTCACTGACGTCGGGGTTCACTGTGGAGATGGCGGGGTTGTCGATATACATCGTCTGCAGGCTGTCTAAGACGGAGGTGTAGAGACCTACCAGTTTCAGGTAGATCCGCCCGCTTCTGCGCACGAAGGAGCCTTTCGACACTTCGTGATAAAAATGTTCCCAGATTACGGTTTCCTCCTGTTCATAACCGGCATCGAAGGAGACGATGTATTCTTTATTTGTATCCATTTCCAGATCGGTCACATCCATATAGAGAACGAAACTGCCGGTGTTCCCGTACCGGCCGGAGGTGTAGAAATCCGTGCTCACAGAGCCGTCCCGGGGATCGTTGAACAGATCCACCTGAGAGTGCTCTGCGCCATAATATGTGGTACCGGCAGAGGACAGACCCAGATCCGCCGGGGTGTAGAGGGTGAATCCGTCATCCGGACAGCCGGAATAGAAGGTGCAGAGACGTTCTCTCTCTTCCTCCGTGTAAAATGCCGGAGAGAACATTCCCTGATTGACGGTGGACAGGATCTGCGTGCCGGGGGCAAACAGATGGACTGCCTGGCCGTAGTCGGAGAAGGGGGCGGCATTGTCCTGCATGTCGCTGGCGCCGACGATGACGATATACTGGCTGTCCATATCATAGGGACACTGAGGGGACGTCTCAAGATCATGGTCTATTTCGTCGTTTCCTGCGGCAAAGACAAACAGGGCGCCGTTCTGACCGATCTTGTCGATCAGCGCTTCCATGGCAGAGGTGGAGTCTCCGCCGCCCCAGGAGCAGTTGACCACGGCGATGTTGGCGCCCAGCTTCTGGGCCCGGTAGATATAGTTGAAAGCGTCGACAATGTAGGAGTTGGAAATATTCCCTGCGGTATTGAACACCTTCAGGGCCATGATCTGTGCGCAGTCCGCCACGCCGTCGATCCCTGTCCCGGTTTCCTTCTCCGCGGCGATGACGCCGGCACAGTGCGTGCCATGGCCGTCCTCATCCTCGTCCATGGGATCCGGGTCATTGTCCCCAAAGTCATAGCCATATTTGCCGGGGAGGTCCGAGTAGGGATTTTGCCACATGCGGGAGGCGAGATCCTCGTGGGTGTAGTCCACGCCGGTATCCACCACGGCGACGACGGGTGTATCCTCCGCAGCAAAGGTGCCGGCTTCGGAGTAATGTATGCCCTCGCTTTCTGTCAGATAGTTCCCGTCACCGTCCAGATACCACTGGCTGTCGGTGAGCCCGCCCTGTTTTGCTGTCATCTTCTTCTGATAATAATCCGGTTCCACGGAGACGACGTAGGCGTGCTTCTCCAATTTCTGCGTGAGCTCGCCGATGCTGTAGGTGTCGGAGACCACTCTCGATACATACAGAGTCTTGTCACCCAGAAAATTTTTCTGTGCCTTGTTTTTTCCCAGAGTTTTTGCATTGCCAAAATCCCAGACCTTTTCCACCCGGATATCCGGATCGTTTTTTATGGCGCCCCTTTTTGAAAGGGAGGTCCGGGAGGGGGCGGCCAGAGTCACCAGGACGGTGCCGTCCCGGCAGAGTCCGGAATCCGGTTCCTGGCTCAGGGGGAGAACGGCCTGTGCACTGGCTGTGGGGGGAGTGATGAAGGTCATCGGCGTGAGCAGTGCCAGGATCAGCGCCAGGATGACCGGTAGGTGTCTTGGTTTCATTCTATGTATCCTTTCTGCAATGCTGCAAAAGCAGGGCCCCGGGAGAAGCAGGCTTCTCCCGGGGGCCCTGCTTTGCAGCGGACTTAAAATATAGTCCACGGATTGCTCCGTGCTTC
>CAZAEM010000055.1:6090-13372 GCA_964484225.1 uncultured Eubacterium sp.
TTCGCACTTTTCGCTCCGCAAATACAGCGGAGCCCGTGCTCACACCGGTTGTCGCCGCAAAAGCACATCCCCCGGGAGAAGCAGGCTTCTCCCGGGGCCCTGCTTTGCAGCGGACTTAAAATATAGTCCACGGATTGCTCCGTGCTTCGCACTCCCGCAATCCTCAACCGGCGTTCGCACTTTTCGCTCCGCAAATACAGCGGAGCCCGTGCTCACACCGGTTGTCGCTGCAAAAGCACGCCCCCCGGGAGAAGCAGGCTTCTCCCGGGGCCCTGCTTTGCAGCGGACTATAAAAAAGTATTGCGTTTGAGTTTGTTTACTGATATTATATAATTTAGAGGAAATATGTGACGAAAATAAGGCATCGCAAGAGAAACGGAGGGGAAAGCAATGATATTTGTGAAGGTAGATGACCTGAAATCGGGGATGCGTCTGGGGAAACCAATTTACAACAAGAACGGTGTGCTGCTGTATGACAGGGACACGAAACTGACGATGCAGGCCATTTACGGGATTAAGAATTTCAATTTGATGGGATTGTATATTCTTGAGCCGGCCGAGCCGCTGCCGCCGATGACGGAGGATGATATCAATTTTGAGCGGTTTCAGACCATGGCGGTGTTCAGCATCCGGGAGGATCTGGATCTGATCGCCAGCGGGAAGAAGGACAAGGGTCTGGACTGGCTGTGCAGCCTGGTAATTAAAAATTACGGCGGCATGAACCACAAGATCAATTTTGTACAGAGCCTGCGAAGCAGTGAGGATTTTGTGTACAAGCATGCTTTGAATGTGGCGATTCTTGCCGCACTGATCGCCGGGCGGATGGGACTTCCCAAGGGACGTGTGAACACCCTGGTGAAGACGGCGATCCTCCATGATATCGGCGCGCTGAAATTGAAGGGACGGAAACACGACGAGGAGGACGATGCAGAGACAAAAGAGGCGATCAAGAAAAATTCCCTGGACATTTTGAAAAGTTACGGAGAGCTGGACGACGATATCGTGCAGCTGGTGGCGCAGATGCAGGAGCTGTACACCAGCGAGGATGAAAAAAATGTAGCGGAGGGTCTGCTGGCCAATGTGAGCGCCAATATTCTCTATATCGCGGATACCTACGACCGCATGACGGCCATGAAATCCTACGAGGAGCCGACCTCGGAGGTCAAGGCGATCCGTGAACTGTTAGACCGGGATGACCGTTTTGACCAGCGTATAGTCAACGCTCTGATCGGAGCCATCAACATTCTTTATCCGGGTGTGTGCGTGGAGCTCACCAACGGGGAGAAAGGTCTGGTGATCCGGGAGAACGAGGAAAATATCTTCGAACCCATGGTTCTCAATTTCCGGGACAACAGTCTGTACGATCTGTCCTCTTCCCTGGTGAAAGAGGCGATGCAGATCCGCGACATTATGAAGACCATGGACAATCGTATCAAGCTGGATCCAGAATTGCTCAACGACTACAATTCCTGAAACCGGGACTAAAGGTTTCACGCTTTTCAGTCGAAATATAGGGTAGACATGGGAAAGCGAGAGTGAAATCTATGATTGTTCATATGAATCAGATTTCCCCGAACTTGAAGGATGCGGACGCCGGCAGGAAGGTGGCTGTGTCAGTACCGTGTGCCAGGGAAGGCAATGTTTCCAATGTGATGGTTGGAGATACTACAATGGATTGTGCAGTACAGCGGGAGACGGGAAGTAGTATCGTGTATTCAGAGGCGGAAGCCAGACAATTAAATATTGATGAGACGGAGTTGCCTGAGGACAATTCTCTTTCTCCTGCCGATTTTATCAGTCGGTGTATGACGGGGGAAGATGCGGAAGGATTGTCGGAAGAGGGCACTCCCTTAGAAGAATATACTTCATCTCAGCTTGAGAGGGCTGTTCGCCGTGTAAAAGAACAGCGGACCGAAAACCGGGAAGCGGTGGAAGCGCAGGTGTCGAGAGAGCAGGAGAAGCGGGAGGTCATAGAAGCGTCGGCGGAAGAAGGTATCGCCGAGGAAAAGATTTCCAGAGAGGTTCTCGAGATTGCCAGCGAAAGCGGTCTGGCTGTCGTGCCGGAGAATGTGTCCAGGCTGGCGCACGCTGTGGATTTGACAGCGGGTCTGCTCTCCCTCACTCCGGCTTCGATGAAGTATTTTATTGAAAATGAATGGGATATCACGCCGGAGCACGTCAGCGCAAGTGCTGCCGGAGCGGTGCAGGCGTTGTCTCAGCCCCGGGGATCTGAGCCCTCCCGGGAACAGAAGACGCAGGACATACCGCCTCAGGGTTGGAGACTGCCCCAGGGAGCTGTGCCCCTCGCAGCTGCGGCTCTCTGGGGCCGGAAGACGGCCGGGGAACAAATCCCTCCGGAGTCTGTGCCGGAGGATACTTTCTTCCAGATCCGGCACCAGGTGGAGGATATTCTGCTCGCTGGCGGTCTGGAGGTCACGGCGGACAATGTGGATACGGCGCGGTGGCTGTATGAAAACGACCTGCCGGTGACGGCGGACAATATAAAATTGTACTGCAAACTGGAGGAATTGAAAGAGACAGATCCTGCCGTGGTGGCGGCCCGCATCGCAGACGATATGGTGGACGGCATGATGCCCGAAAAGGCAGACCTGACCAGGATATCGGTGCGGGAGGCCGAGATGGTGGTGGAGGATTTCTCCCGGGTGCCGGAGGAGGACATCGTCCGTACATACCCGGCCGAAGTGGATCAGATCCGCGCCAGGAGACAGCTGGAGGAGATCCGCCTCTCCATGACGGTGCAGGCGGCGAGAAATATGTCCGCCAAGGGGATTGAACTGGACATATCCCATCTGGAACAGATCGTGGAGGGACTCCGGCAGCAGGAGCAGCAGGTGAGAGAGGATTATCTGGTGGAGACGGGGCTTCCCGTGACGGAGACGAACAAAGAGATTGTGTATGACACGGTGGAGGCAGCGAAAAACGTCCTGTCGGCGCCGGTGGAGATACTGGGTTCGACTCTCTCCGAGGGCGGCGGGCAGACACTGGCCCGGCTGGCTGACACAGCGGTGGAGGCGGCGGACCGGTTCAACCGCATGGAGCAGACCTACGAGGCGGTGGGAACCCAGGTGAGGACGGATCTGGGCGATTCCATACAGAAGGCCTTTGGAAATATTGACACCATACTGGAGGATCTGAACCTGGAAGTAAACGGCCGCAACCAGCGGGCGGTGCGGATCCTCGGATATAACCAGATGGAGATCACCAGAGAGAACATCGCGCTGATCAAGGAGTACGATGTGAGAGTGACCACCCTGATGGAAAATATGACGCCCCCGGTGGTGGCGAAACTGGTACAGGATCGGATCAATCCTCTGGAGTTGACGATTGACGAGCTGAATGTAAAGGTTCAGGAAATACAGGAAAATGTAGTGACAGAAGATATCCCTTTCCGGAAGTTCCTGTGGAAGATGGATCACCAGGGAGGATTTACCAGCGAAGAACGCCAGAGCATGATCGGCGTGTACCGCCTGCTGGATAAAGTGGAGAAGAGCGACGGCGCTGTCATAGGACAGGTGGCGCGGGAGGGCAAAGTCCTCTCCCTGTACTCCCTGCTGTCGGCGGTCCGCTCCAAAAAGGCGGAGGGCATGGATCTGGAGGTGGATGACGATTTTGGCGGTCTGACAGAGATCAAGACCTCCGGCACATCTATCTCGGAGCAGATCGGGGCGGCCTACGGGAAGACCCTGACGAAGCAGCTGAAGCGCACTCTGGATCCCCAGGTGCTGAAACGGCAGAGGGACGAGGGACTGGATATCTCCCTGGAAAAGCTGCTGGAATTGTGTGAGACGAAAGAGGAAGACGAGGGGACGGCCCGGACCTACTATCAGCACATGGTAGAAAATGTGCGAAACCTGTTTGAGAATATGCAGGCCACCGGCCAGGAATTTCTGGAAGCGCTGGATATGCCGGACAATGTGATGAATCTGGAAGTGCTGCAGAGCTGGATGCGGAATGGAAACCGGGAATACGCCTCCATGTGGAAAAAGGAGGACAGTGAGAAACTGGTGGATATTCTGGATCAGCCGGAGGAACTGGAAGATTTCTACGCGGAGATCGACCGGGTTCAGACAGACAGGCTGACCGTGCAGAGAGAGCAGGAGGATGTCTCCTACAATGAGATCCTCTCTATCGCCAGGATGGCCAACAGCATATCCTTTTATCGGAATATACGCCACCGCCAGATATACGAGGTGCCTCTTGTGACAGAGAGGGGGATCACCACCTGCAATGTGACGATACAGGGCGGGCGCGGCGACGACAAAGGAACGGTGGAGATCTCCATGTGCTCGGAGGAGATGGGACACGTGCAGGCCACTTACAAGGTGAGCGGGAAGCGGGTCAAGGGTTTTGTGACAGCGGAAAACGCTGACAGTATCGACATCTGCAGCCGCATACTGAATGGATTTGAAAAGGATTTGGAAGAGAATGGGTTCACTATGGAGAGTGAGAGCCTGATGCATGGCAACCGTCGTTCTCTTCATGCAGGAGATAAATCAGACGGTACAAAAAACAGAGATCTGTACCAGGTAGCAAAGTTGTTTATAGCCAATGTAAACGGAAAGGAAGACGAGATATGAAAATCAATACAAATATCACGGCGCTCCGCGCCAACTTCAACTTAAACGTGGTGCAGAACAGTCTGACCAGCAGTACCACGAAACTGTCCAGCGGATACCGCATCAACAAGGCGGCGGACGATGCGGCGGGCATGGCCATCCGGAATAAGATGCATGCTCAGATCCGCGGTCTGCAGAGAGCATCTGAGAACGGTTCAGACGGTGTGGCCTTTATACAGACGGCGGAGGGCGCCCTGAACGAGGTGACGGCAATGCTGCAGAGATGCCGTGAATTGTCGGTGCAGGCGGCTAACGAGGTGAATACGATTGAGGATAAGGAGGCCATCCAGAAGGAGATTGATTCCCTGCGGGAGGAGATTGACCGTATTGCGGAACAGACAGAGTACAACACCATGAGTATCCTGGATGGGTCATGTTGCCGTCAGTCCTCCTGTGATAATGTGGGCGTGAAACTGATCTCCGCCAGCGATGATGTGAAACTGACAACATACACATTCACAGTGACTGGGGAGCCCACCCAGGCCACCTGCGAAATGACGATTAATTTCAAGCCCACCGATGTAGTTACGGCAGAGGAGGAGGGGCAGATACAGATCAATGGTGAGGTTATCACTGTGCAGGAGGGCCAAACGTACCAGGACGTCTATGCGTCTATCCGGGATTATTGTGAAAAGATGAACATAGATGCCGTGCCGATGGACAGCGCGTCTGAAACCGAAACGGATTTGGAGAATGCGGACACGATATTGTTTACCTCTGTACTGTGCGGGGCATCCCAGGAGATAAAGATTACTACGGACAACATCGACCTGGCAGATAAACTGGGGGTAAACGGCGCCAATGCAGTGGCGGGGAAGGATGCAAAGGTAACCCTGGATTATGATTCCGGCTTTTCGGAGACCGCCACGGTGTTTGTCGACGGTGGAAGAGTGACAGTGTCCGACCGCAACGGCTTCGAGATGATCTTTGATGTGACGAATGCAAAAACGGACGGAGGACAGAAGGGCGATGGCGTTGTCTCGCTCACCATGCTTGATGCCGGGTATGTGGCAATACAGATCGGAGCAAACGAGGGCCAGACAATAGATATTTCTGTTCCGCCGGTAACGAGCCAGTCTCTGAATATCGCATACTGCAATGTGTGTACCAGTGCCGGTGCATCCTCTGCTATTACGTCGTTTGACAACGCTATTACCATGGTCTCGGATGTGCGCTCCAAGCTGGGTGCATACCAGAACCGTCTGGACTCCGCTGTCCAGAGTCTGGATACAACGACGGAGAATCTGACAGAGGCATGCTCCCGTATTGAGGATGTGGACATGTCCGAGGAGATGACGAAATATACCCAGTACAGTGTACTGGTCCAGGCGGGTACGTCTATGCTGGCACAGGCCAACAATCAGCCACAGACCATACTACAGCTGCTGCAGGGATGATGGGTAAAGGAGAAATTATATGGACAAGGAAAGACTTCAGGAATTTGCGGTCCGGGTGTCGCAGGCGAATCCCAGTGAACTGGTGGTGGTGATCTATGACGCCGCCCTGGCCAGTATTTATGAGGGAAAGAAATGTCTGGAAGCGGAGGATATCACCGGCGCCCGCACAGAGATTGAACGGGCGAAGGGGATGCTGGCGGAACTGATGCGGAGCCTGGACATGCAGTACACCATATCCCATTACCTCCGCCACCTGTATGTGTTTGCCTACCATGAGCTGTGCCACGGCATTGCCCTGCGGCAGCCGGAACTGTTTGATCATGCCACGGATATTCTGGAAAATCTGCTTGTATCCTTCCGGGAGGTGGCAAAGCAGGATGATTCCGAACCGGTGATGAAAAACAGCCAGCCGATATACGCCGGTCTGACATACGGGCGGGACAGCCTGAATGAGACCATCGGTGTGGGTGTGGATGTAAAGAGAGGGTTTGAAGCCTGAGATATGCTGTGAAAGACAAAGCGCCTTGCCGTCATTGCAGGGCGCTTTCCATTTGCTTAATCTGGCGAAGAAGGTACTTATAGCGGAAAGAAATCGCATTCATCTCATAGATATAGCTGTCGATCAGATCGGGATCCGACACGTTCTCGAAGTTGGAGTTTGCGGTCTCCAGTGACTGGTGCAGCGTTTGGATCTCCCGGCATAGCTGTTCCTTGGCAAGATGATAGGGATCTGTTTTTCGTCGTTGCATAAGTGCTCCTTTCTCCCGGCACGTCTACTGCCGGGTGCAGCCGGGCTGCCTGTGAGCGGCTGGCTGTGCCAACTCTGTTATTTACAGTATAGACAGAAAAATGGCAACATATTCCTCAAAAGTTGGGGAGGTAGACGGATATCGTGCGGCTTTCTGATCCCATTTGTCCAAAAACGAGAAATTATCTGAGGCTTCTGGCATGATAGTGGGTAGCATGTCAGACCTCTGATAGAAAATTGGGTATTGAAAAACCATCTGTGTTCCTTTAATGTATTAGCGTCTAAACATCAACACAAAGGAGTTGCTCACAGATGGCTTCAGCTAATACATTATGCAAAAAATTACTAAATGTCAAGAACGCAGTTGTTACCGGCAGTGATTTTTATACAGATGATGATGGAGTAAACCATATCCGCATAAAGGCCCGTCCCAACAGATGGCACGAAGATGACTGTCCGATCTGTCACAAACGCTGCAGGCATTATGACTGCCAAAGCAG
>CAZAEM010000056.1:0-7549 GCA_964484225.1 uncultured Eubacterium sp.
AAGCCCATAAAATCAGGTGCTTTGTATAGTACCGTAGATTGGGAAGGTTTTATTTAAATGAGGTGTAGTTTTTTACCTTAAACATTAACAACATTGGTCTTTCCCTCCCAAATAGAACATTTTTATATATAGTATATCCAACAAATCCAAAATGTCAACACGATTATCGATTTTTTTGTAAATATCAAACTTATTTTTTCGTTTAACCAGCATTTAATCCAATAATTATTGAAATTTTCGTTTTCTTAAGACATCAAGCAGGAAAATATTGGCTATTTCTCACTCGCTCCCTCTGTCATCTGAAATTCCCCTGCTCACTCGCTCCTCTTCTTCGGCAGGGTAACCGTCATGGTAGTGCCCTCTCCCGGCCTGCTGTCCAAAGCGATCCTCCCATTCATATACTGGACAGCAAGTTTCACGATGGAAAGGCCAAGTCCGGTTCCGCCGATCTTCCTGGAATGGCTTTTATCCACCCGGTAAAAGCGTTCAAACACCCTGGCCTGATGTTCCGGCGGGATTCCGATTCCCGTGTCAGCCACAGATAAAAATACATCATTCTCTTTCTCACCCACCGTCACGGTAACCATTCCGTTTTCCCTGTTGTACTTTATGGCATTGTCGCAGAGGTTGTAGATAATTTCATGCACGAGCTGTCTTACGCCATGAAACATCGCCCTCTCGCCTTTCAGATCCAGCCATGTCTTCTTTTGCGCAGCGACAGGCGACAGCGCTCCGATCTCTTCCTTTGCCGCCTCATACAGATCCATGTCCTCATAGGACATCTCCGTCAGCTCATCCAGCTGTGACAGCCGGATTATATCCTCGATCAATGTCACAAGCCTCTCTGCCTCCCTGCGGATACGCCCCACAAACTCCATTGTATCCTCCGGCTTTACCAGGCCTTTCTCCATCAGCTCCGCGCTCCCCAAGATAGAGTGCAGCGGGGTCTTCAGCTCATGGGAGACATTGGCCGTAAACTCCCTCCGGCTTCTCTCCGCAAAGATCTTTTCCGTAATATCAAAGATCAAAATGACTGTTCCGGACAATTTCCCCTCTGTCTCGATACGGCTTATATTGATCTGGTATTCCCTCCCGGCGCGGCTCACCGTCATCTCACCGTGACCGTCCCGCTCTGCACCCGCAAGACATTTGTTGATCTCCGGATTCCTTTCCAGCGTGAGGAAAGAATGTCCCGACATATCCTCCTCTGATCTGAAAAAGGAAACGGCCGCCGGGTTCATGCTGATGATCCTCTCCTCCCTGCCCAGCAGCACAAGCCCCTCATTCATATTTTCAATGACCGTATAAAATTCATTTTCCCGTTCCGCCAGTTCCTGTCTCTGCTCCGCTATCCTTCTGTGCTGTCCCTCGATGTGGGTGAGCATGGGTGCCAGCTCCTCATAGGTGTCATTCTCCAGCGGTTCATCTAAATCCAGTTCATTCAGGGGCTCTATGATCCGCTTTGCCACACGGTTTGCCAGTATCAGCGACAGAGTCAGGGCAATGACGAGGATAAACAAAATCGGCTGGAGCATTCCCAAAAACAGGGACAGTACGGTCATGCGGCTGACAGAGGCGCGGAGTATCGTCCCGTCCGACAGACGGGTTGCATAATAAACCGTCTCCTCCGTCAGCGTTTTCGAGTATCTCACACTCTCGCCGGTGCCATTTTCCATTGCCTCCACGATCTCCTCGCGGTCAGCATGGTTTTCCATCTCCTCGGCCCGTCCGAGAGAATCGTACAGAACATCTCCATTTTCCGAGAGATAAGTCAGCCTGCAGCTGCCGGAGTCCACCTCCTGCAGATAGCGCTCTCCACTTGTCTCCAGGGCCTCCGCTGCCAGTGCAAGCTCCGTCTTCAGCTGATCTTTCTGCGCCCTGCCGAAATAGGAATACAATACTCCCAGGATCAGCGTCATACACGACAGCAGAACAGCAAGGGAAACCAGAAAAACCGACCAGAAAATCTTTTTTGTCATCTCGCAGACACCTCCATTCGATATCCCACATTCCGCACCGTCTCGATCATGCTGCCATAACTGCCCAGTTTCTGCCGCAGAGTGCGGATGTGCATATCCACCGTCCGGCTCTCACCCACATAGTCATCGCCCCACACGGAACTGAATAACTGATCCCTGGTAAAAGCTCTGCCGGGGTTGGACAAAAACAGACGCAGCAGTTCAAATTCCTTGTATGTCAGTGACAGCCGCTCTCCCTCCAGCGTCACAGTACGCTCATCCAGATTGACCAGCAGTTCACCGGTTCTTAAAATACGCCTGTCATTTTTTTGACAGCGCCGCAGGACCGCCTTGATATGCGAGACCATCTCCATCATGCCAAATGGCTTGACCAGATAGTCGTCCGCCCCCATATCCAGGCTCTGCACCTTGTCGTATTCACTGCCCTTTGCCGTCGCCATGATCACCGGTATCCCGGAGGTTTCCTCCGAGCTTCTCAGGCTTTTAAGTATCTCTACCCCGTCTCTGCCCGGCAGCATGATATCCAGCAGGATAAGCTCCGGCTTCTCCGATTTCAACGCTTCCAGGAAGGAATCCCCGTCGGCAAATCCCCTCGCCTCAAATCCGGTAGACTGCAAGGTATAAATCTCTATATCCCGGATACTCTCATCATCTTCAACACACCATATCATCCTATCTCATCCCTTTTCCTGTAAACATCTCAGCATTCCCTCTTCCCCGTGACAGAGAACACCACATGTTCCGCAATATTTGTCGCATGGTCTCCGATCCTCTCAAAATACTTGGCGATCATCAGAAGGTCAAGGGCATATCCCCCATCCTCCGGCTTTGCCGCGATCATCTCAATGAGGGAGGACTTCACCTGGTCAAAATAGTCATCCACCACATCATCATGGGAGATGGCAAGCTCCGCCATAGCCGTATCCCGTTTTACATAAGCCTCCACGCTCTCTGTGACCATCTTTATCGTGGCGGCTGCCATCCTGCCGATACAGTCGCATTCCGAGCCGGTCCTTCCGTGCAGGAATCTTGTGATCTCCGCGATATCCGCCGCCTGGTCCCCAATGCGCTCCATGTCCGTTATCATCTTCAGAGCCGCTGAGATCTGCCGCAAATCCCTTGCCACCGGCTGCTGCTGCAGGATCAGTTTCAGGCAGAGGCTCTCTATGCTCCGCTCCATCTCGTCAATCTCATCATCCATCGCAATGACACGGGGAGAATTCTCCACCTCGCCTTTTGTAAGCGCGTCTGCCGCCAGATCGATCGCCTCCTCACACATGGCACCCATCTGTGTCAGCTCCCTGTTCAACAGGGCGAGCTGCTCATCATATCTGCTTCTCATCATCCAAACCTCCCTGTAATATAGTCTTCCGTCCTCTTATCTGCCGGTTGCGCAAACATTTCCTCCGTATCGCCGTACTCTACCAGATCGCCAAGCAGGAAAAAAGCAGTATTGTCAGAGATCCGCACCGCCTGCTGCATATTGTGGGTTACCATAACAATAGTATATCTGCTCTTGAGTTCCGTGGCAAGTTCTTCTATTTTTGATGTGGAAATGGGATCCAGCGCGCTGGTGGGCTCATCCATCAGCAGGATATCCGGCTCCACGGCCAGGGCACGGGCGATGCAGAGTCTCTGCTGCTGGCCCCCGGACAGACCCAGCGCCGATTTTTTCAACCTGTCTTTCACCTCGTCCCAGATAGCCGCCCCCCGCAGGGAACGCTCGATAATGTCATCCAGCTTTGCTCTGGCAGTGGTCCCGTGGGTGCGGGGGCCGTATGCAATATTATCATAAATACTCATGGGAAAGGGGTTCGGCTTTTGGAAAACCATGCCGATATTTCTCCGCAGTTCATTGACATCCGTGCCGGCATCATAGATATCCCTTCCCCGGTAATGGATCTTTCCGGTAATTTTTACCCCCCGGATCAGGTCGTTCATGCGGTTCAGGGTTTTCAGAAATGTGGATTTCCCGCATCCGGATGGCCCGATCAATGCAGTGATGCTGTGTTCCTCAATGTCTATATTGATATTCTTTAACGCCTGGCTGTTTCCATACCACAGGCACATATCATTTACCGTAATGATATTATTCATTTTCTTCTCCTTTTTTATAATGTCTGCTCACCAGATCCGCGGACAGATTGATCACCATGGTCAGGATCACGAGGATGGCCGCAATGGCAAAGGCGATCTCGAACTCACCCTGCTCTTTGGCATATACGTAGAGGGCCACGGTGAGGGTCGCCCCCGCGCTGTTCAGTCCCTCCAGATAGCCGTTCAGGGCATGGGCAAATCCCGCCGTAAACAGCAGCGCCGCCGACTCTCCGATGATCCGTCCGGCAGACAGAATACATCCGGTTATCACACCGTCTACACAATCCGGCAGGACCACCGTCCGGATCACACGCCATTTTCCCGCCCCCAGGCCAAACGCCCCCTCCCGGTAGCTCTGCGGCACCGTTTTCAGACTCTCCTGGGTGGTGCGCATCACCGTCGTCAGATTCATGATCACCAGCGTCAGGCTTCCTGCCAGAAGGGATGTCTGCAGATCCATAAACTGACAGAAAAACAACATTCCCACAAGACCGTATATGATAGAGGGAATACCGGACAGCGTCTCGGCGGCGTACTCGATCACTCCCACCAGTCTTTTGTTCGTCGCATACTCTGTCAGATAAACAGCAGCTCCGACTCCCAGCGGCAGGACAATGAGAAGAGAGGTAAAAATAATGTATAATGTGTTCAAAATATCCGGCAGGATTCCGATTTTCCCGGAAATATAACTGGGCTTTCCGGAAAGCATCTCCCATGTGATATTGGGCAGTCCCTTGTACAGGACATAGGCCACCAGAAAGCAGGCAAGTCCTGCCGTAACCGCCACCGATAGGAACATCAGACCGCGCATGGCCCGGATATATATTTTTCTTCTCATCCCGCTTCCCCCCGTTTCAAAAAGAAATTCAATGTGGCATTGATCAGCATGATAAACAGGAATAGTACCAGGGCGATGGAAAACAACGCCTGTCTCTGCAATCCGGCGGAGTAGGACATCTCACTGGCCACCGCCGTGGTGAGGAAGCGTACACTCTGGAACAGAGAGGGCATATTCGGCACATTCCCGGATACCATCATCACCGCCATGGCCTCCCCGATGGCTCTGCCCACCCCCAGTACCACGGAGGCGGCGATCCCGCTCTTTGCCGCCGGGACAGACACACGGAAATACGTCTCGACAGGAGTCGCCCCCAATGCCAGTGAAGCATCTTCATACTCCTTTGGCACAGCCTCAAGGGCCGTCAAAGACACCTTGATGATCGAGGGCAGGATCATCACTGCCAGAACAATGATCGCTGCAAAGAGGCTGGCCCCGTCCGGGAGGTGAAATATCTTCCGGACGCCGGGAACCAGGACCAGCATACCCACCAGACCGTATACAACGGAGGGAATACCGGACAAAAGACTGACCACCGATTCGATAACCGTCCTGATCCCCGCCGGTGCAATCTTAGCCAGATATACCGCCGTGAAGAATCCAACGGGCACGCCCAGCAGAATAGCTCCTGCTGTTCCATATATGCTGCTCAGGATAAACGGAAGAATTCCAAAGGACGGCTGGGAAGCCGTGGAGGCCCACTCTCTGCCAAACAGAAACGGTATCAGGCCGATCTCACGGATGGCAGGGATTCCTGCGACGATCAGATACACTGTGATCACCAGCACACAGGCGACGGTGACCAGTCCCAGCAAAAGAAATATCACACGCACGGCTTCCTCTAAAAATTGCTTTCTGTTTTTCATCTTATCCTCCAATCCGGCGTACCGGCCCCTTAATCCGCCTTCACTACGCCTGCTGAGGAAATGATCTCCTCCGCGTCCGGAGAGACAGCAAAATCAAAAAACTTCTGGGCACTGTCCGATAATTCTTTGTCCGTTTTCGTCACGAGGACAAAGGGACGCTGTACGATATAGGTTCCGTCTTTTACCGTTTTTTCATCCGGGGCAACGCCGCCGACCCGAAGCGCCTTTACGGAATCCTGGACGGAGGCCAGCGAAGCGTACCCGATAGCGGCGGGATTTCCGGCCACGGTGGTGATTACATCGCCGGTGGAAGTCAGTTCCTGGCGATATTTGCACGCATCTTCCGCTTTGGTGATCGATTCAAAGCCATCCCTTGTGCCGCTTCCCGCCTCCCGGCCTATCGGGACGATCTCTTCATCATTTCCCCCAAGCTCTTTCCAGTTCGTTATTTCCCCCTTGTAAATCTTGGCAATTTTTTCCAGTTCCAAATCCTCCACCGGATTTTCGGGATTTACGATGATCGCGATGCCGTCATATGCGAGCACGGTCTCCTTCAGCCCCAGATTCTTTTCCTCATCCTTCAGGCTCCGGCTGGACAGCCCTATGTCACAGCGTCCCTCCGATACCGCGGTGATGCCGGAGCTCGACCCGGTGGGATTGTAGGTAAAAGCCGTTCCCGTATCATTCTGGAAAGCTTCTCCCAGCGCGCCGATCACCTTTTCCATGGAAGTGGACCCGTCCACCGAAACCGTTTGGCTCTCCGTCTTGCCGGATGTGGTTCCGCTGGTGGTTGTGCCGGAAGCCTCTCCACTGCTTCCGCATCCTGTCATCACTGCAGCGCCAAGGACAGCGATCGCTGCCAGAGTAAATAATTTTTTCATAGTAATCATTCTCCTTTTCGTTTTTTTATGTCTCACTTACAAGTACCAGTCTAGCGATCTTATGTAAAACGAAAAAGCCAGGTATTGTAAAGTTTACGTAAAGGTTTCCCCCGCATCCATTTTTAATCATCCAATTGCTGTACACAAAGGCCGGCACTGTCCGTGTCCCCCACGGGCAGTGCCGGCCTTTTTTCCACAGCAGCTGTGGCATCGTTTTATTCCACAGTCAGCGTGACAGCTGCTTTTCTTCCGCCATAATTTATCACAATCTTTGTCTTTCCCCGTTTTTTAGCCTTTACTACTCCCTTTGCACTGACCGAGGCAATTTTTTTCTTTTGCACCTTGAATACAGGCTTTCCGCCCTTCGGCTTGAGCACGTAGGATAGTTTCTTCTTCTTCCCTCTCCTCAGGGAAAGCTTTTTCTTTTTCACGGATATCTTCGGTTTTTTCACAGTGACTGCACAGCTCAGCTTCACATCCCCTGCCCGGGCCTCCACTTTCACCTTTCCTTTTTTCATCGCCTTCACAGTGCCGGACGCGCTTACCTTCACAATCTTATTATTAGAGCTTTTCCAGGTCACCCTGCCGGACACGCCAGTCACTCTCAGCTTCGCCGTCCTCCTGCCGGCTGTATACAACGTTAATTTCGATTTATTCAGTGCTGCCCTGGCGCCCTGTGCGCCTGCAGAAGATTCACCGCCGCTGTCCGGGGAAGCCACCGCAGCCGATGTCGGTTTCGGTGCCGCCGTTGAGTTTTCCACTGCCGCAGAGACATCTGTCTTTGTCGGGGCGGCTGTCGCTGCCTTTGTCGGAGTAGGCGCCGCCGTCTTTGCCGGGGCGGCTGTCGCTGCCTTTGTCGGAGTAGGCGCCGCCGTCTTTGCCGGGGCG
>CAZAEM010000056.1:7649-12021 GCA_964484225.1 uncultured Eubacterium sp.
GCTGTCGCTGCCTTTGTCGGAGTGGGTGCCGCTGTGGGTTTCTCTGTAATGCGGACTGTCACTTTCATCTCTTTCTGCGACAGCTTGTAGTTGTTGGAAATATCATAGGTGTAGGTCAGCTTATTGGGAATCTCATCCACGTCATCCCACAGGATCCCCTGTTCCACAGCTGTCCCGCTGGAAAGATCCGTCACCCTCTCCGGGTCAAAATCCCCGTATTTGTCCAGATACAGACAGTATCCCTCCGATACGCCAGTGTCCTTTGCATCCGCCAGGTACTTGACAGAATATAACGAACAGCTGCTTCTCATCGCCATCACAGCAGTTCCTGTGGCCGGAGTCGGACTCACGGCAGAGCCGCTTGTATTGACCGGACTCACAGCAGAGCCGCTTGTGCCGGTCATGAAATCCTCACCTCCGGCGCTGAATTCCTGGTTGGATAGATTCACATTTTCCAGCACTTCATTCTCCTCCACGTTCAAACTGGTCAGGGAGGAATCATAGCAGGTCAGGTCCGTGAGCATCGCTCTGTTCTTTGACAGATCCAGCGACACAATCGGGTTACCATAACATTCAAACCACTTCAGCGACAGATTGTGTGTGGTATCCACGGTGGAGAGCTTGTTGTTGTAACAGTACAACCCCTGCAGGGCCTCATTTTTAGTGACATCCAGGTTTTCCAGGCTATTGTTGGCGCAATTTAGAGTTTTCAGAGCCTGGCATCCTGTCACATCCAGTGTCTCCAGCTTTCCATCACAGCAGGACAGCTCAGAGAGTGCTTCACAGCCCTCGATGTCCAGGCTCTCCAGCCTTCCCCCATTTATATTCAGGTTCTTCAGTCTGGAACAGCCGTTCACGCTGACATCTGTCAAAAGAGAACCATCGACATAAAGACAGGACAGATCCTTTGCCGCGCTCAAATCCAGCTCCTCCATCGTTATTCCATAGCCGAGACTGACCTCTGACAACTCTTCCATGCCACTCCAGTCAGTCGTCACCTCCAGACCGCTCGTGTACAGGGTCTCAAGCTTTTTATTCTCCGTCAGGTCCACCGTCGACAGGCTGTCCTGGTTATTGTCCACCCAGAGCGATGTCAGCCCTGTCATCTCCGCGAGGTCGATGGCATCCAGCTTGTCACCCATTACTTCCAGCGACCGGAGTTTCTGTGGCGCCCCGATCTTGAGTTCCGACAAGTTCGGATTAGACGAGCATTGCAGTGTCTCCAGACGGGTGTTTCCCGACAGATCCAGAGACCGGAGAGCATTCCACTCCACGTACAGATGCCGCAGCTGTTTATTTTTACTCAGGTCAAGCTTTGTCAGGGAGTTGTTGCCCAGGTCCAGATCACGCAGAAGGGCATTCCCGCTGACGTCGATCTTACTCAGTGAGTTGCCCGTCAAAGATACGAACTCCAGATATGGGCATTCAGAAATATTTACATCTTTCAGCGAATTCTCGTACACACACAAGGAGGTCAGAACAGGATTCCCCGACAAATCCAGGCTCGTCAGGCTCCCCAGGCTTCCCACGCTGAGGCTGGCCAGGCAGTTCAGATTCTCTATGCCCGCCAGAGAGGTCATCCCCTCCGCTTCTTCCCCGAGATCAAGGTATGTCACGTCCGCCGTATTCAGGATCCCGTCAGCATCACCGTCATAATACCTCTTGAGTTTCGACAGAAGCTGTTCGGAGGGAAAGTTTTCCGCTGTCAGGGCGATCTCCTTTCCCTGCTGGGCAGGCGGTGCATTGTTCGCCAGGGAAATGCGGACTGTCATGACGTCCCTGTCCCCGTACTCCATGCCTGCCTCGTAGTCATCCCGCAGAAGGAATCGGTAGGTAAGCACCGTCGGGACCTCGCTCTCCGATGCCCAGCAGAGTTTATCACCTTTCCGCTCCCCGTCAGATATCTCCACGATGCGGTTCCAATCCATGTCGCCGAACTTCGAGAGGTCCAGCACAAAAGATCCATCCTCCTCCACAGCCTCGGAGCTGATGTTCGTCTCGGAAAAATACGTGTCCGTCAAACAGTCCTTAGCCAGGTACAGCGAGGTGATCGGCGCACCCCAGTAATACAGATTCTGCAGACTGGCATTATTCCTCAGGTCCAGGCTTTGGATCTTCGTCCCATCTACATACAGCGTCTGCAAATTTGTGTTCTGGCTCACATCCAGCTCCGTCAGTCCTGTATCATTTTCCAGATACAGCCCAGTCAGGGAGGTGAAATACGCGATGCCTGTCAAATCTTTGATCTCACTGTTCCAGCTCAGGTACAGAGATGAGACCAGGCCGGGCTGGAACTTCCCATCCCCATCCGTATCATAGTTGTCTTTCAGGTAAGTGCGGAAGGCTTTGTCTGGAAAATGCTCCTCATCGACAGGCACTTCCTCCATATCGAAGGTATCATATGTATTGTGGAACTCCAGGTAAATCAAAAATGTCGAATTCCCTGTATAGTCCTCATTCCCCACCACCAGGGAACGGTTTATGTAGTCCGTGGCGGTGTATGCCCCGTCCATCGGGTCCTCCGTCCACTTATACCCGGCCTCCGTCTGCGACCCCCGTCTTAAGATTGAACCGTCCTGGATCTCCTCCGGCAAAACCGTGCTCAAAAAATCACTCTCCGCCGTATACACCCCGTCCTTTTTTGCGATATCCACCGACACCGTCTGCCCACCCGCATACACACAAGTCAGACAGGTGTTTTTTGAGAGATCCAGCTGTGTGATCTCGTTACAGCCGCAGTCCAGATAGGTGAGACTTGTGAAATACTCGATCCCCGTGAGGTCACGAATCCCCTTCGATCCGACATACAGATCATGTACGGTACCGGGCTGGAACTTCCCATCCCCGTCCCCGTCAAAGTTCTCCTTCAGATAATCCCTGAAATTCTCATCCGGGAAATTTGCCTCCGACAGCTCCACCTCGCTCTCGTCGTAGCTCGGAGACTCCAGGGAATACGTGCAGCGTAAAACCTTGCCATCGAGATAGTAGCCGTTGGAGAGATCGTAGTCCAGAGTCAGGGAAGATGCCGTCTTCAGAGGGTCCTCTGCCCACCGGATCCCGCTCTCGGTGATCTCCGGCGGGTTTTCTGCATCCTCCCAGCCATATACCGTGAGCTTCTCCGGGTCATACCCTTCCTGCTCCGACAGATCCAGCAGCCAGGAGCCGTCCTCCGTCTCCTTCGCCACCCCCGTCATGTGAGAATCCCAACAGGGCTCATTGTCGCCACCATACAGCTTTCTGTTGGCCGACGCATCCAGCGCAGCAATGCTGTTACCACTAATATTCAGATATTGGAGCTTTGTATTCTGGGAGATGTCCAATGTCCTCAGCTTATTGTCATGACAATACAGCGAGGTGAGCGCCGTATTTTTAGTCACGTTCAGCTCGGAAATCACATTATAGCTCACATCCAAATAGCCAAGGTCGGCCAGCCCGGACACATCGAGCCCCTGCAAAGAGTTATCGCCGCAATTCAGGTTCGTCATTCCCGTGCACGCACTCACGTCCAACTCAGTCAGCTTGTTGCCGTAACAACACAAACATGTCAGCTTTGGGTTGGCGGAGACATCCAGCTCAGACAGCTGGCTACTTTGGCAATCCAGGTAATTGAGTGCCGGACACCCGCTGAGGTCCAACCCGGACAGCGGGTCGTTGTAACAGATCAGACTCTCCAGCCCGATACAGTCTGATATATCCAGCTCAGTCAGCGAAGAGCACATCGACAGCCTCAGTCCGGTGATACTCTCACATCCAGTCAGACCGATGGCAGTTAATTTTGAGTTGTATGAAAGGTCCACAGTTCGCAGATTCGGGTTCCCTGACAGATCCACCTCCGTCAGAAGCCCCCTGTAGATATATAGATAATCCAGATTTTGAAAATACTCAATCCCCTCGAGGGATTTGACCGGTTCTCCGGAGAGGCTGATGCTTGTCACCCCCGCACATTCCGCAGGAGAGAGCGCGCCGTCACTGTCATTGTCAAAATTTGTATCACATCCATCTAAAACCCCCCCGATATATTCCCTGAAGATCTCATCGGGAAAATGGGCTTCATCGATCGGGATACTCTCCCCGCCATCCTCCTCGGACACGGTACTGCTCTCTTCCGCCGCGTTCACAGTCCCGGCGTCTGCCATGCCCGATACCAGGCCGACAGCGAGGGAGAAGCAGAGCCCGAGAGCCACCAAATTTTTTCTCCTCATTTTTTTCTCCTTCCATATTTTGAAATGTTTGCAGAGCTTAAAAAAGCCTATCATAAATGCCAAAAAAAGTCAAATACTATTCTCAAACTTCGCACATAAATTTTAGCTATGCACTTTGAAAATTCAATATCCGGCAATTATTCAGTTGTCAATATTCAGAGAATTTATGC
>CAZAEM010000057.1:0-11601 GCA_964484225.1 uncultured Eubacterium sp.
GCAAGACCGAACAGAGAGCGATACGGCGGCCCGTCGTGCTTTCGGGTAGGTCGCTGGAGCCTGTTGGTAACAGCAGGCCAAGATAGATGATCATCCAATGACAGAACTCGGCTTATCGTGCTGCTCATCACTTAGATAATAAAGGAAACATGAGGAAAGAATATATGAGTATTTTGGAAGAACGATATGATCTGGCCATGGGGCGTATCCGTGAATGGAAGGACGAGGCGGATGGTACGTATGCCGGATTGATCCGCCGGACGGCGGAATTGTTTGAGAGGATCGATGTGATCCTCGAGGGTACAGACGGGAGGATCTACACGGAAGCCTGGAACCGGGATCTGTACCGGGATATAGCGGGACAGGCCTACGATACGGCCTATGTCAATCCCGCTTTTGCTGCGGCTGAATTCGGAAAGGCCATGGGGAAGTATGTGAGTTTTTACAGCGCCGTGTTCCGCGACAGCATCCTGTCGGCTTACGAGAGAGACAGAGAGCAGGTCACGATTTACATGGAACTTTTTCTGCAGATGGCCGCCATTCTCCGCGATGAGGAGGAGCCGGAGAGGTTTCTGAAGGAAAATCTCTATTATTTTATCCGGGATTATGAGGAGATGAGGATGGAGAAAAATATCCGCTCCATGCTCTGCCCGGATGACCGGATCACAGAGATCATACTCCACAGTGATTTTTCCCGGGAGGACTACCTCTATCGGTATGGATTGTATATCACGGAGAATGAGAAAAAGATGGCGGCGTTTCTGGCCTCCATGCCGGAGGACGCCCTGCAGGACATGGCCCGGACTTACACGGAGGGATACCGCATGGGATTTGAGGCGGCGGGTATTGATCTGTCTGAGAAGAGGACGGTGCAGATCCGCTATCATGTGGGATTTGAGCCTATGGTGCGGCAGGCTCTGGAGCAGTTCCGCGGGATGGGGCTGGAGCCGGTTTTCACCCTGAAAGGGAACACAAAATCCGCGGGGGTGGTAAGCACGGTGCCAAACCGCAAGTACGTCTACGACCACCGCTACGATGACGCCCTGTATCTGGGGAAAGCCATCGTGCAGGAGCGGCTGACCCTGGCGGAAAATATTTTTGAGAAATACCGTGAGGAGGCCGCCGGGTATGCGGGCCCGGCCGTGATCGAGGTGTTCGGTGAAAAGTTATTTGTGCCGGAGAATAAACCGGAGAGCCCCTCCTACACGGAGGAACAGGAAAAACTTTCGGTGGAGTATACCAGGGATTATTCCCTCATCCAAAACCGATATATTCCTCAGGATTCCTACAGCTTTACGATCATCGCATATCCCATACCGGAGATCGGGGAGGATTTTGAGAAAATATTCCGGGACACGGTGAAAGTAAATTCGCTGGATATGGAGGAATACAGGCAGATCCAGCAGGTTCTGATCGATGCCCTGGATCAGGGAGAGTACGTGACCGTCACGGGGCGGGGAGAGAACCATACGGATCTTCGAATCCATCTCCATAAACTGGCGGATCCGGAGGGACAGACGAATTTCGAGAACTGCCTGGCGGACGTGAATATTCCGGTGGGAGAGGTGTTTACCTCGCCGCTGCTGAAAGGCACGGAGGGGACACTCCATGTGACGAAAGTGTATCTGAACGGGCTTCGCTATGAGAATCTGGAGTTTTCATTCCGGGACGGCATGATAGAAGATTACAGCTGTTCGAACTATGAGAGGGCGGAGGAAAACCGGAAATATATCAAGGAAAACGTGCTCAAAAACAGGGGCACCCTGCCCATGGGGGAATTTGCCATCGGCACCAACACCACAGCCTATGTCATGGGAAGGAAGTATGACATTGAGGCGAAATTACCCATCCTGATCGCGGAGAAGACCGGTCCGCATTTTGCCGTGGGGGACACCTGTTATTCCATGAGCGAGGACGTGGTGCTCCACAATCCGGATGGAAAGGAGATCATCGCGAAGGAAAATGAGTGCTCCATGTTGCGCCACACAGATATTTCCAGAGCGTATTTTAATTGTCACACGGATGTGACGATCCCCTATGATGAGCTGGGGGATATCGTGGTACACAGGCCGGATGGCGGGGAGATCGCTTTGATCCGGGAGGGGCGGTTTGTCCTCCCGGGTACGGAGGGACTCAACGAGGTACTGCAGAATTTATGATATGAGACAAGGAGGAACAAGTATTATGACAAAGGTAGGGATTTTGATGGGGAGTGATTCGGATCTTCCCGTAATGAAAAAGGCAGCGGATATGCTGGAGAAATTTGGCGTGGAGTATGAGATGACCATCATCTCTGCCCACAGGATGCCGGATATTTTCGTGGAGTATGCGACGAAGGCGGAGGAGAGAGGCATCGAGGTGATCATCGCCGGAGCGGGCGGAGCGGCTCACCTGCCGGGGATGTGTGCGGCGCTGTTCGACCTGCCGGTGATCGGTATCCCGATCCACACGAAGAGTCTTGGCGGTGTGGACAGCCTTTACTCCATCGTTCAGATGCCCTCCGGGATTCCCGTGGCCACCGTGGCCATCGACGGGGCGGCCAATGCGGCGATCCTGGCGGCAAAGATTCTGGCGGTATCGGATCCGAAGCTCCGCGAAAAGCTGCGGGAGTACAAGCGGGAAATGAAGGAGGGCGTCTCGGCGAAGGCGGAGAAGCTGGATGCGCTGGGGTGTGAGGAATATATGCGGCAGATGTAGGGTGGGATCAAGCAGCGCAGAGCAAGAGCCATCCTAAAATTGATGACAGAAAAGGGCGTAATCAAAAAAGTTGGTGCAGCACAGAGTACAAAGTATGTTTTGAAATAGAATTGGATAAATGCAGCGTAAAATAAACCCGTAAAGTGGAAACAGGACAAGATCAGGAGGATCGTATATAGGGGAGAAGCGCCTTGATGACGTAAGCGACGTTTCGCCGCTTTCTCGCAGGGATCGTCTCGATCAACACTTCCAGTTTGTCGGGTTTTTTTGGCGAGCCGTCTTCGTCGTGGGAGAATGTCCCGTATAAAAGATAATCCGTGGATACATTCAGAGCCGAGACAATGCTGTCGAGAGTGTACAGGCTCATGGTTTTTGTACCCCGCTCTATCTCATAGATATAGTGTGGCGACACATCGACCATCTCTGCAAATGTTTCTATTTTTTAAGCGTTATGGGTATCTGCCGCGTATTTATTATAATTCAGCGAGGGTGCATACTACAGATGCGGGGTATCATATACGACTTGCGGAAGAGTTTGATGGAGAGGATCTGGTGTCTTGTTTTTTTAATTCTATCACTCTTGCCCAGTGTGAATTCAATGGTCGGTACTATGGAGGAGGAGTGTGTGAACTTGTGCCGACAGAGTTTAAGGATATTGCGGTGCCGTATTATCATATTGGCAGGAAGAAAAAAGAAGATTAAAAGCTATGTTCAAAGAGGGAGCACCGGTAGAGGATATTGTCGGATTTGTTAATGAACGGACGATCTGTAGGGATTACGGGGCGGATCAGATACATCGGTTTGAAGAAATCCGCAAAGTATTGATGAAGAGAAGAAATGGCCGGTAGACGCTTGATTCCCGCACCCCCTCATCAGGAGGGGATGCAGAACAGTTTTTTCAATGCAATATAAAGGTAATCTGTATACCCGGCTTTCTCCGACTCCTGTATGGCGAGGAGGGGCACCGAGCCGATCTCTTTTCCCGCATAGCAGTATGTGACGGTACCCGCCTGAGTCCCCTTCTTCACCGGGGCCTCCAGGGCCTGGTAAGTGATTTTTTTCTCAATTTTCCCTTCGTCGTACTCCGAGGTGAAGGTATGGGAGAACTTCTCTTTCGGATAGACCTCCACAGAGGAGGGGATACCCCCCTTCACAGGAACCATTTCAAAGGCCATTCCGGAGAAATCATCCTCATAGATGGAGCAGTTGGCAAAGCCGTAATCAAGCAGTGCCTGGGCTTCCGTGAACCGCACCTTGTGATCCGGAGCCGCCATGACTACCGCGATGAGATTCATGCCGTCTCTCTTTGCGGTGGCGCTCAGACAGTATTTGGCCTTGCTTGTGGAACCGGTTTTGAGCCCGGTGATCCCATCATAAAAGCGCACAAGCTTGTTGGTGTTGGTGAGGCCGAAAGTGGTCTCGCCCTTCTTTGTCTTGTGGGTGATGGAGTCCATCCAGACTGTGGAGTACTTGGATATCTGCGGATGCTTCATGATCAGTTCCCGGGACATCAGAGCCACGTCGTAGGCGCTGGAGTAATGTCCGGATTTGATATCATCGTCCAGGCCGGAGCAGTTTTTGAAATGGGTGTGTTTCATGCCCAGCTCCTTTGCCTTGGCGTTCATTTTTTTGACGAAAGCCTCCTCCGAACCGGCCACCTTTTCCGCCATGGCTACGGCGGCATCGTTGGCGCTGGCGATGCTGATACATTTGATCATGGTATTGACGGTCTGCGTCTCATTTGGCTCCAGAAACACCTGGGAGCCGCCCATGCCGGCGGCGTATTCGCTGACAGTCACCTCGTCATCCAGATTGATCTTTCCCTGGTCGATGGCGTCAAAGATCAGAGTGAGGGTCATGATCTTGGTGATGCTGGCCGGCACCAGTTCCACATCTTTATCCTTTTCGTACAGAATCTCCCCCGTATCCCCCTCGATGAGCACGGCGGCCTTTGCGGTGACATTCACGGCGGAACCGGTGACGGACTCGGCCCGGGATACATCCGGCCGGAGGGCCGAGAGGGATATAAAAAATCCCAGTGCGAGGGAAAGGGTGAGCAGGGCAAACTTGATTTTCATAAAACCTCCCAAAGCTATTTTATGTATTTTACTCTGATTCAGTTTATGCCCAAAGGGGAGAGAATATGTTTTCTTTGACAAATAAGCGGATTTTCTATATCATAGGATATAGACAGACGGAGGTGCGTATGGTTTATTTGGGATTGGCGGCGGTGGCCGCCGCTCTTTTGGTCTACGGATACTGCCTGAATTTCTTCCCGGTGCGGGAGGAGTATGTACTGACGGTGTCCGGGCTGCAGAGGGATGTGCGTTTTCTCCTCCTCAGCGATCTGCACGCCTGTGATACAGGCAGGGGAAATCAAAAGCTTTTGCGGATGATCCGGGCGGAGGAGCCGGATTTTATCTGCATCGCCGGGGATATGACAGTGAAGAACGGAAAGCATACCCACCGGGTTCTGACGTTTTTGCGGGAATTAGCCGTGAGATATCCGGTGTACTATTCTCCCGGCAACCACGAGATCCGTATGCCGGACTACGAGCGGTACAAGGCGGCCCTGAAAGAGATGGGGGTGGTCTATCTGGAGAATGAGCGGGCCTCGGCTGCCCCCGGGATAGCGGTGGTGGGCCTTGACTTGCCGGAATACTGGTATCACAAATGCTGGCAGAGGAGGGATCTGCCTGAAGAAACCCTGGCGGAATGGCTGGGAAATCCACCGGATTCCTTCACCATTTTGCTGGCTCACAATCCGGAATATTTTCCCCGCTATGCTGACTGGGGGGCGGATCTGACCCTCAGCGGACATATACACGGGGGGATTGCCAGGCTTCCGGTCCTGGGGGGAGTCCTCTCGCCCAGTCTGCGCCTGTTTCCGAAATACGATGCGGGATTGTTCTCCCGGGGGGAGAAGAGGATGATCGTCAGCCGGGGGCTGGGATTGCACCACATCAAATTCCGGTTTTTCAACCGGCCGGAGCTGTCGTCGGTTCTGTGCCGGAGAGGGAAAGGAGATGAGAACTATGGGAATACCGGTGAAATTACAGGTTTTTGAGGGGCCGCTGGATCTGCTGCTCCATTTGATTGAAAAGAATAAGGTGGATATTTACGATATTCCTATCGTTCTCATCACAGAGCAGTACCTGGAGTACATCAGCCGGATGGACGCAAAGGATATGGATGTCATGAGTGAATTTCTCGTGATGGCGGCCACCCTTGTGCGCATCAAGTCCAAGATGCTGCTCCCGAAGGAGGAGATAGTGGAGGAAGAGGAGGAAGATCCCAGACAGGAACTGGTGGAAAGGCTTCTGGAATATAAAATGTATAAATACGCTTCCTTTGAATTAAAGGACAGGCAGTACGACGCCGCCCGGGTGTTTTTTAAGGAGCCCACCATCCCGGAGGAGATAAGGGACTACAAGGAGGATATTGACTTCGATGAACTTCTCTCCGATGTAACCCTGCCGAAGCTGCAGGAGATTTTCGACTCCGTCATGCAGAAACAGGTGGACAAGATCGATCCCATCCGCAGCAAATTTGGCGAAATCGAAAAAGAGGAGATCAACATTGAGGATCAGATGATCTATGTGGAGGAGTATGCCATGCTCCACGGCACTTTCCATTTCCGCCAGCTGCTGGAGAGGAAGAAAGGCAAGAGTTATGTCATCGTGACTTTCCTCAGTGTCCTGGAGATGATGAAGACGGGCAGACTGAAAATACAACAGGAGAATCTGTTTGATGATATCCTGATCACATACCAGAAGGAACGTAAGGAGGCATAGTATTTTGAATATAAAGAAACTGGAGGCCGTGGTGGAGGCGATCCTTTTCACCATGGGGGAGGCCGTAGAAATAGAGCGTCTGGCGGCGGCGGTAGACCACGATGAGGACACCGTGCGCAAGATTATCCGGAGCATGATGACGAGATATCAGGAGGAGGACAGAGGAATCCACCTTATCGAGCTGGATGGGGCGTTTCAGCTGTGTACCAAGCCGGAGATGTATGAGTACCTGATCAAGGTAGCCCATATACCCAAAAAACATGTACTGACGGATGTGCTGCTGGAGACGCTGTCCATCATCGCCTACAAGCAGCCCATCACCCGCCTGGAGATCGAGAAGATACGGGGTGTGTCCTGCGACCATGCCGTGAATAAACTGGTGGAATACGGGTTGATCTGCGAGGCCGGCCGTCTGGACGCGCCGGGCCGCCCGATCCTGTTCGCCACTACAGAGGAGTTTCTGCGGTATTTTGGGATTGAATCCCTGGAGGATCTGCCCATGCTGAACCAGGAGACGATAGAGGATTTCCGGGAGGAAGCGGAGCGGGAAGTGATGCATGAACTACATAGGGGGGAGTTGGCGGACATTCCCGAGGAATGACGGGGGTGAGTAGGTAAAATCGGATCATACGCCGGATACATCAATTTCTATACCGGATATATCATTTCAAATCACCTTCTTATAGGCTATTATTCTTATAGAATGATTTTATAAGGAGGTAATTTTTATGCCCGACAAACGGACAAAACGGGGAATGGCAGTGCTGCTGGCTCTGGCGTTGGCCGGCTCCTGCGTACTCTCCCCAACGGATTACGCAGAGACTAAATCAGTCAATAAAGCAGTGCTGAAGACGAAAAAGATGTCTCTGAAGGTAGGAAAGAAAAAGAAGATTTCGATCAAACGGAAAAAATCAGGGGCAAAGTACAGTTTCAAGGCGTCCAATAAAAAGATATCTGTGAACAAAAAGGGCGTGGTCACGGCCAAAAAATCCGGCAAGTCCAAGGTGACGGTAAAAGAGAAATATAAGAAAAAGACCAGGAAACTGGGTGTTGTGTCGGTGACGGTAAAAAAGAGCAGTTCGCCGGCAAAGACGGATCCTGCGGTAGGTTCCAGTCCTACAGCTTCACCCTCATCCATACCCACAGCCACCGCGAAAAGTGTGCCGCTGATTGATCTGGTGACACCGCTTCCGAATACCACGCCGGTCCCGTCGGGGACAGAGCAGACTCCGACGGGGACAGAGCCGACTCCCAGCGCTGCTCCGGGGACGGCGACCGATGCGCCGGTGGACAAGGTGATCTATACCAACTATTTTGACGACGGGAACCTCAACGGAATAGTGGCGAGGGGGACAGCAAGCCTTGAGATATCCAAGGAGGACAACCACACCGACGGAGGCCAGCAGTGCCTTCTCGTGACCAACCGGAGTGGCAGCTGGCACGGCGTGCAGATGGATCTCTCCTCTATGGTGTTGACAGGGAGTACCTGCCGGTTCTCTGTCTGGGTAAAGCAGAACAGCGGAGCGGCAGCGAAGATCAGTATGAAACTGGATTATGCAGATGCGGCGGGGGAGAAACATTACGATTCCATTCTTTCCGATGCTGGCACGGGGCTTGAGGTGGAGAATGATACCTGGACCGAGTTGAAGGGCGAGATAGTGATACCGGAGTATTCCGGCACTCTGATGTTCTATCTGGAGGCCCCGGACTTCGAGACCATGGATTTCATGGTTGACGACGTCACGATCCAGGGTGAGCCGGCCGGACAGGGCGGGACGGAAAATTCCGGTTTCGCCGTCACCGATGAACTCTATCAGACGATGAAGGAGGACAGTATTTACTCCACCGGAAACAATGCCAGGATCAAGAATGTGATTGCCCGGGCAAAAGCCGGGGAGGATGTGACACTGGCTTACATAGGAGGCTCCATCACAGAGGGAGCCCTGGCTTCCCCCAACAGCAAGTGTTACGCTCAGGTTTCAGCCGAGGCTTTCGGCGATAAATACGGCCAGAACGGCGGGGAAAATGTACATTATGTGAATGCGGGAATGAGCGGGACGCCGTCCTCTCTGGGAATTATCCGCTATGACAGGGATGTGCTGGGACAGATGACCACAGGGGCAGACCACCCCGATATCCTCTTCATCGAGTTTGCGGTAAACGATTATCAGGAGTGTACAAACGGAGGGGCCTACGAGGGCCTGATCCGCAGAGCGCTGAAGTCCGGTTCCGCTGTAGTCCTTATTTTCTCCGTGTTTCAGTCAGCGGCCGGAGGGCGCGTCATGGAGACCAGTTACCGGCCATACGGGGAGTACTATGATATTCCCATGATCAGCATGTGGGATTCCATCCAGAAATACTTCACTACAGATGGATTTTACAAATGGTATTACGGGGACACACTGCACCCGAACAACACAGGTCACCAGCTGATGGCCGACTGTATTATGGATCTGATGGACAAGATAGATCAGGAGGCTGCGGAGGCAGATAACATTGACAGTGCCAACCTGCCCGAGCCGAAAAAGACGGATTCCTTTACCGATATCAAGATGCTGGAGCCGAATACGGATATCGCCAGCGTGGATGCCGTATCATCGCTGGAGATCGGCGGTTTCAACGGGACGGATAAAAACACCGGGAAATTCCAGTACCCATATAAGGGAAAGACGGATCAGCCGTGGTTCCCGCAGAACTGGATGCACACGGCATCCTCGGGAGAGGAGAGTTTCAAGGCCACCGTGAACTGCAAGACGCTGATGATCGCTTATAAACTGAGCAGCTCCAAAAATACCGGTTCCGTGGATATGTATGTGGATGGTGAGAAGGTATCCTCATTTTCCGGATACAGTGCCAGCGGATGGAACAATGCGACGCAGGAGGTTGTCTTTGATGAGAAGACGGCGGCAGACCATGTGATCGAGATCAAAATGGCCTCCGGCGATGAGGCAAAGGAATTTACCCTGCTGGGGCTGGGTTATAGTGAATGAATGGATAGGTGAAAGAGATGAAGAGAGTTAAACGTAAAAAATTACACTGGGCCAAAAGATTATTGTCTGTATGATGGCCATGCAGATCCTGGTGATCCTGTTCCTGTCTGTCTTTGTGATCCGAAACGTCACATCGAATACGAAGAATACTGCGATCGACAATATGCAGACGATCGTACAGGAGCGGAGCAAAATTATTGAAAATCATGTGAAACAGACCGAGGGGATACTGACGGCGTACAGCAGGGCCGGAGAAATCAAGGAGATTTTGAAAAATCCGAAGGATCCGGAGGCTGTGGCGGCTGTCCAGGCATACACGGAGACATTTTCCGCAGATGTGGAGAACCTGGAGTGACTGTATACCAGTGAGTGGAACACACATGTGCTGGCTCACACCAATCCCAAGGTTGTGGGGATCACTACCAGGGAGGGGGATTCTCTAAAGGCACTTCAGGACGCCATGCTGGCGGCAGATGGTGTGTACAACACGGGGATCATCATCTCTCCGGCCAGTGAGAAGCAGATCGTGTCCCTATACAGGGCGGTTTTGGATAAGGATGGCAATCCCATGGGACTGGTGGGCGGCGGCGTCTTCACCGACGGACTGATCCAGCAGCTGGATTCGCTTTCGATGAACGGGATGGAAAATGCCCGGTACTGTATGGTCAATGTCAATGATGGCAAGTACATATTTGATGAAGATAAGTCCAAAGTGTCCACGGAGGCAGAAGAGGATTATATCAGGCAGTTAAACGGAAAGCTGGCAGGACAGACAGAGGACAGCAGCGGATATGTGGAGTACAGCGAGGACGGAGTGGATTATATTTCCACCTATTACTATATGGCGGATCACGGATGGCTGTTTATGATTTCTGACAGCACAGATGAGATTTTTGCGGCGGCAGACCGGTTAAAAACCGTTATGATCGTGATCTGTGTCTGCGCCCTGATCGTACTGATCGTCGTATCTTTCATTATTGTCGGAAGGATGCTGAAACCCATGGGTTCCATCGAACACGGGATTGTGGCGCTGCAAAATCTGGACATCTCGGAGAACGGGGAGATCAGCAGATTTGTGAAACGGCAGGATGAGCTTGGCAGTATGGCAAAGGCCACTCAGGAGCTGATCCAGTCGCTGCGAAAGATCACAGGGACAATACAGAGCTGCTGTGATACCCTGAACGAAAAGGCCGGCGGCCTCAGCGGCACAGCGAATGATCTGGTGGAGGATGTGTCGGACAATGTGGCTACGACGGAACAGTTGTCGGCGTCCCTGGAGAGTACCAATTCGGCAGTGTCCAACGTCAATGAGGAGATTGGCAGTATCGATCAGGTGGCGTCGTCCATACTGCAGAATGTCACCGATTCCATAAAGGCCAGCGAGACAGTCATCAGCAGTGCCAGGGAGATGCAGGGCCAGGCCGACCACGCTTTCCAGTACGGCCAGGAGACGCTGGTGAAAACAAAGGATTCCGTGGAGAGGGCGATCACCAGTCTCAGCAGTCTGACGAAGATCAACGAGCTGGCTTCAGAAATCCTGAACATCGCGGAGCAGACCAACCTGCTGTCACTGAATGCTTCCATCGAGGCGGCAAGAGCCGGGGAGGCAGGGCGGGGGTTCGCTGTAGTGGCGGGAGAGATCGGCACTCTGGCGGATACGTCGAAAAACACGGCCTCCACGATCCAGGCACTCTGCAACAATGCCAATGAGAGCATTGACGTGGTGAACGGATGCTTTGATTCCATTATCAAATTTATTGAGCAGGATGTGGTCGGGCAGTTTAAGGATTTTGCCGATAAATCCACGGGCTATAGCCAGTCTCTGAATGGGATTATGGGGCAGCTGGAGGAGATCAATGAGGCAGTGAATGCCTTTGAAGAATCTGTCAAACAGATCTCCCGGAATGTATGCTCTGTGAACAGCATCACCGAGGAAAACCGCAACGCCATCGGAGAGATCATCCATAAGAATGAAAACACGGTTCAGATCGCAGATGCGATCCAGAGCCAGTCAGAACAGAATATACAGCTGGCTGCGGAACTTGGGGAACTGGTCAGCAAGTTTACGTTACTATTCACAGCCAATTTATAGGCATGACAAAAAAGCGGTGGATTTAAAC
>CAZAEM010000058.1:0-10274 GCA_964484225.1 uncultured Eubacterium sp.
CTTTTTTTGAAATAATTTCAACTAATTCTTGAAATTTTTTGTAATTAAATGTCGTCTGTGCCACAACACAGATCTTATCCCCGGGATTTTCCGGAGAATAGGCCTTTGCCTCCTCCGGCGTCTCCAGTGCGATACCCTGTTTTGCCCATCCGAGTATCCCCTGTACCTCCGGGTGGCTCTTCGAACCGATGATCACAATGCGATACCCCATTTCACTGTAACGGGAGACGGTATCGTGTATCTTTTTCACAAAGGGACAGGTCGCATCCTCGTAGTGGATCCCTCTCCTGTCCAACTCCTCGATCACATCCCTGGAAACCCCGTGAGACCGTATGACCAGCGTGGCTGACCCTGTGATCTCCTCAGGGCTCTGCACAGTATCCACGCCCTTTGCCGCCAGATCCTCCACCACCAGCTCATTGTGGATAATGGGGCCGAGAGTGCAGACCCTTCCGCGGTTTTCCTCCACCAGACGGTATACGGTGTCCACAGCCCTCTTTACTCCAAAGCAGAACCCCGCGCTCTTTGCCAGTTCAATCTTCATTGTCTCCTCCGTATCCGGCCAGTTCCCGGATCCGGGAGACCACCTGGGGTATTGTCATATCGGATGTGTCCAGCAAAACGGCGTCCTCCGCTTTCTTTAATGGCGCGATGGCACGGTGCATATCCTGGTAATCCCTGGCGGCGATACCCTGCTCGATCGCTTCGTAATCGCAATCCTCTCCTTTTTCCCTCAACTCTTTATATCGGCGTTTTGCCCTGACTTCCACACTGGCGGTGAGGAAAATTTTCACCTCTGCCTCCGGCAGGACCACGGTACAGATATCCCGGCCGTCCATGATCACATCGGAAGCGGCGGCCAGGCTGCGCTGGAGATTCAGCAGTTTTGTCCGCACACTGTCATACCTTGCCACTATGGAAGCGTTCTCCCCCACGCTCTCCTGACGTATCTCCTCCGATACATCCTCCCCGTTCAGGATGATGTGCTGCACGCCCTCTTCGTACTCCATGCGGATCTCTATCCTGTCACAGTTTTCACTGACCGCGCTCTCGTCAGCTGTGTCAATTCCGTTTTTCATAAAAAAGAGCGCCATGGCGCGAAACATCGCCCCCGTATCCACATAGATAAAGGAGAGTTCCTTTGCCGCCAGTTTCGCGATAGTACTTTTGCCTGCCCCGGCAGGTCCGTCAATTGCAATATTCATAATCTTTTCCTTGTCCCTTCCTTTTTTTATTTCGTGGAACGGTCCCGGACATCACATTTCCGGGGCTGTTCCCGCCAGGTATCCCGTTGACCAGGCTATCTGGAGATTAAATCCCCCGGTGAGGGCGTCCAGATCCAGGATCTCCCCGGCGAAATAGAGGCCCTTTACCACACGGGATTCCATGGTGGAGGGATCCACTTCCCGGACAGAGACGCCGCCCCTCGTGATGATCGCCTCATCCCGGTCCCGCAGGCCCGTCAGGGTCAGTGTAAAGTCCTTCACCGTGTTCAGAAGTCTCCTGCGCTCCTCCCGGGTGATTTGATGTACTTTCCTGTCCTCCGGGATGCCCGCCCGCTCCAGCACAGGTAATATCATACTTTTCGGCAGGAGGTACTGCAGGGCGTTTTTCGCCGACCGGTTCATGCCCTTTTCAAAGTCCCTCAACACCCGCCGGTCCAGAACCTCTGTATCCAGCGCCGGTTTCATGTCGATATGCAGTTCCAGGGGGCCGTCGGCCAGCCAGTCCCCTGCCCTGCTGCTGGCTGTCAGAATGACAGGGCCGCTGACACCGTAGTGGGTAAAGAGAAGTTCCCCGAAATCCCGTATCTGTTTTTTCCCCGCCCCGCCTCCGGCAATATATATTCCGCAGTTTTTCAGAGTCAGACCCCGGAGTCTCTCCCCCACAGCTTCCCGGGTCGTCATGCCGGTGAGCCCCGGTCTCAGTTTCGTCACCCGGTGGCCGGCTTCCTCCGCCATACGGTGCCCGTCCCCAGTGGAACCGGTGGAGGGGTAGGTGACGCCTCCGGTGGCAAAAACAACCGCGTCCGCCGGCTCCACAGTACCATCCCGCAGGCTCACACCGCAGACCCTTCCCTGCCGGACGAGGAGATGATCCGCCTCCCGGTTCAGCCGGATTTCCACCCCGAGTCTGCGGCATTCCCTTTCCAGTGCGGATATCACATCGGAAGACTTATCCGAACCGGGGAACACTCTCTGTCCCCTCTCGGTTTTGGTTTTCAGACCCAGAGAATGAAAGAAATGGATGGTATCCTGATTGGTAAATGCGTAAAAGGCACTGTACAGAAATTTGGGGTTGGAGACCACAGCAGAAAATAGATCAGAAACATCACAGGCGTTGGTCAGATTGCATCTTCCCTTTCCTGTGATAAAAAGTTTTTTGCCGAGCTTTTCGTTTTTTTCAATGAGAGTTACCTCCTGTCCCCTCCCGGCGCTCTGGATGGCCGCCATCATACCCGCGGCGCCACCTCCGACAATTATCTTTTTCATGTGTTACCTCATGTCATATCATTCTATTTGGAAGCATAGACTTCCTTGAGACCGAAGCGCCGGTGCTCGCTCCGATACGCTTTCCCTTCCCTCTGGAAGATCACCTGATGACAACTGTCCACATTGTCAAGAAGGCTGTTGGACAGGCAGTCCAGAATAAGCTTTTCCATGGTTTTATTGCAGGACACAATGGGCATACTGTCCGAAGAGAAAGAGACATAGATCTTTTTCCCCTTCTGCACCACGGATGTGATCTTTATATCTATTCCGTTCAGATTGCCGGTAACAAGCGATACCACCGCCTCGCCATCCAGTTTTTCCCCGGTTTTTTTCACCGACACCGGCACCAGTGACATGGTATCCGAGTTGATGGAATAGATGGTGAGAGTCTCCATGACAGAACCTGCAGGAGACGCGGACGGCTGCGTGGCCGGCTCATCCTCCTGCTCCTCTCCAAGACATCCGACAAAGAGAAGGCAGACAAGAAGGACAACAAAATAAACAGGATTTCTTTTCAAAGCACATTACTCCTTACTCAAACAGCGTATTGCCAAATCCATCGCCGCCTGAACCGCCTGACGGCGGATCTCCATGCGGTCCCCCTTAAATATATGCCGTTCTGTCACCGCCTCGCCGTGGACAGCGCATCCGATATACACCAGCCCTACCGGCTTTTCCGGTGTGCCGCCGGAGGGCCCCGCCACCCCGGTGGTGGAAAGACCCACGTCCGCCTCTCCGCTCCCGGCTGCCCCCAATGCCATCTCACGCGCTGTCTCCGGGCTGACTGCCCCGTATTTTTCCAGCGTGTCATGGCGGACATGCACCAGTTTTTCCTTGGCCTCATTGGCATAGGTGACGAAACTGTAGTGGAGTACTTCGGACGCCCCGCTGACATTTACCAGCGTGGCAGACAACAATCCTCCGGTACAGGATTCAGCTGTAGTAATGGTATACCCTTTTTTTGTCAGTTTATTGACAAGCGTCAATTCTTTTTCCTGTTTCATGGTTTCACTCCGCATCTATCAATACTGTCCTGTTTTTATAAATATAATCTATCAGAGATATCACGGTGAGGATGACCGCCGCATATATGCACACGCTGTTCAGTATCCGGAAAGCAGGATGCTGAAAATCAAAGATCAGCAGGATAGACATGGCAAACTGCACAACCGTCTTCACCTTTCCCCAGTAGCTGGCGGCTATGGTGACACCTCGCTCCGCCGCCACCATACGAAATCCGCTGATGATAAATTCTCTGCTGATAATGATAATGACCGCCCATACCGGCATCTGCGTGTCCGGTTCCGCCAGAAAACAGATCAGCGCCGAGCAGACCAGCAGTTTGTCGGCCAGAGGATCCATAAATTTCCCGAAGACAGTGATCTGATTGTATTTTCTCGCCAGATATCCGTCAAAGAAGTCTGTGACGCAGGCGATGATAAACCAGCCTCCGGCCACGTAATCCGAACAGGGAAAATCACACAGCATCGCCACGACAAACAGAGGAATCATGATCACTCGAAGCACTGTGAGTCGATTTGGTATATTCATTTATTCTTCCTCCTCGCTGCATATTTCTCCCATGAGATCATATCCCCTGGCGTCCACGATCCTCACAGGGAGGATCGTACCCGACATGATCTCGTACCCCGCAGAAAAAAACACGCACCCGTCGATATCCGGTGCATCCCGGTAGGTTCTGCCGATATACACCTCATCCTCGGGCAGACGGCCATCCACGATAACCTGCATTTTCTTTCCAATATATGTTTTATTCCGGGCAAAAATCACTTCCTGCTCCGCCTCCATGATCTCATCCGCCCGGGCGCGCTTCACCTCTTCCGGCAGCTGGCCGTCCAATCCGGCGGCCTCCGTCCCCTCCTCCGGGGAGTAGGGAAAGACTCCCAGGCGGTCGAATTTCATCTCTCTGACAAAGGCAAGGCACTCTCTGTGCTGTTCCTCCGTCTCCCCCGGAAACCCGCTGATCAATGTGGTCCGCAGCGCCACATCCGGCAAAACCTGCCGGATCCTCGCTATCCTTTCCTCCAGATCTCTCCGTGTGGTCCGCCGGCCCATTTTCTTCAAAACGGTATCACTGCAGTGCTGAATCGGAATATCCAGATAGTGGCATATCTTTGGCTCCGTCCTCATGGTCTCCAGCAGTTCTTCTGTGATCTCCTCCGGATAGCAGTACAGAAGGCGTATCCACTCTATCCCACGGACCCTGCATAGTTTCCTCAGCAGCTGGGGCAGGCTTTTTTTCCCATAGAGATCCACTCCGTAGACCGTGGTCTCCTGGGCCACCAGGATCAATTCCCTGGCCCCCCGGTCCGCCAGCATCTCCGCCTCTTCCAGCAGCTCCTCCACGGGGACGCTGCGATATCTCCCGCGCAGCCTGGGGATAATGCAATAACTGCAGTGTTTGCTGCACCCCTCCGCGATCTTGAGATAGGACACATAATTCTGGAGGGAGACAAGCCGTCCCGTCAGCCCTGCCGGGAGGTAATCCTGATCCCTCATCAATCGAACCTGCTCTCCGGCCAGGCTCCGCTCCACCGCCGCCACGATCTGATCGTAGGCGGTTGTGCCCACTACGGCATCCACCTCCGGGATTTCCCTTCGGATCTCCTCCGCATACCGCTCCGCCAGACATCCGCAGACGATCAGGGAACGACAGTGGCCCACGGATTTATATTCCGCCATCTCCAGTATCGTCTCGATGCTCTCCTGCCTGGCGTCATGTATAAAACTGCATGTGTTGACCACGATGACATCCGCAGACGCCGGGTCATCCGAGATTTCCATTCCGTGGGCGGACAGAAGGAATAACATCTTCTCACTGTCTACAAGGTTTTTATCGCATCCAAGGGATACAAAATAAAGTTTCATGCCTATTGTAATCCTTTCGCCTCCACACAGTTATTCATCAGCATGGCGATGGTCATGGGCCCCACACCGCCCGGCACCGGAGTGATGGCCGACGCCACCGGCTCCACGTCCGCGAAATCCACATCACCGCAAAGTTTTCCGTCTGAGCCTCTGTGGATCCCCACATCAATGACCACGGCATCTTCTTTTACATATTCCCTGGTGATGAACCTCGGTTTCCCGATAGCCACGATCAGGATATCCGCCCGCCGCGCCACCTCCTTCAGATTGGCCGTGTGGCTGTGGCACACAGTCACCGTGGCATTTTCCCGAAGCATCAGCATGGCCATGGGCTTGCCGACGATGTTGCTCCGTCCCAGGATGACGCACTCCTTTCCGTCGATCTCCACGCCGCTCCGCTTCAGAAGCTGGACAATGCCCGCCGGTGTGCAGGATACAAACCCCGGCTGCCCGATACTCAGCGCTCCCACGCTCTGGGGGTGGAAACCGTCCACATCCTTTTTGGGAGAAATGGTTTCAATGACCCTGTCCTCGTCAATATGATCCGGCAGGGGAAGCTGAACCAGTATCCCGTGGACACTCTCATCCTCATTCAGACTCTCCACCAGGCGGAGAAGCTCCTCCTCACCGGTCTCCTCCGGCAGCTCATAGGACCGGGAGTGGATCCCGATATATTCACAGGCCTTTTTCTTATTCCCCACATACACGGTAGACGCGGGATCCGACCCCACCTGGATCACCGCCAGGGTCACATCCAGATTTTCCCTCCTGACCCGGTCTCTGCACTCGTCCTTCACCTGGGCTGAAATCGCTTTTCCATCAATCAATCTTGCCATTCTGTCTCTCCTATACTAACTTATTTCCACGATCCGGTCCCGGATCGCCTGCATGTGATAGTCTGTCCGGCTGATCACATCGGCACAGGCCCGGAGCTCGTACACGATATTCTCCGCATCCCGGATATTCTTCTTGTATTTTACCTGATGCTCCAGACTCGCCCAGAAGTCCATGGCGATGGTGCGGATCTGTACCTCCACCCGGATCCTCTTCTTGTGGTCCGAAAAAAACACCGGCACATCCACGATCAGATGCAGGCTGCGATAACCGTTCCTCTTCGGGTTCTTGATATAGTCCTTTGTCTTGATCAGTTCTATGTCGTCCTGGGCGGTAAGCATGTCTGCCACTTTATAAATATCGTCGATAAAAGCACAGATCACCCGAACCCCGGCCACATCGTTCAAATGCTCCTCCACGGACTCCACTGTGATGGGAAACCCCTTCCGCTTCAGTTTGGTAGCAATGCTGTCCGGCTGTTTGATCCTGGTCTTAATGAACTCTATAGGATTTCGTTTCCTCCGCAAAGACAATTCATCGTTCAAAACCTGTAATTTCGTCTGGACTTCCTTGATGGCACAACTGTACATCATCATCATCTCATCAAATTCATTTTCCCGGCTCTCAACAAAAATATTATCCATGTCTTTGGGAAGCTGAATCTGATCCAAATACGAAGTCTGTAGTTTATCCTCTAACATAGTTTTCTCCTATCCGTCACCACTGCGGCCCTCTACCCCTTTGACCCCAACATCATTTTTACATAATCCCACATAATCTATTATAAGAAAAATGGCGAGAAAGTCAACTGTAACATACAAATTACCCTCCGGAGTCTGTATGATCCGGAGGGTAATTTCGTGATCCGATTAAATATCACAGTTTAAAACCTGATTTGGTGATCTTTTTCCTGTAGTCTTTCTTTTTGCCGGACGGAAGTTTAAATTTAGCCTTCTTACTGATCCCGGCAAAAGCCTTGCTCCCTATCTTGGAGATCTTCTTGCTCTGTATCGTCACCTTGGACAGTTTACTGCACTTCATAAACGCTTTCTTTCCGATCTTTTTCACCGACGAACCGATGGTTACTTTGGTCAGCGATTTGTTTTTGGCGAAAGCACTGGCGCCGATTTCTGTAACCGGATAGGAAACACCCTTGTAGGTAACCTTTTTCGGGATGCTCACCGTCTTCATTTTTTTCTTGGCCGTCCCTGTCAGCTTCAGAGATAAGGATTCCTCATCCCCGCCGGCTGTCACGGTGTAATTAAATTTACCGGATGTGATTTTCTGTCCCGCCTTGACAGCTGCCGCCGGTGTCCCGGTGGGGGCTGCAGAGGGACTGGCCCCCGGCGCTTTGGTCGGTGCCCCGGAAGGACTGGTTCCCGGTGCTTTGGTCGGCACCGCAGAGGCAGTTTCCACAGGCGGATTGGTCGGCGCCCCAGTGGGGCTGACGGCGGGAACATCCGTGGGTGCGGCGGAGGAACTCACCGCAGGCGTCTTAACCGGTTTGCCGGATGGCTCTGCCGTCGGTGCCACTGTCTCTTCCGGATGTTCGATGATGGCAAAATCCACTGTGACTGTCGCACTGTTATAACAATCCGTGTAGGCGCTTGTCGCCTGCAGGGTATACTCCCCAAGCTCCGTCGGCACTTCGATGGAATATTCCTCGTCCGCAGCTCCCTTTTGTTTGTACACATAGGTCACCTTTCCCCCGGAGGGATTGTCGACTATCTGCGGCTGGACCGGCGTGCCGTACACCACATTTCCCACTGTCACGGACAGGGGATTGTCAATCTTGTTTATGACAAAATATTTTTTCACTGTGCCGTAAGCTGCGTAATCACCTTTTCCCTCAATGATGACACTGCCCTGGCCGGGGATCTTGTTTTCCCCGTAGGTGACGGTGTAATCCACACCGGCTTCCAAAACACTGTCGCCGGATTTCACTGTCACTGTCGGTTCCAGTTTCTCTCCGGTGTAATCCTGTGCCGGAATCTCCTCCACCGTCATGTTGGCCATGACGTCTGTACTCCACTGGTACCCCGTCTGCGCTGTGTTTTTATAAAAGGCAAATTTATCTGCCGTGGCATCGTAGACCGCAATGTCAAAATTCTCTGTGTCGTTAAACTCCAGAAGATAATAGTCATGTCCCTGTTCCGTGCAGAGACTGCCGTAGATTTCATTCTCTGTGTTCACGGGGGTGGCAAAGAAGTCCAGCATTTCCCCGTATGTCTTCTCCAATCCGGCTGCCTTTGATTTGTTGAACATACCGCAGGCCATCTGCTCTGACTCCACGCTCTGGAAGGTGCTGGAATCATAGCCGCACATGTAGATATCCGGGAAGAAGAACAGGATCAGCTCCGCCGGAATACTGGAGTCTACATCTGTCACATTCAGTTCATCCAGCTGCTCCTGTTTTTCGGGATGCAGGTTCGTCGGAGTACCCGGGTGTCCCTTGTAATAATACACGTAGGAATCCCCGTAATAGTTCATAACCATCTTTGTGTACTCGTTGAAATTCGGTTCATTGGAGCCTACGGTGCTGCCCAGGATCAGCATAACCGGCTTGCCCGTCTTCGTGGCCTCGTCAAACATGTCGCCGTCGAAATGATACAGTTTCTTGAACTCTTCATCTTTTCCGGCCTCCTGCACAGTCTTGAGCATGGCGGAGACACCCTTCACGGTGCAGTTTGCAACCACCTTCGCCAGAAGTTCCTCATCGCTGCATTTAAATGTCCCGTTTGTCCTTGCCACCCACCAGTCGATATTTTCATCCTCCGCTGCCACCGCTGCATATTTGGGCAGGCAGGTGAGCGCGAGGTTGGATGCACTGTTATATTTGGCCCAGGAGGGATCAAACTTCTTCTCCTGGCGCGTCTTCTCCTTGAGTGCCTCCCAGTCGGCGCGCATATCCGCGTACAGATCTGCGGCGTCATCCCCGGAATATGTGTTATTGAAATAGGCATAGGTTCCGCTTCCGTCCGAGAGCAGGATCGCATTATACTGATCCTCCGGAATCTGATTGGCAACCAGCAGCGTAAGTACATTTTCTACAAAGTTATCCGTGTAGTACAGGTTAAAATGCGCATTCGGACTGATCTCGTACAGATCCCGGATGTAAGCGGACATCTTCTCCCTGGCATCCAGCCATTTCTGACCGCCCCAGCTCACACCGGAAAAGTCCGATTCAGACGCCGTGGGAAGTTTATATACGTTTTCAGGGAGACTGCTCCAATCCCAGGAATCCGCACGCTCGAACACGGCGATGGTGGGAACCGGATCACCCTCCTCATCCACTGTGATACAGTATTCCGAACCCTCCCAGAGAGAGAGTGAGAACAAAACGGCCGGGAAAGTAGCACTGATCGGCGCAAAGTTGTATGCCTCTGCCACGACTCCCACCGCTGTCTCATCGGAAACACTGACTGACTCATTTCCGTTCAGATACTCTACCCGAACCTGGAATTTGCCAAAATTCTTAAAATCCATGGGATACTCTCTGGTATCCTTTTCCAATGGAAACGTCTCTGTGACTTCCTGTGTAACGGTACTGTTGTAGTACATGCGGGCTGTCACCCGCACCGTGTCAGCGCGGCCCTGAGCCAGAATATCATTGACATTTTCGATCTTCAATGTCACATTGGTTTCATTTACTTTGGTCTGCTGACAGACGACGTCACCTATCTCATTTTTCACTGTGACAGGGACAACCGTCACCTGCTGACCTTCTGTGTTGACGACATCCTGAGCCGCCCTGGCTGTGGTCTTCGGACCCAGACCTGTCGCACTGGAAATGACCAGCGCCACCGCCAGGAGCAGACTGCAGAATTTCCTCATTTTCTTGTTCATTTTCGACCTCCTTCTGATTGTGAAAAGCATTTGTGCATCACATCCATGTCGGGATCTGCCCCGACACCACGAGTATAAATATAGCATATGGGCAATAAATATGCAAATGCTATCTCTTATCTGAATTAATTTCGCTGTAAGCATTTTTGCCGAAGGCGGGGGGCGCAGGCAGTGCCGATTCGTACACGCTTCCGCTTGGAAAAAGGCGTAACG
>CAZAEM010000059.1:0-9256 GCA_964484225.1 uncultured Eubacterium sp.
CTGCGGCTTTGTTTGTAGGATTACTTTCCAAACAAATCTGTAAGCCATTAACAAAGGTTGACAAAATTTGGATGAAAAAAAATAATATATAGTTGCAAATGTCGGTAGGGAGCCTTATAATACAGTTAGTAACAGAAATTTGAGGTGCTCAAACTTCATGGACCAGCTATATATCAGGAGGAAAAAAGCGATGGAGATTAACGGAAAGAAAGAAGCAAACAAATTAGTGGTTGCGCCGAATGGGAGGATTGACACGATGACGGCGCCAGAATTGGAAACATATTTGAATGAAAATTTAAAGGACGTCACGGAGGTCGTTTTTGATTTTAAGTCACTGGCTTATATTTCCAGTGCGGGTCTCCGCGTTCTGTTGTCTACCCAAAAGAAAATGAATGGCATTTCCGGGACGATGAAATTCCAAAATGTAAATGAGTTAATCATGGAAATTTTTGATGCGGTCGGATTCCTTGATGTTTTCACGATAGAATAAATGGAGGTAGAGAAAAGCTTGGAGATGGACAAGAGTAAATTAACGCCTGCCGGACAGGGGAATTATGCAAAGATAAAAGAGGGAGAGCCGGTTTACAAAGAATTTCAGGAATTGACGAAAGATCCGATGAAGCACCAGGAAGAATTTCTCATGAAGCTTCTTCAGGATAACAAGGATACGGAGTATGGAAAAAAATATGGGTTTGCGGATATTAAGTCTATAAAAGAATATCAGGAAAAGGTTCCCATCAGCAAGTACGACGATTATGTCGAGTACATAATCCGCATGACGGAGCATGGAGAGAAGGATTTGATTACCGCTTACGATGTGAACCATTATTGCAAATCCTCTGGTACTATGGGAAATCCGAAGCGACTGCCGATGTCGGATTGTGCAATTACGCTTTTTAACAAGTACAATCAGGCGTATCTGAACGCTTTTCTGGCGGAAAAACTGGGGGATGGCTGGGTTGATGGAAAAAGCATGTCCATCACGGAATCAGCGGCATCCATTGACACACTGAAGAACGGCGCCACCTTTGGTGCACTTTCGGTGAAAATGATTCTGAATTTCAGGCCGTATCTTGCTTATGCTTTTACTTCGCCGGACGAGGCGACATTCCCGCGCCCGGACACGAACACGAGATATCTGCATGCCCGTTTCGGACTGATGGATAAGACGATCACCAATGCGGGAGCATCGTTCTATAGCTTTTATCTGGAGCTTTTGCGCTACATTGAGCAGAATTGGGAACTTTTAGTGAATGATATTGCCAAGGGGACCATTGACGCATCCATTAAAATGTCAGATGAGGTCCGAGAGAGCGTGGAGGGCAAACTGCAGCCCATGCCGGAGCGGGCGGCAGAGTTGGAGGCGATTTTCAAAGAGGGCTTTGACGAACCCTTCGTTCCGAAGGTATGGCCGAGGCTTGCCTATCTGTCAGGGGTCGGGACCGGCGGTTTCAAGACATACGGGGATAAAATCAGGGAGCGCTACACCGGCAGCAGTGTGAAACAGTGCAAGATGGGGCTGAATGCTTCGGAGGGCCTGTTCACGGTGCCGTATGAATTGGACAGCGAGGATACGGTATTCATTCCTGACAGCATGTTTTATGAATTCTTACCGCTTGATGCGGGAGATGATTTTTCCCAGATTGTCACGCTTGATGGCTTGGAAGAGGGAAAGGACTATGAGGTTATTACGACGAATCTGTCTGGCTTCTACCGCTATCGTATGCGTGATGCGATTCGCGTGACAGGAAAATATAACGGCACGCCGGTGATGCAATTCTTATTCCGTATCGACCAGACGGTGAGCATCATGGGGGAGAAGACGACAGAAATTGCGTTGCGCTCGGCGGCGGAAAACACGTCGAAGGAACTCGGCTTTGAACTGGTTGATTTCTCTATGTTCCCGGATCTGGATGCTTCTCCAGTCCGGTATTTATATTTTATGGAAGTGGGAAAGATGCCAGAGGGACTGAAGCCAAAGGAAATCCGCTTTGTTTTGGAAAAGAACCTGGCGAAAGCCAACCCGTCCATGGGCGACAAGGTAAAGAAGGGGATCTGCGGAGCCACCAAGTTAAATATTCTGGAGCCGGAAACATATATGCTCTACCGCGATCTGATGCTGATGAAGGGCATCGCTTCTGGACAGTTGAAGCCGGTGCGGGTTATTACGAACGAGGTGCAGAGGAAGTTCTTTTTTGGCCTGACCGAATACAGCGTAGAGCTTGTCAAGTAGAGGAGTGCAGACATGGAAAAAATATTTTCGGCGATACCATTTTTTTATGGCGCGACGGCCGAGTCGCCGAATACGGTGAGGCTGGAAATTCGCATGAAGGACCTGGTGGAAAGCGAGACGCTTGCCCGCGCCGTAAAGACGACGCTGCGGCGTTATCCTTACTTTCTGACGAAGGTCGTGGTGTCAGAAAATGCGATCTATTTAGATAAAAATGACAGGTCCTTTGAAGTACGGGAGGGGACGCTCCCGCCTGTGTTGGGGGCCGAGGAGGTAAATTACCACCTGTTGTCCGTTGCCTATGAGGAAAAACTCATTCTCGTGGATTTTTTCCACGGACTGGCGGATGGCGGGGGCATCCTGCCTTTCGTACGCACGCTCCTGTATTATTATTGTTGTGGGCGTTACGGAAAGGAGTTGAATGCGGAAGGAATCCGCCTGGCGGGGAGTGCAATACCGGAAGAAGAGATCAGGGAACCATATCCGCAGTGCCTGGATGGCGTGTATAAGCCTTTTGGACGCTATCAATCCAAGCCTGCGTTTCAGCTGAGGGAGGGTGGGCTTGTATCCAGCAGGAAGCCGATGGCCTGCCAGATTCGGGTAAGTGAGGATGCCTTTATGTCCTATACGAAAGCGAATGACGGCAGCCCGGGGACGATGGCGGCGGTATTTATGTTTCATGCACTGCGGGATCTCCATCCGGAGTCTGAGCTGCCGTTTATATGCGGTATGGCCATGAATATCCGATCGGTCCTCCACAAGGAGCAGAGCCATCACAGCCTGGTATCCCAGCTCTTTCTCGAGGATAAGCCGGCCATGAAACATATGGAAACGGAAACGGTTGCCGCCTGCTGCCGCGGCATGGTGATGCTCCAGTCTCAGCCGGAGAATATCATGATATCGGTACAGCATAACATGGGTTTTTTCAAAATGATGGAAGGCATGCCGGATATTCCATCCAGGCAGCAGTATATGGGACGGATTGTAAGAAAATCCATGAATATGGACACATTCAAGGTTAGTTATGTGGGCAGGGCCAATTTGGGCGAGTCGGAACAATATGTGGAAGGGATGGAGAGCCTGGTTGACATTAACGGAGCAGGCATCATGATAGAAATCAACGCGCTCAACGGCTTGTTTGATTTCTGTTTCATGCAGGAATTTGAAGAAGACATCTATGTTAAGATGTTTGTAAAGAAAATGGAAGCGGCGGGCATTCAATGCGAGATGGGAGAATTGAGGCCGCTTGGCATACCCGGATTTACATTGGGAGGAAATTATGACAAATGATTATTTGATGAAAAAGGTGTTCCGCTCCAATCTGGCGATTTCTATTATGGCGCTTCTTGCGGCGACCATCGGAATGCTAGTGGACGGCATCGTGATCGGCAGGTTTCTGGGAACGGAGTGCGTGTCTGCCTTTGGGCTGGCGAGTCCGATTTTTATTGTGATTGCTGCTGTTGCCGGCATATTCAGCAACGGAGGTGCGGCGTGCTGCTCGAACCATATGGGCCGCGGAGAGGGCGGGAAGGTGAGGCTGAATTTCACGGTGACGATGCTTGGCGCGCTGCTGCTTGGCTTGCTCACTACAGTGATTTGCATTGCGGCGAAAGCCCCCCTTGCGGTTGCCCTTGGGGCGAATACGGAACAGCTGACGGGGTATACCGCCGCTTATATACTGGGCATCGGAATTGGCAGTGTGCCAATCATGCTGTCCCAGGTGATTATGTATTACATCCGCCTTGACAACGATTCGGGGCTTTCTTTTGTCAGCGTGATTTTCATGACGGCCTGCAATATCGCACTGGATATTGTGTTTGGCATTGTTTTGAAGTGGGGCATGTTTGGCATGGGGCTTGCGACCTCGATTAGTTACGCAGTGTGTCTGCTTGTCTGCTGCACCCATTTTCTGAGAAAGAATAATATTTTTAAATTTTGCGGGCTGAAAGGCGGAATTGTGGAATTAAAGGATGTGTGCGTGACCGGAATACCCAGTGCGCTCAACCGCGCCTGCATGACAATCCGCGCTATTTTCCTGAATCATCTGTTGATGGCGCTGGCTGGTGCGGTTGCCGTATCAGCTCTCACGGTGCAGAATAACATCAATCAGATCCTCAGTGCGATCACGATGGGCGTTGGCATGACGACCATGCTCATGGCAGGGATCTTTTATGGGGAAAAGGATGATGCGTCCATGGTGAAGACGTTAAAGATTTCCTTAAAAAGCGGCATTTTATTAAGTGTTATCGCCATTATCCCGGTCATGATATTCGCGAAGCCGTTTGTCGGCTTGTTTTTGAGTGCGGATCCGGAGGGGATGGCGCTAGCGGTCCGATCGCTGCGAATGTTCTGCCTCAGTATGCCCTTTTCGTTGTCCTGTGTTGTGCTGCTGAATTTTTACCAGTGCACAAAGAAAATATTTATGGCGAATCTTATCTGCCTCTGCCACGGACTGATATTCGTGGTGGCGGTTTCGTTCGGATTGTCGAGTTTCATGGGCACTGACGGCGTTTGGATTTCGTTCCTGATTGCCGAGGTTCTGACCCTGCTTGTGGCCGTGGCGACAGTGAGGGCCAAGAGCGGGAAAACGCCTGTGAGTTTTGCCCAGATGATGTTGCTTTCGCCGGATTTCGTGCCGGATGACGAGCATGTTTTAGACGTGAGCATCAAAAACGATATCAGCCAGGTGATGGAGTTGTCGGGGCGCATTTCTGAATTTTGCGGCAAATTTTCCGACGACCGCCAGAAGATTGAGCGACTCTCCCTGTGCATCGAGGAAATGGCAGGAAATATCGTGCGGCACGGGTTCAAAGACGATAAGGAGCATTTCATCGACATACGCATCATCATGGTGGAGGGGCAGATTACGTTCCGTATGAGGGATGATGGCGCCCGGTTCAATCCCCTCCAATATGCGAACCAGGCTGAAGACGGGGATAAGGCGACGATGGGCATCCGTGTGATTCAGAAAATAGCGGCGGACATGGAATACAGCAATGCAATCGGATTGAATAATTTGACGATAACATTATAAGATACCAGGGTCATAAGTCAGCGCATACGATGTACCTGCATGTCGGTGGGAGAATGGCTTAATGAACCACCCAAATCATTATGCAGAACAGGAGGGGCAGGACAGTGCCAGAGGCAGTATGGAAGGCGAAAATGGAAACGGATGTCGTAAAGGAGAACCACGGGGCGGTCATGGAGTTTATTGAGGAGTTTTTGACGGCGGAGAGTTGTCCGGGAAAAGAACGGATGAGACTGCTGATTGCGGCAGATGAGGTTTTCGGCAATATTATTAATTATAGCGGGGCATCCCGTGTGGTGGTAGAATGCGGCAGGTATTGCGGGCGTTTTCTGCTGCGCTTCTTGGATGACGGTGTTTCTTTTAACCCTTTGGACAGAGAAGAGCCGGATGTTGATCTCAGCGCAGAGGAGCGGGAAATTGGCGGCCTCGGTATTTATCTGGTTAAGAAAAACATGACAGATGTGAGCTATGAGTACAGTGATGGAAAAAATTGCCTGACACTGGAAAAGGAAGTGGAAAAATACGAGTGAGGAACGGTGGATAGATTTGAATAAAAGAATCAAGTATTTAGATGGGCTGAAAGGAGTGATAGCCCTTATCATAGTGCTGACGCATTATATGCTGGCACTGTGGCCGCAAGGTTATGTGGGATTTGGCAGCGAGGTTGAGGAAAATACCATGCGGGAGCATATTTCATTGACGTTGCCCTGGTCTTTGTTTTCAAATACTTCCATCAGCCTATATCTGTTGTTTGGCATGATTTCTCTTTTTATTGTGGTTTCCTTCCGCAGTGCCGGGAACTCTCAGAAATTGTTGGAAAAGAAGGCGCTGGGGAGATATTTCCAGTTTCTTATCCCGGTGTTCACAGTGACTCTTGCCGCCTATATCCTCTATGAAACGGGGGCACTGTCTTATGAGGGTCTGGCAGACCAGACTGGCTCTTCCTGGAACCGGGCTGTCATACCGACCACGGATAGTGTTTGGCTTATGTTGTTTTACGGGCTAATCGGAATCTATTTTAATAATCGGGTGGAGTTTTTAACGGTTCTCTGGTGCATGCACCTCATATTCATTGGTTCTTACCTCACTTATGGCGTTTTGGCCTTGTTTGGAAACTGTGGAAAGCGATGGATATGTTATCTGGCTTTTTTTGTTATTGCATTTTTTTATCCGTCCTATTTGATTTTTGCGGCGGGGGCGGTGAACGGGGAATTGTTTTACCGATGGCGGCAGAGAGAAGGACAGAAAGAGGAGGGAACAACTTCCTTTACTACCTGGCGGTCCACATTTTGCGGTGGCGTCCTGATTTTCGCAGGTCTGATGCTGGGGATGGTGCCGTCCCCGTTTTTGCCATCCGGCATTTCCCTGGAAATGACATACGCCGTCAGCAGTTTTTTGATTTTATGCGGCCTGATGCTTTGTCGCAAGCTGCAATGTATTCTTTCGCAGAAAGTTTTTACATGGCTTGGGAAATATATGTTTTCCATGATATTGACGCATATTTTCGTCTTATATACATTTTCCGCATGGCTTTACCGCCTGCTCTCGGTCCATACGGCAATGGGCTCTGGGGCGTTGTTCCTTATTACGGCGTTAGTGAGCCTGCCGCCTGTGCTTCTGTGTGCGGTTGGATTTTACAGGCTCTGTGAAGAGCCATCGAGAAAACTGGCGAAATATATCAGCAAATTCGTGATGGAGAAAGGAAAAGAACGGGAAAAATGAAAAAAATCAGGCAATGGTTCCGCAATCTGACGCTGCTGTGGCAAATTGGAATCTTATTTTGTGTCATTATCATAATACTTACCTTCGTCAATGTGCTGATTGTATATCAGAATAATCTGAACGTGTATGTGCAGGAACGCTCTGAGGCGTCTATGAATCTTGCCCGTTATGTGGCGGAGAAAATGGAGGCGACAGAAGGGATGGAGTGGCTTATTTCCTATTGGCGGGAAAATCACGGGTCCATGGATATCGTATATGACTCGCCGGAGGCGGTCAAAGAGCGTGGAAAAACTTTTGCGGAAAAATACCCGCAGTTTCCGCTCGAAAATATAACGGAGAGTGATATAAAAAAAATGTCTGCCAGCGCACAAAAGGAATTTGCGGAATACAGCTACATGAAATTCATGGAAGATTTTAATCGCTTAAAGCAGACCTATCATCCAACATATCTGTTTTGTTTCGATGTGCAGTCGGACAGCGAGCTTTTTTATTATCTTACCGGTGTCGAGGAAGGGGAAGAGCGGGGGGATGACCGGGATGACATTTACCGCCTGGGGACAATCAGCCAGTATTCAAAGGAGGATTACCCGGTGTTGAACCGGACATGGGAGACGGGAATGGAACAGGAGGAATTGGAGGAGTCGGTCAAGCATGGCGAGTTGAGCGGATATTATCATGTGTATGTGCCAGTGAAATCCGGGCAGAAGACGCTGTGCCTCATTGGAGTGACATTGGAGACCAATACGGTGAGACGGGAGATCCAGAGAAAGATTTTCTTTTTAGAGGGAATCGAAATCTTCTGTTTTTTGATGACAGGCCTGTTGTTGCTTGCTTTGGTGCAGGGCGTGATTTTGCGCCCTGTGTCCCGCCTGCAAAAAGGAATGCTTCAGTATGAGGATGACAAGAATCCACAGGGGGCGGCAATGAATCTCCGGGGAATCGTATCGGGGAATGAAATTGGGAAGCTGGCGAAGGGATTTCGCGAACTCACTCTGGAAATCGAACGCTATGTCGATGACATTCGCCGTTATACGACAGAGCAGGAGTGGATGAAAGCGGAGCTTGATCTGGCGGCCGGGATACAGCTTGACATGATCCCGAAGGAGTATCCAAACCGCAGGGAGATTGCTCTGGCAGGAAGCATGGAGCCGGCCAAAGCCGTGGGAGGGGACTTTTTTGATTTTTTCTTTGTCGATAACAACCACCTGGCAATCGTAATTGGCGACGTGTCTGGAAAGGGAATCCCTGCCGCCCTGTTCATGGTGCGTTCCATCACGGTAATCCGAAATTTTGCAATGCTTGGGCTGCCGGTGGACGAGGTGTTTATCAGGACGAATGAAGAGTTGTGCCGGAGTAATGAGTCGGAGTTGTTTACGACGGCGTGGCTCGGGATTTTGGAGATTGATTCCGGGAAGCTTATGTTTACCGAAGCGGGCCATGACGAGCCTGTCTGTATCCGGCAGACGGGGAAGCTGGAAATGCTGTGCCCCGAGAAAAAGAAGATGGTGCTGGGCGGCATGCCGGACATAAAATATGTCAGCACCGAAACGGAGCTGAAGCCAGGTGAGACGATTCTTCTATATACGGATGGCGTGCCGGAGGCAAATAATGAGACGGAAGAGCTTTATGGGATGGAGAGGTTTCTTCGATCCGTGCAGGAGCATGGCGGCCTGGCGAGAGAGGACGTGAGAGCGTTTTTGGGGGCAATTCGCAAAGACGTGTCTGCCTTTGTCGGGGAAGCGGAGCAGTTTGACGACCTGACGATGCTGGTATTAACGAATGTAGGGGGTGGAAAAACTGATGTCAAAAATATCAGCGGAGCATATCTGCATTCCTAAAAGAAGAAAAAAATTTTTTGTGGGCAAAACAGATCGCGTTGAGAAATTCACTCATCTATGACATACTAAGTAATTAGAAAAAACTCAAAAGGAGGAAAACATGAGCGATTACAGAATAGATACCAAATGCGTACAAGGCGGGTATGTTCCCGGGAACGGGGAGCCAAGACAGGTGCCGATTATCCAGAGTACCACGTTCAAATATGCCACCAGCGAGGATATGGGAAAATTATTTGATTTGGAGGCGGAGGGGTATTTTTACACCAGACTGCAGAACCCAACCAATGACACGGTGGCAAAAAAGATATGCGAGATGGAGGGCGGTACGGCGGCTATGCTGACTTCCTCCGGGCAGGCGGCCAATCTCTTTGCCGTTTTCAATATCCTGAATCCGTGAGCTTAGCCCCAAATCATAACCAGATAAGATAATCTGGC
>CAZAEM010000060.1:0-9152 GCA_964484225.1 uncultured Eubacterium sp.
AAATAAATTGCTCAATTATAGGCTGTTCTCATCGACCAAGGATACAAAAGAGCCACTAAATTTTGAATTTTCATTATCCACACTAATAGTACTGGTATCCGACAGGAAATACAAAAAATTAATGCTTGTATCATTTTTTTCATTATTGATATAAACCAAGGAACATTTGTTAGTTTCTTGATGCACATAACTACTCTTTTCATCGTACTCAAATCCCTCCGGCACATAACCGAACTCAAATCTTATAAAACTTTTCTCTCCCTCTCTTTCGCTCTCGTGAAAGACAGCACTTTTATCCATCGGATTGCTGTATCTCGTCATGCCTATCAGCAGTCTCTCTTTCACAAACTGAACACAGAAAGCACGAACGTCCTCATTGACGGCGCACAGCAGAAGCAGACCTGCCAGCGCTACGATGAAGAACCCTGCCACGACCTTAGTCACTCTTTTCACCGCGCCCAACCTGCGGCTCCGGTTGATCAGCTTCCTCATCTTTTCGTGAAACTCCGGCGACACCTCCAGATGCTCCCGCAGATAATCGTTGTCCGGCAGCGCATCCAGTTCCTCCCGGTGCAGCTTCGCCACCACTGCACGCAGTACCTCATTTCCTTCCATATTCTTTCCACCTCCCGCAGTCTCCTCTCCACCTAATTTTCATGTCAAAAAAAGAGGGCTGCTACTGTCCCCTATTATTTCGGTCTGACGACTTTATCTGTAATAGGATGACAAACTATTCTCTGCATCTATCTCTCTACTTTATATAACAAATTCAGAGGGGATTTTCCTACAGGATTTGTCAATTTTTTTACGCCCACACCCCTTATGAACATTTTCTATAGTTTTTTGTTGGCACGATCGGGCTGCCCTGATTTGTTGTCTTTTAAAATAAAACATAAAAGAAGACACTCCAGACTAATACCCAGAGTGTCTTATCTATATATTACACATTTGCATACCATCTGCTTTCAGCTTTTTCGATTTCGTCCTCGGTATAACCAAATGAGATTATCTGCTCCTTTGTCGCATTGGCTTTAAGCATTCTCCTAAAAAAATCAGAGGACAACCTCGAACATTCTGCCCTCGATTGCCCTCTTGAACTTTTACGCCAGATACTTTGGTCACTTTACAGTATCTATTCAATATCATAATCAGTTGGATTTCTTTTGTAATGTCCATCTTTGGTAAAAATTTATCTTTTGTAAGCACCATCCTTCGTAAACGCCATCTTTTGTAAATGCCGTCTTTCGTAAAAGTCATCTTTTGTAAAAATCCATCTTTCGTAAAAGCCGTCTTTTGTAAATACCATCTCTTGTAAACGCCGTCTTTTGTAAATGCTGTCTCTTGTACATTTCCTCCCCGTGGGGCAGGTTTTCTCATTTGCAAAGTACTCCAACTGATTTCAGATATTGCACTGATAATTCCACCCAAATCATACCGCTCTCTATGGTAAAGCATATTCATGCTTGTCCCCAAAAATCTTGCAAATTTTTGTTTCCACTATAAATAACAAACTCAATGCAGATATTCCTACAAAAAAATTCATTTTTTTACAAAATTCCTCATTTATTCCAACTTTACCTTATCATTCTCCCGCTTTACTCCGTTGGCTATCTTTATTACTTCCTCATCATCCCAATCAACCGATGTATTATCAATCTGTAAAATAAGATTGTACTCACCACTTGTCCACAGAAGTACATCCGTGCTATCTTTCTTGCTACTCTTATAGTAATCACATTTCGTTCCATCCTCCAAATACACCGTACTAAATTTTGAATTTTCATTATCTACACTAATTGTACTTGTATCCGACAAGAAATACAGAAGATTAATGCTTGTATCATTCTTTTCTTTATTGATATAAACCAAGGAACCCTTTCCGGTCTCTTGGTGCACATAACTATTCTCCCCATCGTACTCAAACCCCTCCGGCACATACCCAAGTTCAAATCTGACAAAACCTTTCTCTTTCTCTTCCTTTCCTTCGTTCTCGCGAAATACAGCACTTTTATCCACCGGATCGCTGTATCTCGTCATACCTATCATCAATCTCTCCTTCACAAACTGAACACAGAAAGCACGGATGTCCTCGTTGACGGCGCACAGCAGGAGCAGACCTGCCAGCGCTGCGATAAAGAACCCGGCCACGGCCCGCGTCACTCTTTTCACCACGCCCAGCCTGCGGCTCCGGTTGATCAGCTTTCTCATTTTTTCGTGAAACTCCGGCGACACCTCCAGATGCTCCCGCAGATAATCGTTGTCCGGCAGCGCATCCAGTTCCTCCCGGTGCAGCTTCGCCACCACTGCACGCAGTACCTCATTTCCTTCCATATTCTTTCCACCTCCCGCAGTCTCCTCTCCACCTGATTCTCAAGTCAAAAAAAGAGGGCAACTACTGTCCCCTATTATATCGGTCTGACGACTTTATCTGTATCAGTAATAGGATGACATACTATTCTTTCTCTCTACTTTATATAACAAATTCAGAGGAGATTTTCCTACAGGATTCGGCAAATTTTTTTTACGCCCACCCCCTTTTGAGCATTTTCCGCAGTTTTTGTTTGGCGTGATAGAGGCGCAGATCCACCGTTTTCGTCTTCATACCCAGCTTTTCGCCGATCTCTTTGTGAGACATATCGTAGTAATACCGCAGCGTGAATATATCCCGGTCCTCCGCCGGCATCTGCCTCATAGCGATTTCCAGCATGTCCGACACCTCTTCTGTCAGCACCTCTTCCAGAGGGTCGCCGTCCGCAGCCGGAGGGTTTTCCTCCGTCCCGGTCCGCGTCTCTCTGTGACGCTCCCGCACACATACGCGGTTGACGCAAGCGTTCCTCACCATGACATACAGGATCCCCGCCATATCCTCCGGCGATTTCTCCCGATACCCGGCATAATCCTGCGCCACTTTCACAAAACAGTCGTGTACGATCTCTTCCGCATCGATCTGGCTGTGCAGGATATCCATTCCCTCGTAGATCAGTTTTTGATATGTAATTTCATAAATCTCCTGAAACCCAGCCTTGTCCTCCGGGGTCTCCAACAGCTTCAACATGAACCGCATACCGCACACACCTTTCCCATATGTCGCATCTTTCCGGCAGCCGGACCCGTGCGTGGAAATCACGAATCCATCGCCAAATGTAGTTGTCAACACCCATGGTAGCACCACATATAGGGAATGTCAATTACACATTATTCTAATTATCATGTCCTATTGTTCCGGTTTCTGCAATTCGTCCAGTGTCAGTTTGTAGGCCGGCAGAAATTCTTCCATGAAAATGTCCACCTCCGGCATGTGCATGGACCGCAGTGTCTTTTCCGTTGCCTCCTTCGCCGTGGCAAATTCCTGATTCCCCGTGCGGAGTTCCTCCATGCACTTGATCAATGCGGACAGTTTGTCCGCCGCCTTGACCACGCGCCACTCCTCCTCCTTGCCCTCCCGCTGGAAAAACAGCGGCGTATAGTATTTTCGCATGTATTCCGGGAGTTTGTTGATCATCGTGTGGCTGGCCACGTTCTCCACCCGCCTGTAGGCCTCCCGGATATCCTCGTCGTAATATTTCACCGGCGTGGGCATGTCCCCGGTGATGATCTCGTTGGCGTCGTGGTACAGACCCATCAGAGCGATCTCGTTCACGTCCAGGTCGTTCCCGCATTTTTCATTGGAAATAATGGCCAGGCCGTGGGCCAGCATGGCCACCTCCAGGGAGTGCTCGCTGATATTTTCCGTCATGGAATTGCGCATCAGCGCCCAGCGCTCGATATATTTCATCCGCGCCATCATGGCAAAAAATGAGTACATGTTTCACCTCCGTCCCGTTCTTTCGATCTATTTCGAGAGAATCTTTTTCATATACTGTCCCGTGTAGGACTCATCACACTGCGCCACCTTCTCCGGCGTGCCGCAGGCAACCACTGTGCCGCCCCGGTCGCCGCCCTCCGGGCCCATGTCGATCAGGTAGTCCGCTGTCTTGATCACGTCCAGATTGTGTTCGATCACCACTACCGTGTTGCCCCCCTCTGTCAGCCGCTGCAGTATGTCAATCAGTTTCTGCACATCGGCAAAATGCAGGCCCGTGGTGGGCTCGTCCAGGATATAAATGGTCTTCCCGGTACTCCGCTTGCTCAGCTCGGCAGCCAGTTTGATCCTCTGGGCCTCACCTCCGGACAGGGTGGTGGAGGGCTGTCCGAGTTTCACATAGGAGAGCCCCACATCGTAGAGGGTCTGGATCTTCCTCTGTATGGTGGGTACATGTTTGAAAAAGTCCAGGGCCTCCTCCACGGTCATGTCCAGGACATCATAGATGCTCTTCCCCTTGTATTTCACATCCAGGGTCTCCCGGTTGTACCGCTTTCCCGCGCACACCTCGCAGGGCACATAGATGTCCGGCAGGAAGTTCATCTCGATCTTCAGTATGCCGTCGCCGGCACAGGCCTCACAGCGTCCTCCCTTGACATTGAAGCTGAAACGTCCCTTTTTGTATCCCCTGGCCTTGGCGTCCGGTGTGGCGGCAAAGAGATCCCGGATCATGTCAAACACCCCGGTGTAAGTAGCAGGGTTGGATCTGGGCGTCCGGCCTATGGGGGACTGATCGATATCGATCACCTTATCCAGCTGTTCCACGCCCTCTATGGTCTTGTGCCTGCCGGGTATACATCTGGCCCGGTTCAGGGTTCTCATCAGACTTTTGCAGAGGATCTCATTGACCAGAGAACTCTTCCCGGAACCGGAGACGCCGGTGACACAGGTCATGACGCCCAGCGGGACTTTCACGTTGATCCTTTTCAGGTTATTTTCCGCCGCCCCCTTCACTTTCAAAAAGCCGGTGGGTTTGCGCCGCTTTGAGGGTACGGGGATCTCCAGCTTTCCGCTGAGATACTGCCCCGTGATGGATTCCGGCACCTGCATGATCTCCTGCGCCGTCCCCTTGGCGATCACCCGGCCGCCGTTTTTTCCGGCTCCCGGCCCGATGTCCACCACGTAGTCCGCCTCCAGCATGGTCTCCTCGTCATGCTCTACCACGATCAGGGTATTTCCCAGATCCCGCAGCTTTTTCAGCGTCTTGATAAGTTTGTCATTGTCCCGCTGATGCAGGCCGATGCTGGGCTCGTCCAGGATGTAGGCCACACCCACCAGGCCGGAGCCGATCTGCGTGGCCAGACGGATACGCTGGGCCTCTCCGCCGGACAGGGAGGCCGTGGCCCTGGCAAGGCTCAGGTAATCCAGTCCCACATCCACGAGAAAGCCCAGACGGGAACGGATCTCCTTCAGCACGAGACGCCCGATCTGTCTCTGTCTCTCCGTCAGTTCCACATCGTCCATGTACTGTTTCAGATCCGAGATGGACAGGTCGCATATCTCCGCTATATTCTTGTCCCCCACGGTGACAGCCAGGGATGTGGGTTTCAGCCGCCTGCCCCCGCAGTCGCTGCAGGGAGTGATCCGCATAAACTCCTCATAGGCCCTTTTTGTCCACTCTGAGGAGGTCTCCCGGTAACGCCTCTGGACATTGTGCAGCAGGCCGTCAAACACCACGTTGTACACGCCGTGCCCGTGTCTCGCCTCATAGTGGACTTCCACCTTCCGGGTCCCCGTGCCCTTCCAGATCACGTCGCGTATCTTTTTCGGGTAATCCTGCACCGGAGTATCCAGGCTGAAACCGTAGGCCTCGGCCACAGCCTCCATCATACAGCGGGTGTAGCTCTTCCGGTCCGTCACTGACTGCCAGCCCAACACGGTGATAGCCCCCTCCGCGATGCTAAGGCTTTTGTCCGGGATGATCAGATCCTCGTCAAACTCCATCTTGTAGCCGATCCCGTGACAGGTGGGACAGGCCCCGAAGGGGTTGTTGAAAGAGAAACTCCTGGGCTCGATCTCGTCAATGCTGATATTACAGTCCGGGCAGGAAAAACTCTGGCTGAAATTCATGGGTTCCCCCTTAAACACATCCACCACCATAAGGCCATCTGACACCTTCATCACATTTTCTATGGAATCCGCCATGCGCTTCTCAATCCCCGGGCGGATCACCAGGCGGTCCACCACGATCTCTATATTGTGCTTGATATTCTTCTCCAGCTTGATATCCTCACTGAGATCGAACTGGTTTCCGTCCACAATCACCCGGACATAACCGCTCTTTTTTGCCTTGTCAAACACTTTCGCGTGCTCTCCCTTGCGCCCCCGCACCACCGGCGCCAGCAGCTGGATACGGGTGGATTCCGGCAGCTTCATGATCTCATCCACCATCTGATCCACCGTCTGTCTCTTGATCTCTTTCCCGCATTTGGGGCAGTGGGGCACGCCCACCCTGGCGTAGAGAAGGCGGAAGTAATCATAAATCTCTGTCACCGTCCCCACGGTGGACCGGGGATTGCGGTTCGTAGATTTCTGATCGATGGAGATCGCCGGCGGCAGCCCCTCCAGGCTCTCCACGTCCGGTTTCTCCATCTGCCCCAGAAACTGTCTGGCGTAGGAGGACAGCGACTCCATGTAGCGCCTCTGCCCCTCCGCATAGATCGTGTCAAAAGCCAGCGAGGACTTGCCGGAACCGCTCAGACCTGTCAGAACCACAAACTGGTCTCTCGGTATGTCAAGGTTGATATTTTGCAGGTTGTGTTCTCTTGCACCGCGGATGCGGATCATATACTTTTTATTCATTTTTCTCTACTCCTGTTCGTCTATTTCTGCTAAATGCTTTTTGTATTCAATCATCTGATCCCGTAATTCTGCCGCCAGCTCGAAATTCAACTCTGTGGCCGCCTGATTCATTCTTTTCATTATCTTCCGAATGGCTTTCTCCAGCTCTTCCCGGCTCATGGATTCCGGATCTTTCTCTGTCTCCGAAATATCCGTCTCCGCTTTCTGCGATATGCGGATCAGATCCCTCACGGCTTTCCGGATCGTCTGGGGAGTGATCCCGTGTTCCTCATTGTAGGCCTGCTGCACAGTCCGGCGGCGTTTTGTCTCGGAAATGGCATTTTTCATGGACTCCGTCTCCATATCCGCGTACATGATCACCCGGCCGTCCACGTTGCGCGCCGCCCGGCCGATGGTCTGGATCAGGGAGGTCTCGGACCGCAAAAATCCCTCCTTGTCCGCGTCCAGTATGGCCACCAGCATAACCTCCGGGATATCCAGCCCCTCCCGGAGCAGGTTGATCCCCACCAGGACGTCAAAGACATCCAGACGCATGTCCCGTATGATCTCCGAGCGCTCCAGCGTATCGATATCGGAGTGGAGATACCGGACCCGCACGCCCACCTCCTTGAGATAGGTAGTCAGATCCTCCGCCATCCTTTTGGTCAGCGTCGTCACCAGCACTTTCCCTTTTTTCTCCGTCACCTGCCGTATCTCCGCCAGCAGGTCATCCACCTGCCCCTTCACCGGCCGGACATGGATCTCCGGATCCAGGAGCCCGGTGGGCCGTATGATCTGCTCCGTCCGCAGCAACTCATGCTTTCTCTCATAGTCGGACGGCGTAGCCGACACAAACATCATCTGGCTGATATGACTCTCGAACTCCTGAAAATTCAGAGGACGGTTGCTTTTCGCGGAAGGCAGGCGGAATCCGTATTCTACAAGTGTCGTCTTCCGAGACTGGTCGCCGGCAAACATGCCCCCGATCTGGGGAATGGTGATGTGGGACTCGTCCACAATGATCAGAAAATCTTCCGGAAAGTAGTCCATCAGCGTCATGGGGGTCTCCATGGGCTGCAGTCCGTTCAGGTGCATGGAGTAATTCTCAATACCGGAACAAAATCCCGTCTCCCGCAGCATTTCTATATCAAAGTGAGTTCTCTCGGAGATGCGCTGGGCTTCCAGCAGCTTTCCCTCGCTCTTGAAGTAGCTCACCCGCTCCTTCAGCTCCGCCTCGATCCCCTGAATAGCCTGCTCCATCTTTTCCGGCGCTACCACGTAATGGGAGGCGGGGAACACCACCATATGCTCCAGCAGGGCAAGGGGTTCCCCCGTGAGCACGTCGATCTCCTGGATCCGATCCACCTCGTCGCCGAAAAACTCCACCCGGATAGCCCGGTCGCTGGCCGATGCCGGAAAGATCTCCACCACATCACCGCGCACCCGGAAGGTACCCCGGTGAAAATCCATGTCATTTCTCGTGTACTGTATATCAATGAGCCGCCGGATCACCTCGTCCCGATCCTTCATCATCCCCGGCCGGAGAGATACAGTCATGTTCTGGTAGTCGATGGGGCTTCCCAGACCGTAGATACAGGATACGCTGGCCACGATGACCACATCCTGCCGCTCCGTCAGGGACGCCGTGGCAGAGTGCCGGAGCTTGTCAATCTCCTCGTTGATGGCGGAATCCTTTTCGATATAGGTGTCTGTGCTGGGAACGTAGGCCTCCGGCTGGTAGTAGTCGTAGTAGGACACAAAATACTCCACTGCGTTCTCAGGGAAGAACTCCTTGAACTCCCCGTACAGCTGGGCCGCTAAAGTTTTATTGTGCGCTATGACTAGTGTCGGTTTCTGTAACTGCTCGATCACATTTGCCATCGTAAAAGTCTTGCCCGATCCCGTAACCCCTAGTAAAGTCTGGAATTGATTGCCCTCCTGAAAACCTTTCACCAGGGCTTCTATCGCCTGGGGCTGGTCGCCGGTGGGCTGGTATTCTGCGTGCAATTTGAACTCTGCCATATGAAAACCACTCCTTACTTTGACTACCAAATGTCACAATTTTTTCTGCAACCACACCTTTACAGTATAACACCTCTATCAAAAAAAGTACAGAACAAAATTGAACGTTTGTTCTGTACTTTTGTAAATATTTTTTCGATTATCAATTTTGCGCCATTCCTAGCCCCACCTGCCTGGTAAAATCCCTCGTCGTTTTATCCATTGCTCTGACTGCTCCCACGGGCAAGCCCGTGGGGTTCTGGTTGCCAAGTGTAGCTTGTAACCGTACATCATTTTCAGACTTTGGAGTTGCAAGTGTAAATCTGTTTGAACCAGGACTTTTATTACCAAGCAACCATGCGGCCACATTAACGGTAAATTTCTATCTTGTGATAAGGAAGTACAGTCAATCTCCCTACTATTAAATTTTATGCTATTTGAATTCCACTGTTTAATATTTTGATTTTTTGAGCCTTAATCCATGCGATTAGGGCTTTTTCTTTTGCGT
>CAZAEM010000061.1:0-8369 GCA_964484225.1 uncultured Eubacterium sp.
CCGGATGGTTTTGCTGGCATATGCACTCTCCTTATTTGTGTATATATTTATTATACGACTTTAGGGATATAATAACACATTACCCGGACAAATATCTGTCCCTTTAAAAATTTACTTATAAAAAACCGCCCCTCGTATCCAACGATACAAAGGGGGCGGTTCATTATACTAATACGGGTCTACGTCTCTATTTCCCGCCGTTCAGAATCTTCTTCCAACTGTGCATACTGCTTTTTCCCGGAATCATTTTTGGGAATCCGGTCCAGAAAGTGAATCTCAAAGGCCCGGCTGTTCAGCCCGGTCTTTTCCGCCAGAAAATTCTTGATTTTCCCTCGCGTTTCCTCACTCTGTGCTACCTCGCCTGCTACGTACACTCTCAGATGGTCATCTTCTCCGACACAGGCACACTCGATCTGCTCAAAATGTCCCTGAATCAACCGCTCGCATTCATCCAAATTGATCCGGTTCCCATATATTTTCAAAAATCGTTTTTTCCGCCCCACGATATAATAGTAACCATCCTCATCAAACTGAGCCATATCCCCGGTCACAAGCACGCCGCCCCGCTCGTCTCCTTTTGCCAGATCTGTCAGACACTCCGCATAGCCAAGCGTCACATTGGGGCCCTCATAGACCAGTTCTCCCGTCACATGCGGTTCTGTCACGTCGCCCCCATCCACATCCACCAGGCGGAATTTGCCTCCCGGTATCGCGATTCCCATGCTTCCATACTTATCCAACGACTTTTCCGGTGGCAGCCACGACATTCTGGCCGTTGCCTCTGTCTGCCCATACATCACATAAAACCGCCGTCCTGTCTCCCTGGCATACTCTGCAAATTCTCTGTGCAGTTTGGGCAGGAGTTTTCCCCCCGCCTGGGTCATATACCGAAGAGAGGGAAGATCCATCCGGAAGAATCTCAGCCTTTTGAGCAATTCATACGTATAGGGGACTCCGACAACTGAGGTGGCATGCTCTTTTTGAAAGAAGTCCCAAAATCCCCGCTGGGCATAACTCACCTCGGTCATAAGCATTACTGCTCCTGCCAGCAGATGGCTGTTTATCACAGACAGGCCGTACGTATAGTTCATCGGAAGCATTGTGATGGCGCGCTCCGTCTCGTCCAGTTCCAGATATTCTACAATAGAGCGGGCATTTTCCAAAATATTTTGATAAGACTGGCGCACCAGTTTGGGGCTCCCGGTGGAACCGGAAGTAGTGAGCAAAAGAGCCAGCTCCGGGTATAACTCCTTGTTCTCCCCGTCATATTCCAGAAGAACATAGCCGTATCGCCCGAACATCACCGTTCCGTCTATCTCGCACGCCCTCTTTTCGGGCAGCCAGATGTAATTCGGGGCATACGTCTGCAGCAGATACTGCAATAACTCCCGGTCTAATTCCTCATTCAAAAGCAGAGGCACGTTTTCTGAATCCAGAAACGCCACATAACCGGCGAGTGACGCAATCACATTGGAACACAGCGAAAACACGAGGTTTCTCTTTGATATCCGGTGTTCTACCTCCCTGCAAAATGAAACCAGCTCGCCATAAGAGATCTCATCCCCGTCATCTTGTATCGCCACAAGTCTGTCTTCCGGCTTCTTATCAATTTCCAAAAACATATGCCTCTTCCTCTCTTTTATCACCCGGATATACGCCGGGACATGCTGCGGATCAAATCATAACCATCCCAGTAAACCCCGATATCCAATGTCTTCCCAAAGGGCACAATCCGGTCAATCCCCATACACCCGTGCTCTCTGACCAATTGTACTATACTCTCCGGATCCACCCCTGCCACGGCACAGGTCTGAACCCGTTCATCCAAAAACGGCACAATTTTCTGTAGATTCCTGATATCGGTTTGAAAAAACATTCCATATACACCACGGTATACAGAAGCGGCATCCTCCCTCATGCCATCTTCGTCCAGGTCCAACACGTACAACGTATTTTCATAGCGGGATATATTTATAACTTCCGGACATGTGGCTGCTTTTTCATTCAGCAGCGTATATTTCTCACTCACCTTTATATCCGACAGATCATACCCGGAAGCCCTCTCATAGACAGACCGCCAGAATCTCTGTTTGATTTTTTCATTTCCATTCAGCCAAAATAACAGATGGGGCGTGGAACACGCGTTTTGATCCATGAGATAGGTATCATTATAAAAACCATCAATCAGGTTCTTCCACTTCACAGCATCCAGGCTCTCCAAGTATGTCCCGTCCAGTATTCCAAACGAATAGCGGTCCGCAAATGTAATCTCCGTACTCCTGGGCGGAATCGGGAAACTTCGGATTTTCTGAATCGTATTGTCCCCTCCCCAGATAATTCGCATGGCACAGCACCCCGAACAGGCCGCTGTGATTTCATCTTCCCTGTCATAGGTTACAAAGGACGTCATCTCACGAATGGCCCTGTATTCCTCCTTATCCAAAACCTCATCCAGCACCCGGCACATACAGAGCGTCTGCGGATGGCGTTTCGTAGAAATGCGCACTACATTGGTGTTTCCTGCCAGCAGCCCAAACACATAAGTAAATCCGGCGTTTACAGGCACGTTCGAAGGGGCAATATGAAACAACATTCCCTTGCCGATCCGGTTCCCCGGTTCACTCCGCACAAAGTCATCGCGCATTTTCCTTATATTTGCTCCCCGACACCAAAAGGCAAACGTCATCACATCGGGATATGTTTTTGCCTCGCTGTCACCGCGAAGCGCCTTTGACCACTCATCCAGAAAACGACACACAAGTCCGTCATAGGGAGCGAGAACCTTTTTCCCGACCTTTTTTTCTCCTGCCAAAAGCTCCCTGCTCATCCACTGCGCCTCCTTTCAAAGGTGTCACTGCAGCCACGGACTTCCGCCTGCTTCATCCGTCCGACCACCTCAAAATATTTTCCCTTTCTGCCACATGGACAGTCGTCTTCTCCCAGTACCCGTCCCACATCCTCTGTCAGCAGTGAATGGCCCGGATAGGATTCAGGCAATGCAGACAGCACCTGAATCACGCCCTCTTCACCTTCTTTACAGAGAGAAAAATCTTTCATACTGCGAATCAATACATCCGAATACGTACTGGCGTGCAAATGGCCGCACTCACATTCCATATAGATACAACCGGTCTGCTCCACCATGCCATAATAGTCATGTATATTTTCCTGTTTGATTCCACATACCTCATGAAGCCTCTGCTTAAACTCTTCTTTCGATACTGCCTGATTCTGAAGCTTTTTCCAGCCGCCCCCGTGAATCAAAACGGCCCCTGACAGATCAACCGGCTTGTCCAGCTTTTCCAATTCCCGATACACATACTGCCAGATCATAAAGGTAAATCCAAACATAAAAATGGTCTGACCCCTGTATTTTTCTGTAAACTCGCGCAACGCCTCCACATCCAGTTCCATCTCATCATTCAGCGCATATATTTTCTTCGCCCCGAAAATGGAAAAGCCAAGAATCCCGGCTCCCCTGGCTGAGAACATCGCCCGGTCCTTAATGACGGACGGACAGTCCAGGATAACCATCGGCATCCTTGCTTTTCCTGTAAACTCCGATACAATTTTCACCAGCGTCTTTTGCTGATAAGAAGCCGTATTCCGATCCAGAAAAATCTTCGACACCTGCTGGCCGGTCGTTCCAGATGAAGTCATCGTTTTAAAAACCTCTTCTTTTGGCACGCTGCAAAGCTCTAGTTTCTTAAAAAGGCGGACAGGAAGAAAGGGAATATCAGAAAGGCATTTCATCTCTCCAACATTCCTGTCTGAAATTTTATGTATCACTCCGGCAATCCGCCGGTATTCCTCGCAGTGACGGCAATGACAGCTCGTCAATTCCCTCATCCGCGTCAGTAAAATCTCCCGCTTCTGTTCCTTTTCAACCCCATAAGGCGGAAACGCCAGCATCTCATCGTAGGTCATACATCCACCTCAATTCTTCCTCTGCTCCTGAAAAAGCTTCCGCTCACTCAGCCTTTTCAAAGCTCATCTGGATATCAATGGAAATATCCGAGTCCTTCCACATCTTATCCGAATGTTCCGTAACATCCCCTACAAACCGCAGGGCTCCTTCTTTCTTTGTCTCCTCGGAAGACAAGGTAAAGGCATACGGATTTTTATTGCTGCCCTTCGACAGCTTGATTTTCTCGCCTGTATCCGGCGCTACCAGATATACGGTGCAGTCTTTCACCCCTTCGGCAGTTTTTTCATCTTTTACGGAAAGCGTTACCTGATCAATCTTTACATTCACGTCAAACTCACTCGTATTGACAAGACGGATATCATCCGTATAAATCTGCTCCCGTTTCTGAAGCTGCTGCGGGTCAATATGTATCGTAAATTGGCTCTGCATGTAAACCGACACAAGCTCCGGTTTGGACACAATAACCTTCTGACTCTTCACCGTTTTGTTTCCGGCATAATCCACCGCCGTAATCTCCACATCATATGTCCCCTCCTGTTGCAGGGCCACCGGGAAATGACATTTTGACGGCACTTCCAGTGAATCCCCCAAAGAGGTATATTCCACCACGTCCATATCTTCCAGCTCATATGTATCGCCGTTCACCTTGCATGTGAGACTCTGGATGCCGGAAACCATCTGACCCGGTTCTAAGACATCCACCCAGAGCATGTACGGCGCTGTGCATACCCTGCCCACCGAATACCGGATCTCCGGCTCATGATCTTCAATGAGATAGCATTTTTCTCCCAGCGCAGTCATCCGGCCTCCCTCATCTGTGCCGCCCACTAATACGGATCCAAAAAAGTCGTTGGGCAGCGAAAATTCCGGTGTATCTAACTGTGCAAAAAGCACCGTGTACTCTCCGCCGTACAGGCAATGGTACTGCATGACTCCGAGTTCCGGATCCGGCTCGATCTCCAGTTCCGTATGATTGGTACAATATATATCTCGCTCTTTGGCTGACAGTCTCTGTTCCCCTTTATCCTTAAAAGACAGTTCAGACACTTTGGCAACGGACGATGCCTCTGACTCCGTCACGGCATCCTCCACTGCTCCCGCCGAAGCCGCCCCACCCGAAACCGAACATGCTTCACCGCTCACAGCTTCGCCCGTTTCCCGTCCTCCGGTTTTCTCCATACCATAGTCCGACAGAGAACCCAAAACCATTTTCCGGTACGGATTGCTCACCACTTCATCCACCGGTTTCTGGTATTTTAACGTCCTGTCTGAGACCTCTGTCTCACTCCCGTGGTCCACCGTCTTGCCCTGAATCAGGGACATAACATTCGACACATCCTTTTCGGAAGGCTGTACTACATTATTTTTCTTTTCCGAAGCATCCTGTGGATTCTGAATCACCTGGTTCTTTTTTTGGTTCTTATCCCCCGCATTTTCTTTCCCTGCATCCGTCTGCAGGTCTTTCGCCGTTTCCTTGCTCTTCGCGCTCTCCGATTCAGATTTCTCCGGCTCTGACTTCTCCACCTCTGACCCGCCCTGACTATTCTCCGGCATCTGCACCCTGGATGTATTCAATCCCAAATGGGCAGACGAATCTCCCCCTTCTACCACATTGCATGTAGCCTCTTCCATTACAACGGTCTCTTTCGACATCAGGACAGCTGGTTCCTTCTCCGGTTCAAATATCGCGCTGCAGACCAAAATCAGAACCAGCGCAAGGCTGGCAGACTGCGCCAAAATCCTTTTACGGCGCCAGGTCATACTCTTTTTCACGACATGGGACAGTGCCTTACACACCACAATAAGCACCATCAAACGGAAAATCCATTTCCGATGCTTCGAACCGCTCTTATACTCTGCCATCAATTTTTTTAAGCAGCAATCCAGCATAACCTAACACCTCCTCGTCTGATACAGGAAAAATCCCACTCCTCCCAGCAAAACAGCAATCACTACTGCCGCAGCCACAAAACTTCCCGTTACCCGCATCGTATGCCAGCACCATGTGAGAGGACATACCATGGCCAGGGAATCCAGTTTCGTTCCCCAGGCCTCAAGCAGCTCCGCTCCCCGTCCCTGACGTCCCGTTTCCACCAACAAGGCCGAAATAAAATGAAGGACTGCCGGGATCCTGGAAACCAGCCACGGAACCAGCACCAGAACCAACGACATATTTTTACATTCCGTCTCATCTTTTTTATAAGATGCCAAAAAAAGTCCCAGCGCCAGATAGAACAGGCTGACCAGGCTCAACAGCCCATAATACCTTGAAATGATCATAACATTTTGCGTCATCCCCGAAAACCACATTTCGAGCATTTGAACTAGTAGTATAATAAGAAAGGAAAGAAACGAAACAACAGCCCATGTCAGCCCTTTTCCAAGCCAGACACTCCTGCGGGGAATCCCTGCATTCTGTATATACACCACTGTTTCCAGCCGTTCCTCCTCGACAACCGAAGATGCCGTCCCTTCCATCAATAAATATCCCCAGAGCAGAGGGTAAAACAGTGCCAGAATATGCCAGATGTTCATGGAGAACTCACTTCTCCATGCGGGCAGTCCCAAAAAGTTCTTCACCATTTCCGGCCACATCATATATTCCTTATTGATGAAAGGCGCCTTCCCATCCAAAATCCCAAAAACCAGATCCAGAACAGACCAAACAACCACCGGTGCCAGAACCATGGCCAAAAATTTCTTTCGACGCCGAATCACCTCAAAATAAATTACTGTCCTCATGACACTCCTCTTCTCTGCGCTGGAAGGCTTCGCATTTTTATTCGCATTTCCATCTTTCGTAATTTTCAAAAATGCGTTCCTCAAGGCGGATATCCTCTACCGTATAGTCCTGACAATCCGCCTGTCTCAGGCAAAAAGAAAGCCGCCTCATGTCTGTCTCTTCATATATAAAGCAGATCTTTCCGTCCGTCTCGAACAGAACCTTCGCCTTATTCCGATCCATTTCTTTAAAACTTCCCGCTGTCATCGTGATGACTTTAGCAGGGCGGGGCAGATCTGCTATCGTATACTCCGCCACGACCTTGCCGTCCTGCAAAAACAGATAACACTCACAGGGAAGCACGATATCTTCATACGTATGTCCTGCAATAATATATCGGGTTTTTTCCCGAAAAAGTTTAATCCACTCTTTGACCAGAACCAGATACTTGTCTCCTCCGATCATGTCGTGGGGGTTCTCCAGCAAAAGCAGCTCCGGCTTTCGCATCATCGCCTGAATCATCACCACGAGGCGCCCCTGTTCAAAAGTCAGGTCCAAAAGATCTTCCTCTGGCGGCACACCGAGCAGCTTCATCAAACGCTTCGCCTCCTGCTCCGTCTCCCTGCTATTCACCGCCGCCCATGCCAAACCGTGAAAAAACCTGCCCGTCTTCAGATTCGAGTAGCAGACAATATCATCGGGGACAAATCCCCTCTTCTCCGGGGGCACTCCCCCACAGTATTCCGAAAAGCATCGCCAAAGTTCGCCGCTTCCAGGCTCCTTTACCCCGGCCAGAGAGCGAAGCAGCTGTCCGCCGCTGTCATCCTGTGACACGATTCCTATAATTTTCCTGCCCGCAATCTTCAATGGCTGACACCTCCACACCTTTTGCTGCAATAACTGCCTTAAAAACAATATGGTATTGTTGTAATCTGTGAAATGCCCACAAGAGATTCCTGTATCTCAAGCACTTCATCCATGGACAGCATGAGCAGCCAGTCTATGATGTCCTCCTGTATTTTATTATATGTGCCCTGCCAGTAAAAAGCAAGATGTTTCTATAATCTATCCTAAAATCCCGTTACTGTGGGATGAAGACTTGAAAGTTTTTACATTGTTCTGTATAATAAATAAGTAGCCTGTTGTCCAATTTTGATACAAATCTGTCAATTTCCAATGCCAGAGATGACAACTCAAAAGAAAGGTGTATAAATTCTATGTTGCAGATGCTGATGCTGCTGGAGACACCGGAAGATAAAGTGGAATTTCAGGAACTCTATGAATATACATACCGCAAACTGATCTATGAGGGGCTGGGGATCCTACACATCCAGATCGATGCGGAGGAAATCGTCCATGACTGTTTCGTGAAGATTGCCCAGGACTACCCGAAGTACCGGGGGAAATCGAAGGATGATATGCTGGGGATCCTGCATGTCATGGTGAGGAACGCGGGGATCAACCGGATCCGCCAGCGGGAACGCCACAGGGAGACACTGATCGAGGTGGATGAAAACCTTCTCGGCGCCGACAACGATCCTCTGGAAGAGATACTGACGGAGGAGACGGCGGAGATCCTGGAGCGTGTCATGCGCGAGATGCCGGATGAGGACAGGGATATCTTTACCCTGCGGTATCACTATGACATGACTTACAAGGAGATCGGCGATAAGCTGGGGATGAAGCCCAAGACGGTGGATATGCGTCTGTACCGGGCGA
>CAZAEM010000062.1:0-8027 GCA_964484225.1 uncultured Eubacterium sp.
ATAGCTCAGTTGGTAGAGCGCGCGGCTGTTAACCGCGTTGTCGTAGGTTCGAGTCCTACTCGGGGAGCTGGATAATGTATCATAGAATTCCGTAAATAATGGCAGGTGCTGTTGTTTACGGAATTTTTGCATACTTTAATAAACCTTCCGAGGAGGATATTTTTATCGGTTAACGGTCAACCAGGCGGGATACCATGAATCGGATACGGTGCAGCATAATGCGATTATATGAAATGTTTGATATAATGTGATGAAGCTAAAGAGAAAATTTTATTTATTGTATTTCAGCAGACTAAGTGTTACATTATAAGTAAAGATATTTTGTTGAATGGAGGCGATAATAATATGAGTCAGTCTACTATTACTGTAAATATGGATGAAAATATTATGAAGCAATTTAATAATTTATGTGCAGAATTTGGTATGTCAGCTTCTACAGCGTTGGATATTTATGTGAGAGCAGTTATCAGAGAGCGAAAGATACCTTTTGAGATAACTGCAAGAGAGGATCCTTTTTTTAGTGTTTCAAATCAAGAAGTTCTGCGTAGTTCAATTAAACAAATGGAGAGAGAGCCAGAAAAAAACGTGGTGAAGACAATAAAGGAATTGGAGGAACTTGCGGATGATTGACATTATTTTTTCCGAGCGAGCATGGCAGGAGTATCAATATTGGCTTGGTATAATCTAACCACCACAAGGAGGAAATTTTCACATGCTCAATCAAGAGAAATTAAAACCAATACTCGCCGGGTACAAATCATACCTTCCGAGCCATTGGAATGACGAGATGTACAAATGGGAAGCCATTAAACATTTTCAGGATCATTGGGATATTGATGCGGAAGATTTCGGGATGATGTTCAAGCAGGCCACAGATAAGACAATCAACCTTCTGGCCTCCGGCTATGCCTATCCCCGGGGAATGATCATAAACTTTGCAAAGGCGGATGATGAGGCTGTCCGTGCCATGTTCCGAGCGTTATTTGATGAAACAGTAGACCTGGGGATAAGAGTGGATGCCTTTCAGAATGCCGCTGAGGATCTGCGCATGAGGTATGACGACGGGACGTGGAGGAATCATTATCAGAACACCAACGCCATCAGCACCTATTTGTGGCTGCGTTATCCTGATAAATATTACATTTACAAATATGAGTTGTTCCGTGCCGCGGCAAAGGAGCTGTCTTCGGATTATTCTCCCAGGAGAAATGGCTCCGTTGACAGCATGATTGGCGGTTACAGGATGTATGATGAGATCCGTGCCGCTGTCTGCGAGGATGATGAACTAAAAACACTAATTTTAAATGCTTTGACACCGTCCTGCTACCTTGATCCGGAGATGGTAACTGCGACGATGGATATCGGATTTTATCTTGCCCGTTTCTTCCTGGAAGAAAGGAAAGCGGAGCAGGAGGCAGAAGAGTGGTTTCCGAAGGAATACTCTCCGAATCTAACCGTGGAAGAAGGGATTGATCTGACCAATGTGGATCTGTACGCAAAATCGGACGAAGATGAATCGGGACATGGATATTGGTGGCTGACCGCCAACCCAAAAATCTGGAGCTTTGCAGACCTTGGAATCGGGGAGGAGCAGAGTTATACACTGTACAACGACAATGGAAATAAACGAAGGATATTCCAGAATTTCCTTGATGCAAAGATCGGCGATATGGTGATTGGATATGAGGCGAATCCGGTTAAAAAAATTGTGGCTATCGGGCGTATCACACAGGAGAATGACGGGGAATGCATTTATTTTGAGAAGCTGGAAGGGCTCTCCACGCCGATAGAATATACGGATTTGAAGGGGTGTGCAGAATTGGAAAAGATGGAGTTCTTCGTACAGCCGAATGGCAGCCTGTTTAAGCTGACAAAAGGCGAGTTTGACTTCATCATGGATATGATCCGCGAGGAAAATCCACTGAGGCAGCCGGACACTGTCATTCAGAAATATACGAAAGAGGATTTCCTCAGCAAGGTCTACATGACCGAGGAACGCTACGATGTTCTTGAGGCCCTTTTCAGGGATAAAAAGAATATCATCCTGCAGGGGCCTCCGGGAGTGGGGAAAACATTTACAGCCAGGAAGCTGGCCTATGCCATGATGGGCGAGGTGGATGATTCCAGAATAGAGATGGTGCAGTTTCATCAGAACTATTCCTACGAAGATTTCGTTATGGGCTATCGGCCGGAGGGGGCTGATTTCAAACTTACAGAGGGGATTTTCTATCGTTTCTGTCAGACGGCGGCGAATCATCCGGACAGGGAGTATTTCTTCATCATTGACGAGATCAACCGTGGCAATATGAGTAAGATTTTCGGCGAACTCCTCATGTTGATAGAAAAGGATTACCGGGGGACAAAGGCTACACTGGCCTATAGCGGCATGCCGTTTTCTGTGCCGGAAAATCTGTATATCATCGGTATGATGAATACGGCGGACCGCAGTCTTGCCATGATCGATTATGCGCTGCGCAGAAGATTCAGCTTTTTTGAGATGGAGCCGGGATTTAATTCAGAGGGTTTCACCGGCTATCAGGATGCTTTTGCAAACGAGACCTTCCATGCGCTGATCGGTCAGATCAAGGCCTTGAATAAAGAGATCGCAGAAGACAGCGCTCTCGGCCGGGGATTTCAAATTGGCCACAGCTATTTCTGTGGAAGAGAGGAAGCAGGCTGCACCGACGAGTGGATGCGTTCAGTAGTCGAGTTTGATATCCTGCCGACATTGTCGGAGTACTGGTTTGACGAGCCGGTGAAACTGCAGCGCTGGGAAAAGAACCTGCGTGGTGTGTTCGATGACTAAAGATAAGAGTATATTTATCAAAAATATATACTATATGCTTTCCTACGCCTTTCAGGTGCTGCGGCAGACGAATTATGAAGAAGTGAGTGCGGAGAAATTCGACGAGGAGCAGGATCTGTTTGCGGCGATACTCGGAAAGGGTGTGGCTCAGCAGTTAAAGCGTGGCCTATATCGGGAGTACATTACGAGGAATGAGGAGCTGTCTGTTATGCATGGCAAACTGGATCTGCCGGAAACCATCCGGAACAGGATCCAGCGGAAGCAGAAACTTGCCTGCGAGTTTGATGAGCTCTCTGAAAATAATCTATTCAATCAAATCTTGAAAACGGCCATTCATTATCTCATCAGGGCTGAGGGCGTCGGCGCGGAGCGCAAAGCGGCGTTGAAAAAAGTACTCGTCTTTTTCGGTGAGATTGATCTGCTCACGCCATCTGAAATTCAGTGGGGCAGGCTTCATTATCAGAGGAACAACAAGAACTATGAGATGCTGATGAACGTGTGCTATTTTGTGCTGGATGGAATGCTGCAGACGACAGAGAAGGGCGATTATAAAATGGCGGCCTTTGCCGATGAACATATGGCCCGCCTCTACGAGAAATTTATTCTGGAATATTACAGGCGGCATCACTCTTATTTGACAGAGGTAAAGGCAGCACAGGTTGAATGGAATCTTGTCGGAGAGAACAGCGAGTCGATGATACGGTTCCTGCCTGTCATGCAGACAGATATTACTCTGCGTCTGAGGGAGAAGATCCTGATCATAGATGCAAAATATTATGGTCGGTCATTGCAGCAGCAATATGACAAATACACGCTTCATTCAGGAAATATATACCAGATTTTTACCTATGTGAAAAACCAGGATAAGGACAGCACCGGCAATGTGGCGGGCATCCTGCTTTACGCGAAAACGGATGAGGCTATTACGCCGGATTGTATGTTTAACATGGGAGGGAATCAGATCGGAGCCCGGACGCTGGATCTGAATGTGGATTTTCAGGTGATAGCGGCACAACTGGATGAAATGGCGGGAGATTTTTTTGGGGAGCGCTGAGATTATATTTTTGTGAACAGGTTGCCATTATGATTGACGACGTAAATTATTTTAATTCTGATACGTAATCCCTCTCCTCCCGCTTCTTTTGCAACATTTTGCGTACTTCATCCGTTGTATGTCTGCCATTTTCAGCGATGGACTGCTGACTCTTCCTGAAACGAAGTAATTTATACAAGTTTTCCATAATTTCAAATTCGTCTTGGATATTATCAGATATAAGTGTAAAACTCAGGTTTTGGATTGAAAAGAGTGCTTTGCTGGACTATAATGTAGTTTAGTAGAAGTATTTGCCGAGTGAGCACAAAAATGAAGGAAGAGATGATATCTATGTCTAAGGAAATATATTATGCTGAGTATAAAAGAAAGTATCCTATAGTAACATTATGTGGCAGCACACGTTTCAAAGACGAATTTATGGAAGTTCAGAAACGGCTTACCCTGGAAGGATGCATAGTAATCTCGGTAGGATTCTTTGATCCTTTAGGCGGGGAGAATATGGATGAGGGAACTTTGACCAAGACGAAAGAAATGCTCGATGATATGCATAAAAGAAAAATTGCCATGGCAGATGAAATATTTGTTATCAATGTAAACAATTATATTGGCGATAGCACAAAATCTGAGATTGCTTATGCCAGGGCTCATGGAAAACCAGTGCGTTTTCTTGAACCATATAATGAAGAATAAGCAGTGCTGATCATGGAAAAAACAGCCCGGCAAAAAACTTTCTTACCACAGGAGGTAAAACCGAGATGACAATGGACGAACTAAAACCAAAACAGAGTGCATATATCCGTTCTGTGGGGGGAGACGGCTCTCTGCGGCATCATTTATTAGATATGGGGCTGACGCCCAAAACAGAGGTCACACTTCAGAAGGTCGCGCCTATGGGCGATCCCGTGCAGATTGAGCTGCGGGGATATGAGTTGACCTTGCGGCTTGCCGAAGCAAGAGAGATCGAGATCGAAAATGTGCATCCCTATGTGCAAAAGCCGGAAGTGAACCAGTCGTATTCCGATGTCGAGCATCCCATGATGGGAGAGCTTGGGAAAGCGAAGGATTACCACGTACACGATAAGAAGAATGATATTCCAAAGGGCAGACCGCTTTCCTTTGCCCTTGCAGGGAATCAGAACTGCGGTAAGACTACGCTGTTTAACCAGCTCACGGGGGCGAATCAGCACGTGGGGAATTTTCCCGGTGTGACGGTGGACAGGAAGGACGGGAAGATCCGTAACCACCCGGAGGCAACGGTGACGGATCTGCCTGGCATTTATTCCCTGTCGCCCTATTCCAGCGAGGAAATAGTGACAAGGGAGTTTCTGATTGATTCTCAGCTGAGCGGAATCATCAATATTGTCGATGCGTCCAATATGGAGCGCAACCTATATCTGACTATGCAGCTCATGGAACTTGGGATACCCATGGTGCTTGCCCTGAACATGATGGATGAAGTCAGGGCAAATGGTGGTTCTGTGCGGGTGAATGAACTGGAGGAGATCCTGGGGATTCCGGTTGTGCCAATTTCAGCGGCAAAAAATGAAGGTATTGACGAATTGATCGACCATGCGATCCATGTGGCGAGGCATCGCGAGACGCCGGGGCGTATTGACTTCTGCCCGGACAGTGAGGATAAGGCGAATCCCGTGGGCGCAGTCCACCGCTGTATCCATGCGGCAGTACATATGCTGGAGCCGAATGCGAGGGAGGCGGGGCTTCTGGTTCGCTTTGCCGTGACGAAGCTGGTGGAAAAGGATCACTTGATTGCGAAGGAAATGAACCTTTCGGAGAAAAAAAGAGCACCTTTGAACAGATCGTATCGGTTATGGAAGAGGAAACAGGACTGGATCGGGAAGCGGCGCTGGCAAACATGCGGTTTTCATTTATAGAAACTCTATGCCGGAAAACGGTGGTGCGTCCTCATGTGAGCCGGGAACATATGCGCAGCATGAAAATGGACAGGATCCTGACCGGAAAGTATACGGCGATCCCCTGTTTTATAGGAATTATGGCCTTTGTGTTTGTAATGACATTTAGTGTTTTAGGAGCGGCTCTGTCCGATCTCATGGCGCTGGGTGTGGATTATGTCACATCGTGTATTGATAAGGGGCTCAGTTATTTGGAGATAAATCCGGTTGTTCATTCTCTTGTGGTGAACGGTATATGCAACGGTGTGGGGAGTGTGCTGAGTTTTCTGCCAACGATAGTCACACTGTTCTTTTTCCTGTCCATTCTGGAGGACACCGGATATATGGCCAGGGTTGCCTTTGTGATGGACAGGCTGCTTCGGCGGATTGGTTTATCCGGACGGAGTTTTGTGCCGATGCTGATTGGCTTTGGCTGCTCGGTACCTGCTATTATGGCAACAAGAACACTTTCCAGCGAACGCGATAGAAAAATGACGATTTTGCTGACGCCGTTTATGAGCTGCAGTGCGAAGCTGCCGATCTACAGTTTGATGGTCAGTGCATTTTTCCCGAGAAATTTTCGGCCGGTTGTCATGGTGGGACTGTATATTTTTGGTATTGCCTGCGCCATTTTTCATTCTCTGGTTTTGAAAAGAACAAAATTCAGAGGGGAACCGATACCCTTTGTTATGGAACTGCCGAATTACCGGTTTCCCGCCGCAAAAAGTATTCTTCATCTGATCTGGGAAAAGGCAAAAGGATTTACGCAGAAGGCATTTACCATTATTTTTATAGCGTCTATGATCATCTGGTTTTTGCAGACATTCGATGCCCGTCTGAATGTGGCATCGTCGGCAGACGCAAGCCTGCTGGCTATCATCGGGAGGTTTGTGGCTCCTGTATTTGCTCCTCTCGGCTTTGGGGATTGGCGGGTTTCAACGGCGCTGATTACAGGATTTACAGCCAAGGAGAGCGTGGTGTCCACATTGACTGTCCTGCTTGGCGGTGATGTGTCGCAGATCGGAACTCTGTTCACTACATTTACAGCCACAGTATTTCTCGTGTTTACCCTGCTTTACACACCGTGCGTTGCGGCTGTGGCGACGGTGAAGAGAGAGATGGGCGGCACGAAGGCAGCAGTGCAGACGGTTGTCGTCCAGTGCGCGATTGCGTGGGTTGTAGCCTTTATGGTGCGTGGTGTGGGTCTGCTGTTTGGGTTGGCATAAAAACCGGAGATCTGTACAGGAAAGGAGTGGCTTAGAAATGAAAAATCGCGATAAAAAGAACACCTCTGGTTTCTTCTCTGATGCACAGGAAGAATTAATGAAGAGCATCATTGACCAGGACAGATGCTCTATCGTTATATGTAATCTTGCACATGAAATCGTCTATATGAATCCGGCGGCGGTGGAGAAATATGCAAAAGACGGCGGCGAAAAACTGATCGGCCAGAGCATCATGGATTGCCACAATGCGGAGTCCCAGGAAAAAATGAAACAGGTTCTGGAATGGTTTGCGGCTTCGCCGGACCACAATATTGTCTATACCTTCTATAATGAAAAACAGAACAAAGATGTATACATGGTTGCTTTGCGCTCAGAGGGCGAGCTGATCGGATATTATGAAAAGCATGAGTTTAGAAATAGGGAGACAATGAAGTTCTACGATTTATGGTAAGTTTCCTTGAGATCTACTGCGCAGACTTTTGGGACAAAGCGGAGCAAATAAAGACAGGAATTTTAATGTCATATTTTACGTAAAAGAGTGGGCTGTGCGCCCACTCTTTGCGAATCATATTCTCGGCGTTATGGGAAAAAGTTCTCTCTCCGCAAACACCTTTTTTGCCACAGATACGGCATTCAGCACCCTTGGAAATCCCGTATAGGGGATACATTGCAGAAATGTTTCGATCACTTTTTCGGGAGATATCCCCACATTTAATGCGCCGTTAATATGTACCTCCAGCTGCGGCTCGCATCCCCCGGCAGTGAGCAGGCTGGATATGGTTATCAGTTCCCGCTCCTCTTTCGACAATCCCTGCCTTGTGTAAATATCCCCAAAAGCAAACTCCACAATGAACCTGCCCAGATCGGGTGCTATGTCCTCAAGGGATTTTATGACGTTCTCACCTCCTCTGCCGTCAATCGATTTTAACTGTTCCATGCCCTGGATAAACCTGGTGTTTTCCATTTGATTTTACCTCCTTTTTTGATTACAATAGAAGCATATTACTTAGAGTATAGTGTAAGTCAAGAGC
>CAZAEM010000063.1:0-7762 GCA_964484225.1 uncultured Eubacterium sp.
AATATATAATCATAATGAACTCTCAAAAAATATGGTGCTAAATCCTAAAGACGGGTACTAAATATATGCCCGGACGCGCCAAGAGTTCCTTCCTCGATTGTATATCCAAAGTCAATTATGTTCAACACTTTCTGTACAAATTTTTTCTAAGGTGATATAATAGTGTCAAAATATTTATAAACAGGAGGATTAAGAATGAAAAAAATGGGTAAAAAAGGTAGTTTAATGAAAATTTTGACGTTGGCGCTGTCTATCGTGCTGCTGACCGGCTGTGGTCTATCTGCCTTTGACGCCAGTAAATATACCAAAGCCACACTGGACGCCCTGACAAAGGGGGAGTTTGATGAATATACGGAACAGACCAACTCCACCAAGGAGGAGGCACAGAAAACCTATGACTCACAGATCGAGCGGGAGGTTCAGTCATTGCTCGGCTCATCATACAGCAGCGCTTCCGATGAGATGAAACAGAAATACACTGACCTCATCAAAAAAATGTACAGCAAGCTCAAATACGAGGTCGGAGAGAAGACAGAGGGAGAGAATGATTCCTACAACGTCCCTGTATCCGCGGAAAAGATGATCGTTTTCAAGGACGTGATCTCCGAGACGCAGGATAAGATAACGAAAAACAAGAAATACAGTTCCATGTCCACGGAGGAGAAGAACGAGCTGAGCATCGAATATCTCTACGAGGTTCTGAATGACCATGTGGACAACGCGACCTACGAGGAGGCAAAGACCGTCCAGGTATCCGTAGCCCCCATAACGGGAAATGAGAATACCTACCAGATCAACTCCGACGATCTGACCACTCTCTTCGAGGCATTGATTGATTTGGACGCCCTAAGTACTTCAGCCAAATAAATTTACAGTTCACCCCTCCCCGTGATCCGGGGAGGGAATTTTTTTATTTTCTTCTTGCATTTCCTCTCTACCTGTGGTATATTATAAATCGCTCCTCTTGTCACTCCTTTTCTTTATCTAAGGAGGGAGTTCTTATGACGAGACATTCTAAATTTCAGAGGATACTTTGTATCCTTATATTGCTGGCACTTATCGCCACACCATACCATACTACGGCATCCACGGCAGAGGCCTCCGGCTTTTCTTTTGTTGTTCTCAACAGCTACCGCAAGACCATCCGGATCAGACAGAGTTTCTATCTCGCTGCCATCACTTCCACCGGGAAAAAGCCCACCTGGAAAAGCAGCGATTCCAAGGTCGCTTCCGTCAACACCTACGGACAGGTCACAGGAAAAAAAGGCGGCACCTGCAGGATCACGGCAAAGATACGGGGAGCCGAAGCCAGTTGTACCGTGACGGTGCAAAAGACGACCATTTCCATGTCTGTCAAAACCATTTCCATGGAAAACGGCGCCACCTATCAGTTGAAGGCCGGTACCTCCAACAACAGTCCTATCACATGGAAATCTTCCAGAAAAAGCGTGGCTGCCATCGACGAGTCGGGGCAGATCGAGGCATTCAAGCCGGGAGAGACGGTGATCACCGCCAGTGCCGACGGCACCCAGGCCACATGCCGCGTGACCGTGAGAAAGCCGAAGGTCACACTGAACCGTTCTGCGGCCTCTCTGTACAGGAAACAGACTCTTGCGCTCACAGCCAGCGTCTCCAGCGGTCGAAAACCGGTCTGGAAGTCCAGGAGAACCAGTGTGGCCACCGTGAGCGACAGGGGCGTTGTCACAGCCAAAAAACACGGAACCGCTGTCATCACAGCCACAGTGGACGGAGTCAAGGCAGAATGTGAGATCACCGTGAAATCGCCGGAAATCAAACTGAGCGCCTATGCCGTCAAACTGAAAGCAGGCAAAAAGACCACGCTCCGGGCAAATGTCAGTTCCGGCATCGCCCCCATATGGAGCAGCAGCAAAAGCTCTGTAGCCACTGTAAACAGCCAGGGCACTGTCACCGCCAAAAAGAAGGGTACATGTTACATCTATGCGGCGGAAGACGGGACAAAAGAGCGCTGCACTGTCACGGTGACAGCAAAATGATAGCATATAAATATTAGCATCAGGGGTGGCAGGAGGAGCAACTTGTCAATTATTGTAATATATAGTAAAATAAATTGATGCGCGGGAGCAATCCTCAGGCATCATTCAAAATCAAAAGATACATTATATACATCGCAGAATAGGAGTTTTGAAATGAAAACACAGCACACACTCAAAAATTATTCTCTCTGGATTGCCGAGGGACTGCTGGCGGGAACCTTTGCCGGCCTCACGGTGGCCGTCTACCGGCTGGGACTCACCTACGCGGAATACGCCCTCGCCTTCATCTGGAATTTTATACGGGGAAACGCGCTCTGCATCGGCCTCTGGTTCATTGCGCTCCTGCTTCTGGCCGCCATCGTAGGAGGACTGCTCCGGATCGAGGGGAAGGCCGGAGGATCCGGCCTTCCCCAGCTGGCCGCGGAAAACGAGGGCCGGCTGGATCCCTGCTGGTGGCGGGTGATTGCGGTAAAGATCCCTGCCGCTGTACTCTGCATCCTGGGCGGGCTCTCACTGGGGCGGGTTGGCCCGTCCATCCATCTGGGCGCCATGGCCGCCAAGGGTGTCTCCCATCTCCCCGGGGGCGGGCGGGAGAAGCAGGAAAACCGCAACCGGCTGCTCTGCTGTGGCGCAGGCGCCGGCCTGGCCGCCACATTCCACGTCCCCCTGGCGGGCTTTCTGTTCATACTGGAAGAGCTGCGCCGGGATTTCGACCTGGCCCTTGTGGTCACCGGCATGTCCGCCTCCATGGCCGCAGACATTGTCACACGGATCATTTTCGGAGACGCCACCGTTTTCTCCTATCGGGCGGGCGCGGTGCCTCTGCGTCAATACTGGCTCCTGATCCTGATGGGGATCCTGCTGGGCCTGGCCGGCGCCCTGTACAATTTTTCCATGAAAAATATGCAGCTTTTATTTAAGCGTTTTAAACATGTTCCCATGGAGATCCGGCTGATGGCTCCCTTTTTGCTGGCCGGCATACTGGGACTAGTCCTGCCCCAGGTGCTGGGCGGAGGCAAGGCCATGGTGGCCGTACTCATGGGACACCCGGCCCTGTCCGCCCTGGCACTGCTGCTGATCGTCAAATTCCTCTTCTCCGTGGTATGTACCGGCTCCGGCGCACCGGGAGGTATCTTCTTCCCCCTGTTCGTCATGGGAGCCTATCTGGGGGCCATCTTCGGGGATCTCTCCATCCAGTTCTGTGCTGTGGACGCCGGCCTTTGGCAGCAATTTATCATCCTGGGCATGGTGGGATTCTTCGCCGGTATACTCCGCCTTCCCCTGACCGCCGTGGCCATAGCGGCGGAGATAACCGGGAGTATCGCGGGGCTCCCGGACATCATTCTGGTGAGCCTCATCGCCTATGCCACAGCCAACCTTACGCACACCAAATCAATCATAGGGGAGATGCTCTGGGTCATGGAACAGGGCTGACCGTATCTGTTTCCCACAGTCGACGCCGTGTCAGAGAGGAGTAACATATGCAGGAACGGCAACACACTTCCGCCTTCAGGATATTTCAGAAAAGTATATTACTGTATGTGTTTTTATGCGTGTTATCCGCTGTTTTTGCTGTGGGACAGGCACAGATCTTTTCCGGGATCGTCAGCTGTACGCTGGGTTCCGAGATGTCAGAGCTGCTCCGCCTGGCCCGGATCATGCTTGGCATTGTGGCAGTATATTATGCCGGGAGGATCCTTTTGAAAAACCGGCAGGCGGATGAGCGGGACAGGGCGAGCCAAAACTTCCGGGAAAAAATGGCGGCGGATTTCTTCGGACAGCCGGTTTATAATATCAGCCATACGCAGGGCAAAGGCGGTAAAGATCATGGGCCTGCATGGGTATTTTATAAAGAGATGGCATACACTGTTCCTCGACTATGTTTCCCGGTCGCGCAAAAAAGCAAACCGGGTTGAAAACTTTGCGGATGAAGTCAATGAATTTGTCAGGATTCTATCGCAGCTCGTGATTCTGGTGTTTGGATGCGCTCTGGTACAGAATGATTTTATCACAGTGGGCGGCATCGTAATTATGCTCCGGTATTTCGGGATTTTTGATACATTTCTGGGAAAATGCATAGAGCTTGTCACAAACGCTCCCTTGATAAAGGAAAAAGCACGGCGTCTCCATTTCTTATATGAGGAAAAGGAGAGAGACGGCGGGGAGGATCTCGAGGGCGGGTTAAAGGAAATCCAATGCCGGAACCTGACCTGTCGATACGGAGAAAAGACGATAATTGACAACCTCTCCTTTTCTATCTCGAAAGGAGAAAAGGTGCAGATCACAGGGGAAAACGGAAGCGGAAAAACCACATTGATCCGGTTGTTGTGTGGGCTGCAAAACTTTGAGGGCACAATCCTGCTCAATGGGATCAATATAAAAGAAATTGATCTCAGTGCATGGAGAAAAAGGATAGCGGTCGTTTTTCAAAATGATTATATTTTCCCGGGAACGGTTTTTGAAAATGTAAAAGCGGGAGACCTCTATGCCGCCGACAATCAAATTGAGTCGGTGATGGATCTGCTGGATCTTCTTGATATGCGGGACAGGAGTATCGAATACGGAGCGAAGGAGTTGTCCGGCGGGGAGAAAAAGAAGATCAGCATTGCCCGGGCAATGCTGAAAAACAGTGAATTGATTATTTTTGATGAGGGAGATACCCATCTGGATGCGGAAAAACAGAGAGCATTGTATCAATACATGGAGGAATCCAGGCAGACGATCCTTTTTGTCAGCCATGACGCGGCATTTGGCAGGATGGCGGATAGGATTATCTCTCTTTCATGATAAATCCGCGAATATGTTTTGTGATAAATTTCACCACCAACCCGGTGAGAAGCGCCGATATGACCGTTCCTTCCCTGGTGCCCACAATCCGCCCCTGAAAGAATATGACGGACAATACAACAGCCAGGATAACACAAACCACGTCAAAGGCAACCTTCACATATCCGAACTCCTTATGTACTGTATCAGACACTGCCTTGACAAAGGCTTCTCCGGAATTCATTATCACATTTGCGATAACCGCCAGCGAGACACCAAACGCCAACACGACGGTCCCTATGAATACCATGGCTAACCTGGCCAAATACCCCGGCACAGGAATAAAGGATGCGATCCACAATCCGAAATCCGTAAACCAGCCAAAAAGAAATGATAGAGGAATCTGAAAAAGCTGATAAATCTTAAAATTGCGGCGCAGTATGATAACCTGTGCCACGATCAAAACACAATTCCATACGATCAACCAGCTTCCCAGGGTCATCACAGGAAACTTAATGCTCATTACATTTGCCACGGAGGATATCGGGGATACCCCCAGATCGCCATGTTTCGTAAATGCCACGCCTATACCGGCAAAAAACAACCCAAAAATAAAAACTACATACCTTCTAAATACTTCTTTTTTATTCACTTCTCTATGCCTCTTTTCTCTTTTTTGTCTGCCGACAGCACTACTGTATTTTCCCTTCAAATTCAATGGATTTTAATGGGATTATTTTATTCTGAAATAGCAAGTATTTTTCCCCGAACCTTCCCGCTTCAACTCCCCTGATGCAACTAATTTACGAAGAGAACCCTCGATCGAACTTAAGCTGAGTGACGGGCAGAGTTCCCGGATATCCTGCTTAGTAAAGCGCCCTATTTTTTTTAAGGTTGAACGTCTTACTGTTTCCAGCGCAGGAAGCTTGGCTTCTACGAGTTCATAACGTTCTTCAAAGTCCTTGTACGCCGCCAGAACGGTACCAAGCAAAAATTTTATAAATGGCGCCGCATCCTCTGTACCTTCATGCCAGCCAGTCTGTGCCCGACCAAGTGCATCATAATAGAGGTCTTTATTCTTTGCGATTTTGGCTTCCAGTGAAATATACTTCCCAACATAAAAGCCATTTCTGTATAGCAAAAGCGTTGTAAGCAAACGACTCATTCGTCCGTTGCCATCATTAAATGGATGGATACAAAGAAAATCGTGAATAAAAATCGGAATTGCAATAAGCGGCTCAATTTCCATATTCCCGATTACACGGTTATATTCCTCACAGATTCTGTCCAATGCCTCTGGAGTTTCATATGGTGCAGGCGGAGTGAATAGTGTTTCTACGTGACCATCCGGATATGTGACACTAATATAGTTCTGCACACTTTTTGTTCTACCAGCCATTGGATTATTCATATGGCTATATAATATTTTATGGAGCTGCAAAATATAGTTTTGTGTGATCGGAATAGCATCGAAGCTGTCGTGAATGATATTAAGCACATCACGATAACCGGCAATTTCCTGCTCATCACGATTTTTAGGTGTTGTTTTTTCTTCTACAAGCTGCCTGATGCGAGTGCTTGTTGTTACAATACCTTCCATTGCGTTGGAAGTCTCTGTACTTTGTACCTTGGCGATTTCGACCAGCTTTTCTAATTCTTCCGGGCGCTGTTTCAGACACATTTCCTGCTTTCCGGCTTCTTTATAGATCGCGGCAATCAAACCAAGAATGTCAGAATCCCATTTTTGATTCCTGATCGCGGAGTAATTAAAAATTCTCATTACCTCACCTCCAAATGCTTTCCCTTAAATTATAACAGAAAATAAGGGGAAAGCCAACATGCTAAGGGAAAAGCCCTTAATAAGTATGCACATGTTTCTCCCAAAAGCTATAAGCGCGTACCAGCAACTAAAATTCGGCTATAAACAAACTGCTATCCTTCATCCCGTTTAACCAGTCGAACGGAGGCTTAAAATCCCCTGCCCTTGCGGTATATCGAATCTTTTCGGCTGAGTCCCTTAACGCATCCTTCGGATAGTCCTTTTGATAGCCCTTCGGAATATCCAGTTTATATGGTACGCTGTGCTCCTCGCACTATTTTACAGCGATATCCAAACGCAGCCAGTTCAATTTCTCTTCACTTAACTTCGTTCTCTTTGTATAAAATTTTCTCTTATCTGCCATGGCCGGTAAATCTCGTAATCATCATCATAATATGAGAGAAATTTAATCAACAAACAGGAATTGCCATTCTCGTCGATCATATACAATCGTCCTCCATATAAGGTTCTCAAACAGGTTACAGATGTTTTTGTCTTAAATAATCAATCCTAAAAACTGCATATCACTTGTATGATACAATTCTTTAGTGAAGTATCACAGATTGAGCAATCGAAAAAAGAGCAACTGATAGGAATTTTCAGTTGCTCAAGATGTGATTCTTCACTAAAGAATTATAAAACACTCTCTGTCCCTTAGAACGTACTGGCAAATTTCTTTTTTCTTTTGCAAAGGCCTTAATTTTCTGGGAATTGACATAAAACCCATATCTCCCGAACACAATTTCGCCCTGTCACCTTCACACCATGGTGCTCTAACTCTTGCAGGAACACTGGCCGCCCCCGTGATTTTCTTCACCTGCACCGGCATATTGGAATATGATGTCCTGTTTATGGATATCCTGCTTAGTAGAGCGCCCTATTTTATAAATGGTACCGCGTCCTCTGTACCTTCGTGCCAGCCAGTCTGTGCCTGAGTTCGGTTCGCTGTTAAATCGTATTGATTTCTTCTTCCAGTTCCCGGATCGCATCTATGACCGCCCCAAATGTGGGGACATCACTGTAGAGCATATCTTTCATTGACTCATAATCCACCTCCAGTGCCGCAAACCGGTATTCAGGTGGAATGAGCTTCAAGGTGCCCGGCATAGCCTCCGGGTACTTCGCCCATGCCCTCGGATAAAACTTCATTTTGAAGTCCACG
>CAZAEM010000064.1:0-7493 GCA_964484225.1 uncultured Eubacterium sp.
ATTCATGGACAGGCAAGTCCGGTAGTTTTTGGATAAAAAAGAATGGCTATAACACCAGTTTCTCTTCGAGTTTCTCCTCCAGTTTCTCCTCCAGCTTTTCCTCCAATTTTTCGTCCAGTAACTGAGATATTGCCTGCAAATCCTCGTTTGTCAATGCCATACTCATCCCTCCCTATGCTTTATATTGTTACACAAGTATAGCATGCAAAAGATACTCTGTCAAGAGAAAATAAAGCGAATCGCCAATGTATAGTTTGGATTAATATATAATATCTGATTTCCACAACCACTCTAGCAAAATCCACAGAAAAAGTCAGGGCACATGAGCCGCCGCCCATGCACCCCGAAGTGCTATAATCCCTTATTTTATGCCAATCTTGGATTATCCAAAATATCTCTTCAACAGTCCCTCGAATGCCTTACCGTGTCTTGCCTCGTCTTTGGCCATCTCGTGTACCGTATCGTGAATGGCATCCAGATCCTGAGCCTTAGCTCTCTTGGCCAGGTCAAATTTCCCGGCGGTAGCGCCATTCTCCGCATCCACGCGCAGCTGCAGGTTCTTTTTCGTGGAATCCGTAACCACCTCACCCAGCAATTCTGCAAACTTCGCCGCATGTTCTGCCTCCTCCCAGGCAGCTTTCTCATAGTAGAGGCCAACTTCCGGATAACCCTCACGGTGAGCCACACGGGCCATAGCCAGATACATACCTACCTCAGAGCACTCACCCTCAAAGTTCGCGCGAAGGTCTGCCACAATATCCTCACTCACACCTTTGGCAACGCCAACTACATGCTCTGCGGCCCATTCTCTGTCTCCGGTCTGCTCCTTGAACTTCTCTGCCGGTGCCTTACATACCGGACACTGTGCCGGTGCTGTCTCTCCCTCGTGAACATAACCACATACAGTACATACAAATTTTTTCATGCCATATCTCTCCTTATATTTTATTTTTACTTTTTGAGTAAACATTGGTCACAGGTTCCGTAGAAATAAATCTCATGTCCCTCTATCTCTCCGGGAAACCCTCTGGCAGCTTTTCTGTCAATGTTTTCGATGGAATCCATCTCCAAATCCAGAACCCTGCCGCACTTCCTACAGATAAAATGCTGATGCGGGCTTATCCTGGCATCAAAATGCTCCACTCCATCCCCGCAATTCAACCGGATTATCTCTCCCGTTTCCACCAGCAGATTGAGATTCCGATATACTGTACCGAGACTGATCTTCGGAAATTCTGTCCGGATACGGGTGTATATCATCTCCGCTGTCGGGTGTGCCGTGGTTGAATGCAGATAGGCCAGAACTGCCTCCCGCTGTCTGCTATACTTCAAACCAGCCATAGTATTCGCTCCTTCAAAATAATAGTAACGATTACTGTTATTATATTACAGCATCTATCTGAAAATGTCAACATATATTTTTCCCCTTTTCTGGAAAAATATTCTGGTAACATTCGACATATTTCAACATAAAATTATTATAAAAAACAACAAGGAGAGTTTCTATGAATCTTTCAAACAAACCTCTTGCTATGGCCTATGTGCCCTGGCAGGAATTTGAAAATGTCCTGGATGCCGAATGCGGCCTTGCTCAGGCAACGATTTTTGAGGACCTGATCTTTCCCTTTATAGGGTCTCAGGCCGCCTGCCAGGCAGACCGTTATCCGAACCGGCCCGGGCCGCGCCCACAGCAACGGCCTCAGCCGCGTCCGCAACCGAATCACTCCTGTGGAACCGGAAGGAGATGTGGATATTGACAGGAAATGACAAAGAAAGAATGCTGCAGACAGTCAGAGAAACCGGATTTGCACTGATTGACGTCGGTCTTTATCTCGACACCCATCCGGACGACGAGAAGGCAATGGACTATTTCAACAAGTATCAGCAAATGCACAAAGAAGCCAAACGGGAATATGAAAAGCGTTTCGGACCTCTTACCATCCGGGGTGTAGATACCTGCGATGGCTGGAGCTGGGTCCGTGACCCATGGCCATGGGAAGGGGGGTGCAACTGATGTGGACGTATGAGAGAAAACTTGAATACCCGGTAAATATCACCCGGCCCAATGCCAAACTGGCTTCCGTCATAATAAGTCAGTTCGGAGGCCCTGACGGGGAGGTCGGAGCAGCCATGCGCTATCTCTCTCAGCGGTACTCAAATTCCAACCGCAAAGTGGTTGGGGTATTGACGGATATCGGCACAGAAGAGTTGGCCCACATGGAGATTGTATGCGCCATCATCCATCAGCTGACCAAAAATCTCACCGCCGACGAACTCCAGGAACAGGGCTTTGCTCCCTATTATATTGATCACACCATAGGACTGTGGCCTCAGGCCGCTTCCGGCGAACCCTGGAGTGCATCCATGATCCAGTCTACCGGCGATCCGATTACGGATATGCATGAAGATATGGCAGCAGAGCAAAAAGCGAGACTCACCTACGACAACATTCTGCGCCTGACCAAGGATCCGGAAGTTTGCGACCCGATCCGTTTCCTGCGGGAGCGGGAGCTGGTTCACTACCAGCGTTTCGGCGAGAGCCTGCGGTTGATCCAGGATGACCTGAACAAGAAAAACTTTTACGCTTACAATATTGACTTTGATAAACAGTTCTGCAAATAGTGATGACAGAGGCGGCCCCTGCCGGACAGGCGGGGACTGCCTCGCCTTTTTTACTGTCTCTTTGATTTTTCTCCCAATGTATATTATAATAGGCCTATACTTTTAACCCAGCCATATCCAAACACAGGAGGAGTGCTATGAAACTTTTAGAAGACCGCATCTGCAAAGACGGAATCGTAAAAGAGGGAAATGTACTGAAAGTTGACAGTTTTCTGAATCACCAGATGGACATCGAGTTATTCAATGCGATGGGTCGGGAATTCAAGCGGCTCTTCGCGGACAAGCCGATCAACAAAATACTCACCATTGAGGCGTCCGGCATAGGTATTGCCTGCATCGCGGCACAGCATTTCCAGGTGCCGGTGGTATTTGCCAAAAAAACAGAGAGCATCAACATTGACGGAGAAGTATACAGCACAAAAATACAGTCCTTCACCCACAAGCGGGTATATGACGTCATCGTGTCAAAAAAGTACATAACACCGGAGGATCATATACTTATCATTGACGACTTTCTCGCCAACGGCTGTGCTCTGGAAGGTCTGATCGAACTGGTACAGAGTGCCGGCGCCACAGTGGAGGGGATCGGCATAGCCATTGAAAAAGGATTTCAGGGCGGCGGAAAGCGTATACGGGAAAAGGGACTTCATCTGGAATCCCTGGCCATTGTAAAAGACATGGACGCCGCACGGGGAACCGTAGTGTTCCAATAGTATGAGATGTCAGGGTCAAAAATCAACATTGCACGATATGAATCGGAGGTTTTTTTATGAAGCAAAACACAGATATCGATCCCATTTACCAGCTGGATGGCAGAGTCCCCATCGCAAAGGCTATTCCCTTCGGGCTGCAGCACATCCTGGCTATGTTCGTGGCCAACATCACGCCCATCATCATCGTGGGCGGTGCCGCCGGCCTCACCACCGATCAGGTGACCGGCCTGATCCAGTGCGCCATGCTGATCGCAGGAGTGGGCACCCTGATCCAGCTGTTTCCCCTTTGGAAAATCGGCTCCGGTCTTCCCATCGTCATGGGAATCAGCTTTACCTTTGTCACCATTCTATGCACAGTGGCTCCCAGCTACGGGTATGGCACAGCCGTAGGCGCCATCATCGTGGGCGGAATCGTCGAGGGAGTGCTGGGGCTCTTTGCCAAATACTGGCGCAGACTGGTGGCTCCCATCGTCGCCGCCAGCGTAGTGACGGCCATCGGTTTCTCTCTCCTCTCCGTGGGCGCCTATTCCTTTGGCGGGAGCCAGGGAGCCGAGGATTTCGGCTCCTGGCAGAATCTGACACTGGGCACTGTCACTCTTGTGAGCTGTCTCGTTTTTAATATATTGGCGAAATCCTATTTCAAACAGTTGTCCGTGCTATTCGGCCTGATCGTGGGATATATCGCAGCCTGCTGCATGGGACAGGTAGACTTTTCCCCTCTCGCCGGCGCCGGTGTGTTCAATTTACCCCGTTTCATGCCCTTTACCCCCGATTTTCAGCTGGGGCCTATCATCACTGTGACATTGATCTTTCTGGTCTCCGCCACTGAGACCATCGGAGACACCTCCGCCCTGGCCGTTTCCGGTCTGAACCGGGAAGTGACGGATAAAGAAATCTCCGGTTCCATCGCCTGCGACGGTTTCATCAGCACTATCTCCGGACTCTTTGGCTGTCTGCCCATCACCTCCTTCAGCCAGAATGTGGGCCTGGTGGCCATGACCAAAGTGGTAAACCGGATCGCCATCGCCAGCGGAGCCTGCATCATGATCCTCGCCGGATTTTTCCCCGTCGTGGGAGCGATACTGAACACTCTGCCGGATGCGGTGCTGGGGGGATGTACCATTATGATGTTCGGAAATATTGTTGTCAGCGGTCTCCAGATGATCAGCCGCTGTGGTTTTACCCAGAGAAATATCACCATCGCGGCCCTGTCCCTCAGTGTGGGGATCGGATTCACGCAGGTGAAAGAGATCTTTCACATTTTCCCGCAGATCGTGTATGATATTTTCGCGGAAAACTGCGTGGCCACGGTATTTATCATCGCCATCGCCATGAACCTGATCCTGCCAAAAAAGGGGGAGACATGACGTCGTCTCCTCCTCTTTCCTTTCTCAAATATTTTACTTGAAATACAGGCCGTCCTCTCCGGCGTCCATCACCAGGACATCGCCCATGGATACCTCGTCTGCCAGGATCTTTTTCGCCAGGAGAGTCTCCACGTTTTTCTGCAGATACCGCTTCAGCGGCCTCGCCCCGTAAGCCGGTTCATAGGCCTGCTCCACAATATAATGGAAGGCATTCTCCGTCAGCTCCAGAGAGATTTCTTTGTCCGCGATACGCCGGTTCACATCCTTCAGCAGAAGATCCACGATATCCCGGATATTTTCCTTTGAGAGAGGTTTGAACAAGATAATCTCATCCAGGCGGTTTAGGAACTCCGGGCGAAAACTCTTCCGCAGCTCTGCCATCACAGCCCTCTCGCTCTCCGGCGCAATATTTCCCTCCCCGTCAATACCCTCCAGCAGATACTCCGCACCCAGGTTTGAGGTCATAATGAGAATAGTATTTTTGAAATCTACCGTCCGCCCCTGGGAGTCCGTGATCCGTCCGTCATCCAGCACCTGCAGGAGTACATTGAACACGTCGGGATGCGCCTTCTCAATCTCGTCAAAGAGTACCACCGAATAGGGCTTGCGGCGCACCGCCTCTGTCAGCTGTCCGCCCTCCTCGTAGCCCACATATCCCGGAGGCGCCCCGATCAGGCGGGAAACCGAATATTTTTCCATATATTCGCTCATGTCGATCCGCACCATATTGGACTCATTGTCAAACAGACATTCCGCCAGACTCTTGGCCAGCTCTGTCTTGCCCACACCGGTAGGGCCGAGAAAGAGAAAGGATCCGATGGGTTTTTTGGGATCTTTGATCCCCGCCTTGGAGCGGATGATGGCAGACGACACTTTGGTGACGCCCTCGTCCTGCCCCACAACTCTCCGGTGCAGCTCCTCGTCCAGATGAAGAGTTTTGTTCCTCTCCGATTCCGTCAGCTTGGCAACCGGTATCCCGGTCCAGCGGGAAATGATCCTGGCAATCTCCTCGTCGCTCACACTCTCATGCACCATGGTCTGCTGCCCGGACTGCTCTGCCAGCGCCTGCTCCAGTTTCTGCTTCAGATCCGGCAGGGTTCCGTACTGGAGTTCCGCCACCTTGTTCCAGTCGTTGTCCTGTCTGGCCATCTCGATCTCAATCTGGTTGTTGACCTCCTCAATCTGCGTCTTCAGTCCGTTCACACGATCCACGGCAGATTTTTCGTTATCCCATCTGGCCTTTTTGCCGACAAAATCTTCCCTCAGCTCCGCCAGTTCCTTCTGGAGTTCCGCCAAACGCTCCTCGCTCAGGTGATCGGTCTCCTTCTTCAGCGCCGCCTCCTCAATCTCCATCTGGGTGATACGGCGCTGTACCTCGTCCAGTTCCGTGGGAAGGGAGTCCAGCTCCGTCTTGATGAGGGCACACGCCTCATCCACCAGATCAATCGCCTTGTCCGGGAGAAAACGATCCGATATATAGCGGTCGGACAACACGGCTGCCGATACCAGGGCGCCATCTGTGATCTTCACCCCGTGAAACACCTCATACCGGTCTTTCAGGCCGCGGAGGATGGAAATCGTATCCTCCACCGTGGGTTCCTCCACCATCACCGGCTGGAACCGCCGCTCCAGCGCTGCATCCTTCTCGATATACATCCGGTACTCATCCAGAGTGGTGGCGCCGATACAGTGCAGCTCCCCTCTGGCCAGCATGGGCTTTAGCAGATTTCCGGCGTCCATGGCGCCATCCGTCTTGCCGGCTCCCACGATGGTGTGCAGTTCATCGATAAACAGGATAATCTGTCCGTCACTCTCCCGCACCTCTTCCAGTACAGCTTTCAGACGCTCCTCAAACTCCCCGCGATACTTGGCGCCGGCAATCAGGGAACCCATGTCCAGGGCAAACACCTGCTTATCCTTCAGGGCACCCGGCACATCACCCCGCACGATACGCTGGGCCAGTCCCTCCACTACAGCCGTTTTCCCCACACCCGGGTCGCCGATGAGCACCGGATTGTTTTTGGTCTTGCGCGAAAGGATCTGGATCATATTACGGATCTCTCCGTCCCTTCCGATCACCGGATCCAGTTTCTTCTCCCTGGCTCTCTCCACCAGATCGTACCCGTACTTCGCCAGACTGTCATACACCGCCTCCGGATTGTCACTGGTGACTTTCTGATTTCCCCGGAGTTCCGATAACGCCTGCAAAAAACGCTCCCGGTCAATCTGAAATTCCTTCAGCAGTTTCTTTACCTCTGCAGAGGGACGTTTCAGGAGACTCAAAAAGAGATGCTCCACCGAGACATACTCGTCCCCCATCTTCTTCGCCTCATCCTCCGCATAGATCAATACTTTATTCAGATCGCTGCCCACATATACCTGGCCGTTTTCCACCAGAGGTCTCTTCCGGATCAGGCCCTCTACCTGGGCCTGAAACACCTCGGGGGTTATATCCATCTTTTGGATCAGCTTGGCCAGAAGGCTGTCTTCCACCGTCAACATGGCATAGAGAAGATGCTCCTGTACAATCTCCTGGTTGCCAAAATCATAGGCAATCCTCTCCAGATCATTGATAATCTCCAGCGATTTCTGCGTAAATTTCGAAATATTCATAATGTCCACTCCTTTCTTAAACGCTTTTTTACTGTATATAATTGCACATCCTTCCCGAATATACACATAATATCATGGATTGTTAGCACTGTCAAGAGGTGAGTGCTAATATTTGCTGTGAAAATGTTACTATTCACAGTCTCCTCCACCCACATGCGCACCTGGCGCCCATTCTGTG
>CAZAEM010000065.1:0-7019 GCA_964484225.1 uncultured Eubacterium sp.
CTATGATAACACATTAAGTACGGATTGTCTAGTTAATTAAAAAGTCATGTACTAGGAATTTGAAAATAAATTTCAAACTTGCTAAATTCATCCGTCACCGTGAACTCTGCCTCCATCCTGGTCCACTCCGTCTCGGACGCCGTCACTTGGGCAATACAAGGATAGCAGCCATTTCCATCATCGTAGGAACAGTCCACTGTCTTTGTACCGGCCCCCGCTGCCATCCTGACATAAACCGTCAGACGATACCTGGCATTCAGTACGATAGATGATTTCAGGTCAATCTCTGCACCCTGCCACGTATCCGATCGTCCTGTCACCGAGAGGGCATTTCCGCTCTGTCCGTCAGCCACAGACTTTACGGATGCACTGTCGCCGCGTCCCGCAAAACCGTCTGTGCCATCTTCAAAAGAAGCCTTCTTGATCACCGTCTCCTGAAACGGGGTCGGAACCGGTGTCGGTGTGAGCGATGGCGTTGGTTTGAGTGTCGGCGTCACCGTGGGGGATGCGGACGGAGCCGGTTCTTTCGTCGGTGCTGTGGTGGTATGATCCGGCTGTCCGGATGGCGCCGTTGACACATAGGGGCTGACCGATGGCTTGACACTGGCCGCCGCTGTGACCTCCGGTGTCTCACTGGCTGCCGGCACATCTGACTCCTCCGGTCCCTCGCTGGAAGTCGGCATTTTCGACTCCTCCGGCACCTCGCTGACACTCGGCATAGGAGACTCCGAAGGAACCTCACTTGCCGCGGGCGCATTGGTTTCACCGGGCGTCTCCGGTGTGGGTTCTACGGGCGGCTGACTCTCCGCCGCCATAGTGGGCCCTATGGGAGACTGGCTCTCCACCGCCTCCGTGGGGCCTATGGGAGACTGACTCTCCACCGCCTCCGTGGGGCCTATGGGAGACTGACTCTCCAGCGGCACGTCAGGCAATACACTGGATACGGGAGCGCTGGCCGCAGGTACACCCGGCTCTGCAGAAGCCGTGGCTGCAGCCGCTGCCGTCCCCGTTGGCATAGCACTCTTCGGCGCAGGGACAGCAGTGTCTTCTATATCTTCCCTATCATCCTCATCACTCCCGGTTCCGGCCTTCACTTTCACTTTACACACCAGTTTCTTCTTACCCACCTTAGCGGTGATCTTCGCCGTCCCCTTTTTCTTTGCCTTCACCTTTCCCTTTTTGGAAACGGTGGCAACCTTCTTTTTGCTGCTCTTCCACTTCACCTTCGCTTTGGTGCCCTTTACTTTCAATTTCACTGACTTACCCACGAAGAGAACAGCATTCTTTTTGTTCAGCTTTACTTTCTTCTTTGCCACAACCGTGCCGGGTGTATAAACCGAACAGATCATCAATACCAGGCAAAGAAGAAATGACAGTTTCTTTTTCATTTCTCTCTCCCTTCTGAATCTACATCATTTTAGACGTTATGTATAACAATCTTATTATCATTGCATCACAAATGCAAGTCTATTATACTATACTCTTTCATTTTCCACAATGCACAAAAACAAATTCAAACTACACAATCCCATAATTCACACCAAACAAGGGGCATCATCCGATGCCCCTGAGAAAACTATTTTTGGTAATATATACAGCCATCCGTTTGGCCACTGTTACAGGGAGGATCACACCTCCGACGACCGGATTCTCTCCCGGACAGGCAGTATCATGGAGGGCGTCACGGACAGTTCATCCAGACCCATTTCCAGAAATCTGTCTGTCAGCTCCGTGTCCGCTCCCAGCTCGCCGCAGATCCCGACCCAGCATCCCTCCCTATGACCGTTGTCCACCACCATCTTTATCATCCGCAGCACCGCTTCATGGTGTGCATCATAGATATCATCCAGTTTCGGATTCTGTCTGTCTATAGCCAGCGTGTACTGGGTCAGATCGTTGGTGCCGATACTGAAGAAATCCACTTCCTTCGCCAGCAGATCACTGATCATCACCGCTGCCGGCGTCTCGACCATGATTCCCAGTTCCACGTCACCGTAGGGAATCCCCTGAGAGTCCAGCTCTGCCTTCACCTCCGCCACAATCTCCTTGATCTGTCTCACTTCCTTCACAGAAATGATCATGGGAAACATGATGGAGACAGTCCCATAATGACTGGCCCGGTATATCGCCCGCAGCTGGGTCTTGAAAATATCCGGCTGTGCAAGGCAGATGCGGATGGCGCGGTATCCCATAGCCGGGTTCTCCTCCCGGTCCATCTGGAAATAATCCACCTGCTTATCCGCCCCGATATCCAGCGTGCGGATGATGACCTTCTTCCCCGCCATCGTCTCCGCCACTGTCTTGTAAGCCCGGAACTGCTCCTCCTCCGTGGGGTAGGTATCACTCTCCAGATACAGAAATTCACTGCGGAAAAGCCCGATCCCTCCGGCATCGTTAGCCAGCACACCGGCCACATCGGAGACACCGCCGATGTTGGCATAGAGGTTGATCTTCCGGCCGGATTTAGTGATATTTTCTTTCCCCTTCAGCTCCTGGAGGAGTTTTTTCTTGTTTTCCTCCTCCTCTCTGCGCTCCCTGTACCGGCTCAGGATATCCGGCTCCGGATCCACGTAGATCTTTCCCTCGAACCCGTCAACCACAGCCATTTTACCGTTCAGTTCCCCCTGGAAATCCACTCCGATCAGGGCCGGTATGTTCATCGTCCTCGCCAGTATCGCCGTGTGGGAATTGGATGATCCCAGCCGGGTGACAAAGGAGAGCACCTTGCTCTTGTCCAGCTGCACGGTCTCGCTGGGCGCAAGATCCTCCGCCAGGAGGATCACCGGCTCGTCGCTGTCCACACCGCCGGTCTCTCTGCCCTGCAGGACCATGATAACGCGGTTGGATATGTCCTTCACATCCGCCGCCCGCTCCTTCATGTAGGCGTCGTCCATGGCTGCAAACATCTGGGAAAAATTATCTCCCGTGACAGCCACGGCAAACTCCGCATTCACCATCTGTGTCTCGATAATGTTTGTGATGGACTCCACATAATCCAGATCATCCAGCATCATCTGATGCACATCAAAGATCATGGCGTTGTTTTCGCCCACCTCCCGGAGGGCCTTCTCGTACAGACCCTGCAGCTGCTCCTTCGCCTTCTCCTTGGCCGTCTCAAACCGTTTTATCTCCGCCTGGCTGTCCTGGATAGACTGCCTTTTTACCTGGCTTTCTCCCTTCTGGAAAATCCGGATCCGGCCGATGGCGATCCCGCCGTACACACTTTTTCCTTCCCATACTTCCATGCCTATACCTCCCATAGATCAAAATACCGGATCCTTCGTTTACATATTTTCCTTCAGAAATGTGCTGAGCTTCTCCATGGCTTCCTCCTCGCCCTCACCGTCTGTCTTCAGAACGATCTCCTGCCCTTTTTTCACACCGAGGCTCATCACGCCGAGTATACGCTTGGCGTCCACCTCTTTGCCATCCTTGCTGACAGTCACGCTGCAGGCACAGGCTGCTGCCTCTTTCACAAACAGCCCTGCCGGTCTCGCGTGGATTCCCTGCTCATCGGTAATTACATAACGAAATTCTTTCATGTTCTTTCCCTCGCTTTCTTTTTTATTATTATTCTGCGTCCTTTTTGATAAAGCCGAGCATGATAGCGGTCACCGCCGATCCAACAAGCCATGCCACGATATAGAGCAGGGGCTGGCCCACTGTGGCAAACACGAACACGCCGCCGTGGGGCGCCATCAGCGTACAGCCAAACAGTGCGGACAGAAGTCCCGCCACACCGGCTCCCACCATCGTACAGGGGATGACGTGGATCGGATCAGAGGCGGCAAAGGGTATGGCACCCTCGGTGATGAAAGAGCATCCCATAACGATATTGGATACTGCCGAGCCGCGCTCCGCCACCGTGAATTTCTTCGGAAATACTTTGCATGCCACTGCGATGCCGATGGGTGGAACCATACCGCCCACCATGATGGAAGCCATGGCGATAAAGCAGGCCTGGACCGCCGGATCCATAGCCTGTGCCCCTTCTGCCATCATACGAGCCGCCGTGTCCAGCATACCGGTTCCAAACACATAGGCCGCCTTGTTGATCGGGCCCCCCATGTCGATGGCCATCATTGCGCCCAGGATCAGTCCCAGCACCGTCACCATACCGGCTGCGGAAATGCTGGAGAGCATGTTGCTCAGTCCCGTATTGATCAATCCGATCAGCGGATTAAATATCATGCACATCAGGATCCCCACTACAAAGATACCCACCAGAGGATAGATCAGCGTAGGCTTGATCCCGTCCAGGGCGTCCGGAAGTTTTTCACAGAGTTTCTTCAAACCCAGTACCACAAAGCCCGCCAAAAAACCTGCCACGATACCGCCGAGGAAACCGGACACCGTGTTCCCGCTGCCCTCGCCCACGAAGGAGAAATTGGCGATAAATTTGTTGAATCCTGTCAGAGCATCCGGGTTCGCGCCGAAAACATAATCTGCCAGCACCGCATTTCCGTTGGCCGCCAGCAGTCCTCCGGTAAAGCCCACCGCCAGGCCGGGACGATCCGCTATGGAGTAGGCGATATATCCGGCCAGCACCGGAACCATCAGACCCATAGCCAGGCCTCCGATATACTTGAACAATGCCGACAGCGGCGTCATACTTCCGAACTGTCCTCCGCCGCTGGACCCATAGCCGCAGAGCGTGTCGATGAGAAACGCGATAGCCGTCAGGATACCTCCTCCGATGACGAAGGGGAGCATGTGGGACACGCCGTTCATCAGGTGGGTGTAGATGGAATGTCCCATGGATCCTCTCTCACCGGATTCCCCGGCCTCCGCCGTCTCGGCTCCGCCCTCATACACGGCTGCCTTTCCGCTGACAGACTCCCGGATCAGCTGATCCGCCTTATTGATCCCGTCCGCCACTTTGGTGATCACAACCCGCTTTCCGGCAAAACGCTCCATGGGCACCTTTGTGTCTGCCGCCACGATGATACCATCTGCCTCTTCAATATCCCGGTCCGTCAGCACATTCTTGGCCCCGCCGGATCCTCTCGTCTCTACCTTTACCTGGTATCCCAGCTCCTTAGCTTTCTTCTCAATGGCCTCCGCTGCCATATAGGTGTGGGCGATCCCTGTAGGACATCCTGTGACAGCGATAATCCTTTTGGATCCTGATTCTACCGGTGTCGTCTCTTTCTCCTCCGGTTTCTCCCGGTCCGCCTCGTCGATCACCCGCAGAAATTCCTCCACGCTCTTTGCCTTCCTCAGACCGTCTGTGAACTTCTCATCCATCAAAAGCACCGAAAGCTTGCTCAGCACATCCAGATGAACATTATCCTCCGTGTTGGGAGCCGCGATCAGAAACATCAGATTCGCCGGCTGTCCATCCAGGGAGTCAAATTCCACTCCATCCGGGAGGACCATGGCCGCCAGCCCCGGCTCCTTTACCGCATCGGATTTGCAGTGGGGAATGGCGATCCCCTCACCGATACCCGTAGTGCTCTCCTCCTCTCTGGCATAAACTCCCTTGCGGTACGTTTCCACATCCCGGATCTTGCCGCTGGCCGCCATCAGGTCAACCATTTTGTCCAGGGCATCTCTTTTGTTTTCCGCCCGGCCGTCCAGCCGGATACTCTTTTTGTCCAACAAGTCAATAATTCTCATAGTTTTTGCTCCTCCTTAAAAATTGAATTTATGTGAGTTTAATAATGTTTCCACTTCGCTCTTCTTTGCCAGCTCCTCCGAGAAAGCGCTGGCGCTTCCCGTACACACGCCCCACTTGAAGGCCTCCTCATACTTCCCGGAGCGGAGATACCCGGCAAGAAAACCGGCCACCATGGAATCCCCGGCGCCCACAGAGTTTACCACTCTGCCCCTGGGAGCCTCGCTCTCCCAGACGCTTCCGTCCTCGGCCACCAGCACGGCGCCTGCCCCCGCCATGGAGACCAGTACATTTCGCGCTCCCTTTTCCTGCAGCTTTCCGGCGTACTCCGCCACTTCCTTCTTCCCGGTCAGCTCCACGTCAAAGATCTCCCCCAGCTCGTGATTGTTGGGTTTGATGAGAAACGGGTGCAGGGGAAGAACATTGACCAGCAGATCCCTCGTGGCGTCCACCACGATGCGGAGCTTCCTATCCTTGAGAAACTCCATGATATCGCGGTACATGGACTCCGGCATCACCGAGGGGATGCTTCCGGCCAGCACCAGGATGTCCCCGTCCCGGAGACTATCCAGTTTTTTGTACAAGGCGTCAATATCTCCCTGCCCGATAAAGGGGCCCATGCCGTTGATCTCGCTCTCCTCCCCGGAGCGGAGTTTCATATTGATGCGGGAAATCCCCTCCGGCACCTGGATGAAATCTGTCCGGACTCCCTGCTCCTCTATGAGCCGCTCAATCTCCCGCCCGGTAAAACCGGCGAGAAATCCCAGTGCGGTGCTGTCCACGCCCAGATTTTTCAACACCATGGACACATTGAGACCCTTGCCTCCGGCCAGGATGATCTCCTCCGTAGTGCGATTGACCCTGCCCAGTTTGAAATCTTCTACCGTGACAATATAGTCCAGGGACGGATTAAATGTCACCGTGTAAATATTTCCTTTCATCTGTCCACCTCCACAATATTTTTGTATCGGGTAAACCCCTTGTCCGGCCGTTTCGTCGTGATAATGTCAGCATTGACCAAATCGCCGTATTTAACACAGGATATCTGAGAAAATTTGCTGGGATCACACAGGATATACCGTTTGGCGCAGTGTTCCATGGAAACCCTTTTCACCATGGCCTCCCGCAGATCCGGCGTGGTGAACCCCGCCTTCTGGCTCACACCGTTGGTCCCCCAGAATCCTTTTGTAAAGTTGTACTTTTGCAGGCTTTTCACCGCCTCCTCCCCCACGATAGCCTCCGTGGATACCTTGAAACGGCCTCCCGGCACATAGACGGTATACCCCGCCTCAGAGAGCCGTCTGGCATGTGAGAGAGCATTGGTCACAAATACCACCCTCTTTTCTCTGGTCATCTGCACCTTGGGTCGATGAAATTACGGTCATAGCACATTGATAAATTC
>CAZAEM010000066.1:0-5980 GCA_964484225.1 uncultured Eubacterium sp.
TCGCAGATAGAATGAATTTAATAGTTTAGTTATATAAAAGGAGAAAAGTTAAGGGGAAAATAAAAAAACGAGATGGATCGATCACTGCGGTTGACGTGGACAGGAGGAATTCGAATCAATATTAGCGGGAAAACTGATAAAAGGAGAAAAGAAATGAGCGAATTATCACATTTGGACGAGTTGGAAGCAGAGGCGATATATATAATCAGGGAGGTTGCGGCAGAGTGCGAAAAACCGGTGATGCTGTACTCTATAGGGAAAGACAGTTCTGTCATGCTGCGGCTGGCAATGAAAGCATTTTATCCGGAAAAACCGCCCTTTCCCTTTTTGCATGTAAATACAACATGGAAATTTAAGGAAATGATTGAATTTCGCGACAAAACAGCCAGGGAACTGGGAATTGAGATGATAGAGTACATAAACCAGGAAGGCGTGGAAAAAGGGATCAATCCTTTTGACCATGGGTCTTCTTATACTGATATTATGAAGACGCAGGCATTGAAACAGGCACTGAACAAATATGGTTTTACTGCGGCGTTTGGCGGCGGACGGAGAGATGAGGAGAAGAGCCGCGCGAAGGAAAGAATATTTTCTTTCCGCAATGAATCCCATGCCTGGGACCCAAAAAACCAGCGGCCGGAAATGTGGAAATTATATAACACAGAAATCAACAAAGGGGAAAGCATACGTGTATTTCCCATTTCCAACTGGACAGAAAAAGATATCTGGCAGTATATCCAAAGGGAGAATATTCCGATTGTTCCACTGTACTTTGCGGCAGAGAGACCCGTTGTCTACCGTGACGGGAACATCATCATGGTAGATGATGACCGCATGAGGTTAAATCCCGGGGAAGAGCCGGAGATGAAAATGGTGCGGTTCAGGACCCTTGGATGTTATCCGCTGTCCGGCGCCGTGGAGTCAACTGCAGACACTTTAGAACAGATTATTGAGGAAACGCTAAGCTCTGCCGAATCCGAGAGGACCAGCCGGGTTATAGACAAGGATGGCGGAGCCTCCAGCATGGAAAAACGGAAGAGGGAGGGGTATTTCTAAAATGAATGGATTATTGAAATTTATTACATGCGGCAGTGTAGACGATGGAAAATCAACATTGATCGGGCACATTCTTTATGATTCCAAACTGCTGTATGCGGATCAGGAGGATGCCCTGATCCTGGACAGCAAAGTGGGATCAAGGGGAGGAGAAATTGATTACTCCCTGCTGCTGGATGGGCTGATGGCTGAACGAGAGCAGGGGATTACGATTGATGTGGCATACCGTTATTTTACAACGGAACACAGAAGTTTTATTGTCGCAGACACTCCGGGGCACGAGGAGTATACCAGAAATATGGCAGTGGGGGCCTCTTTCGCCCAGCTGGCGGTCGTCATGGTAGATGCGGAGCAGGGAGTTTTGGTGCAGACAAGACGGCATGCCAGGATATGTGCCCTGATGGGAATCAGGTATTTTATATTTGCTGTCAATAAAATGGACCTGGTGGATTACAGCGAAGAACGCTTTCGCGAAATAGAAAGGGATATCTGCGAATTGAAGAGGCAGCTTGATCTTTATGATGTCAGGATAATACCGGTCAGTGCAACGGAGGGCGACAATGTCACGAAAAAATCTCCTAATATGCCCTGGTATAACGGCAGCTCACTGTTGAGTGAACTGGAGACGGTGGACGTGTCGGAGACATGGCCGGATTCTGGCTTCTATATGCCTGTGCAGCGGGTATGCCGCCCCAACCATGAGTTTAGAGGCTTTCAGGGGCAGGTGGAAAGCGGTCAGGTATCTGTTGGGCAGGATGTTACGACATTGCCAAGCAATGAAACTGCCACGGTGAAGGCGATATTGGCGGGGGATCGCTCTTCGGAAAGGGCAGGAGCAGGGCAGGCTGTGACAATTCAGCTTGACAGGGAAGTAGATGTCAGCCGGGGCTGTGTGCTGACAGACGGTGCAGACCTGAGTGTGACGAAGCATGTTACAGCAACACTGCTCTGGATGGACGATGAGCCATTAAATGCGGGAAAAGAGTATCTCGTGAAGCTGGGTTCGAAAAAGATTCCGGGAAAAATCAGGAAAATTGAATATAAGATTGACGTCAATTCCGGGGAGCACGAGGAGACAGAGCATATGGAAAAGAATGAGATTGCTGTCTGCCGGCTGGAATTCGCAGAAAAGATTGTCGCAGATTCTTTTCATAAAAACAAAACGATGGGGGAACTGATACTTATAGACCGGGTGAGCCATATGACCTCTGCCTGCGGCGTGGTGGAGACCGTCGATGGAGAAGATAAGCCATACTTTGAAAAAGACGGCATACGTACTGGCGGCTATATCTTTGAAGAATTTTATTTTAACCTGGAAGATGCTTTTTTGTCGAAGGTCAATACTCAGGATAAGACGTATCATGTGGGAGACAAGGTCCCGGTGGAGGGGGATAGTTTCAAATACCCGGATTATTTTGACATTATTGTGCTGGACAGTGAGGCATCGGTGTTGATCAGAAACCGCCAGGTGGCTGACATAATCCCACTGAAAGATTACGAGTATATGGGACTTCCCGTATTGGATGAAAGGGGCTTTGCCATAAGAATTAAAAGCGAGGCGGATCTGAACAACTTTTTGTATGAATACAAAAATCTGGACAGAAAAAAAAGCAGGGAATTTCACAATAAGTGGCTCAGGTTTGAGACATACCGGAGAATCATATGCACGGACAACTTTTGGATGATTTGAGAAGAGAATCCTCTGGGAAAGGAGCACAGTGGCATGACAGATGTGTTGATAATCGGCGGGGGACCGGCGGGTCTTTCTGCGGCGGTCTACGCAAAAAGGGCAGGCATGGATGTATTAGTGACAGAGAAGGCTTATGCGGGAACCGGACAGATGGCAGAAAGCAACAGGGTAGACAACTATCTTGGATTTCCAGCGATAACGGGATATGACCTGGGGGAGAAATTTCGGGAGCATGCGATCAGCCTTGATATAGAGATACAAAATGGGGATGTGGGGCAGCTTGTGCATGAGGCCGGGGTTTGGAGAGCAGAATTGCAGGGCGGGGAGATCCTGGAGGCAGAGACGGTTATTTATGCGGCGGGGGCGGCACACCGTCATCTGGGGATCCCGGGGGAAAGGGAGTATTCCGGGAAAGGGGTGTCTTATTGTGCTGCCTGTGATGGGGCATTCTTCCGGGGGAAGACAGCGGCTGTTATCGGCGGAGGGGATACTGCGGTGGATGATGCGATGTACCTTTCAGACATCTGCAAAAAGGTTTATCTGGTACACAGGAGAAATGAATTCCGGGGGGCGGCTGGGACAGTAGAACAGCTGCGGAAAAAGGAAAATGTGGAATTTGTCCTGAGGGCAAGACCGGCTGAAATTGCAGGGACAGACAGGGTGCAGGGGCTTGGCCTGGAGGACGGCAGGACTTTGGCAGTTGATGCTGTGTTTGTTGCAGCAGGCATGACCCCGGCAACGGATCTGGTAAAAGGTCTTGTGAAACTGGATGAAAATGGGTATATTGTGGCAGATGAGACAGGCAAGACATCTGCATATGGCTTTTTTGCGGCGGGAGATGTTCGTAAAAAGACACTTCGGCAGATAGTAACTGCGGTATCAGATGGAGCCAACGCAGCGACTTCTGCCGTGTCGTATATCAGAGGGCGACGAAAGACAGTGACAAATCGCCGATCGATCGCTGTGGAAAATGCAGAAACCACTTGACATGCCTGCCGTTGTGAGATATAATCAAAAAATGTGACGAGAAAAGGGCTTCTCGTGCTGAGAGGGCGTTTTCTCCGGAAATTTGTCTGTACCGGACATGCGGATCGATTTCCTGAAAGCTATGACGATTGAGAAGATGATGATTGAGAGTAAGGAGGTTCCCAGGGATGAAAAGTTACATGGCTAGTCCATCCACAGTGGAAAGAAAATGGTATGTCGTGGACGCGGAAGGCAAAACCTTAGGTCGTCTCGCATCCGAGATTGCGAATGTTTTAAGAGGCAAGAAAAAGCCTGTCTATACACCACACATTGATACCGGTGATTACGTGATCGTAGTCAACGCCGAGAAGGTGAAGACCACCGGAAAGAAATTGGAACAGAAGATTTATTATCATCACTCCGAGTATGTGGGCGGTATGAAGGAGACCACTTTGAAGGAAATGATGAAGAAGAAACCGGAGTTTGTTATTACTCATGCAGTGCATGGCATGCTGCCTAAGGGACCTCTGGGACGCCAGATGCTGAAAAAACTGCACGTATACGCAGGCCCAGAGCACAATCACGCTGCACAGAAACCGGAAGTATTGGAATTTTAAGAGGTTTTAGAAAGGAGAAATAACATTGGCTACTTCAACATATTATGGAACAGGAAGAAGAAAATCCAGTATCGCCCGTGTGTATCTCACACCCGGCAGCGGTAAGGTGACGATCAATAAACAGGACATGGACGATTACTTTGGTCTTGAGACTTTGAAGATCATCGTTCGTCAGCCGTTGGAGGCGACCAACACGGCGGATAAGTATGACGTAAAAGTGACGGTCAAGGGCGGTGGGTTTACCGGCCAGGCAGGAGCCATCCGCCACGGGATTGCCCGGGCACTGAACGAGGCAGATGCGGACTTCAGACCGATTCTCAAAAAGGCCGGGTTTCTCACCCGTGATTCCCGCATGAAGGAGCGTAAGAAATACGGCTTGAAGAAGGCCCGCAGAGCTCCGCAGTTCTCCAAGAGATAAGTTGAGCGAGTATGGCAAAAAACAACAACCTCCGAAAACTTTGTGTTTTCGGAGGTTTTAGCATGTCGTTTTTACGTTTTGTAAGTAAGTCTACATAGCAAAACCACCATTGGATAGAACTGGAAGGATAGAAAAAAGTGATATTAAGCGCAAGCCGAAGAACCGACATCCCCAACTATTATTCGGAATGGTTTTTTAACAGAATAAAAGAGGGATTCGCATATGTGAGAAATCCAATGAATGCACATCAGGTGAGCAGGATCGACCTCTCACCTGATGTGGTGGATTGTATTGTGTTTTGGACAAAAAACCCGGAGCCCATGTTTGGCAGATTGGATGAACTTACTTCATATAACTACTATTTTCAGTTTACATTAACCGGATATGGAAAAGATATAGAGTGTAACGTTCCCCATAAAAAGGAAAAAATGATTCCTGTATTTCAGAAGTTATCAGGAAAAATCGGGATGAACAGGGTGATATGGAGATATGACCCTGTTATTTTCACAGAGAAATATACACTGGATTACCATTTAAAAGCCTTCGAGCAGATCGCCACAGCTCTGAAAGGATACACAGAGAAGTGTGTCATAAGTTTTGTTGATGTGTATGCAAAGAACAGGAAGAATATGAAACGGCTGGATTCCTATGAGCTGGAAAAAAAAGAGCTGATGGCATTTGCAAAAGAGATAGCCGATATGGCAAAGAATAATGGAATGACGGTGGGGAGCTGTGCGGAGAGTATTGATCTGGACGAGTGCGGTATTCAGCACAATTGCTGTATCGATAAAACGCTCATTGAGGATATGATCGGATGCAGGCTAAAAGCGGAAAAAGATAAAAATCAGCGCATGGAGTGTGGCTGCGTGGCCAGTGTAGATATCGGAACATACAATACATGTAAAAATGGCTGCATATATTGCTATGCGAATTATAGTGAAGAGAGTGTGACAAAGAATTGTGGTAAATATGATCCTGAGTCGCCGATATTGTGCGGTGTGATTGATGAAAACGATAAGATCACAGAGAGAAAAGTAAAATCGTTGAGGGAACGGCAGTTAAGTATTTTTGCTTTATAGAAAGAAGGTAATGGGTTGAATTTAGGAATAGAGACAGAAACTTTGGAGTTTAAGAGGTCAACAGGGGAACTGAAAGAGGCAATGAATTCTATTTCTGCCATATTAAATAACAGTTTCCCAATCTACGGTACTATATACACCGTATGACTACGGA
>CAZAEM010000067.1:0-5641 GCA_964484225.1 uncultured Eubacterium sp.
AAAATTTGTTTTTTCAAATTTTCAAGGTTGTTTCACTGTTCAGTTATCAAGGTTCAAAAAGCACCGTATCCGTGCGCTTTTCTGATCGCTAATCCGCTTTTTCTCAGCGGGTCAGCAAAAATTATCTTATCAGAAAAATTTACCATTGTCAACACCTTTTTTAATATTTCCAATTTTTTTATTACCATTCGCTATGATTTCATTCACCACTACGATGAACCCGCCCGAAAGCGGGCGGGTTCAATCTGCAAACTATGATTATTCATGTCACAAAGACATTTTCATCATTTTGCATTAATGCAATTACGAATACCAGTTAAACAGACTGCTGGCATAACCTACATAACCGCCATTCTGACCATACAGCGAAGATGTCGATGCATTGGAAGCCGCCTGGCTGATCATTCTGGCCCGATTTGCCGTTTCGCCGGCAAAGGAGTAAGTGTCGTTAAACACTTTCTTCAGGTCTTCCACATCGGCGGCATTGAATTTGTCCTCATCAATACTGAGCGTATTGTCCGCATTGATGTTGATCCCAACATTCTCCAGGCTTGTTTTGTACACGCTCGTCTGGCGCGCCATGTACTGTCCGTTGCTGGATACGCTGTAGTTCGTTGAATTGGTAGAATTCTTAACAGCGGCATTGTAATCCGACACAAAATTCTTTACCGCCGTGTTGATCGCATTTCTGTCGTAATCCTTCGTGGTGGTTTTTTCGCCGGTCTCTTCATCTGTCACTGTCATATACTTTTTCTCAAAAAGAGAATTCGTACCCTTCGCTGTCAAAGCTGCCGCCGATGTACTCAGTTTGTCCGCCTTCTCCTTCGTCGTCACCATCGTCTGATCTGTCAGCGAATTCAGATACTCATTACTCTTGGAAGTGGAATCGGAGCTTTTTGTGCTCGTATCCGCTTTCTGCGTAGCATAGTAAGCCTTCAGGAGTTTTTTATAACCCCCGGTACGTATAATGTTGTAATCGCCCAGAGATGAGTAAAAATTACTGATGGAACTGTTGGAACTGCCAAAGCTGCTGCCCCCGAACAAAGACGATATATTAAAGTTGAATGCCATATTTCTCCCCTCCTTTCTTCCAGGATCCTGTCCTGTTTATTTTTTATATGAAACCAGGTGAATGACCCGCCTGTTCATACCATAGTTCTTTCCTACAGACACAGGCAATGCTAATCTTTTCCCCTGACTGATGTCAGATGTATCGAACGATCCAGTTCATCACCCGGGTCAGCCTGCCCTGCTGATTATAGGGGATTTCCGCCAGACCATCCGGCTCGTCGGCGGGAAAATAATTCACCGCGTCCCCTCCGGCGCCAACCCCCGGCAGCTTCATATATCCCCCAAAACTGATCCAGTAGTTGCCCACCGGATCATAACCCTCCTCTGTCAGCATCTCCTTTACCTTTTTGTTGTCTATCAAAAGCCCCGTTTCTCCCTGTTCCAGGGCATCGTTAAATTTCGGATTATCCTGAAAGACCACCTGCATATCCGCCCCGTCCACGACATACAGATCATAATCGTCATAATCCGTGTGCGAGCCGTAAGAGATGCTCTTTATTACAACGAAAACAGACAACAGCACCAACAATGTCCCCCAGTGGATGATACGCATCTGTTTTTTACAGCTCTCCCGATAGTCTGCGATCATCCTCACTCTCCGCTTCATATCGCGAAACGCTTTCTCCGAAGCGAATCCCATGGTCGCCTTCCCGGTCGTCCCGCCCATATTCTCACTGCGTATAAGCTGCAGCGTTTTTATCAGCAGCAAGCCATATCGCTCGGGCTCCTGTCCGTAAGTGCGTATCGTTTCCTTATCGCATATCAGTTCCATATCCTCACGGATCATTCCGGCGCAAATATGGATCAGGGGATTGACAAACCACAAAATCCGAAGCCAGTCGATCATCCGCAAAAAGATGAGATGGCCTCTTGCGATATGGGTGTACTCATGGCCGATCACATGGCGCACTTCCTCCTCGTCGCACCCGTCCAGGATGCATTCCGGCAAAACAATAGTATAGCGAAAAAAACCGGTGGTAAATGCCGTGACGGACATGGAGGTTCTCCGCACTTTGATCCTCCTGCCCAGATCGTATTCCGGGCACAGTTCCATCTTTCTGATCTTACGCCGGAGTCTCACGTTTTTCACAATGAGCCACACCGCCATTACAGCCATTCCGGAAAAATATAATCTATACGTGACCGGTGTGTTCACCGCTGCATTGTACAGACTCACATACAGCCACTTGCGGACGAACAGACTGGATTCTGTCACTTTTGTCATACCCATAAAAGGCACCGCCAGCAGAAGAAGCCACATATACATCCGCAGATAAAGGTACTGGGAACTGTTCCTGATCCAGCCGATACGGCTTAACAGCCATCTCAATCCCCATATCAACAGACAGACAAGCACCGATATCACCAGCGTCCTGCCGGTCTTCAATGCGAGATACCGCGCTATGTAATCCAGATATCCGCCTAACTGCTCCCAAAAAGTAACCATCTGCACCCCTCACTTTTTCCCGGATTTCAACATTTCCATCAATTCCTCAATCTGCTCATCAGAAAACTGCTCGTTTTTCACAAGGGACGCCACCATGCCAAAAGAATTTCCCTCAAAATAACTGTTCACGAACCGCTTGCTCTTCTCCCGCAGACATTCCTCCCGATTCCGGATAGTGTGATAATGATACACCCGGGAATCCCTGGCGTCCACCGTATATCCTATAATACCCTTTTGCAAGAGACGATTGATAAGCACCCGGATGGTTTTGGGACTGACATCCTTGATCCCCTTTAATCTCTCAATAATTTCTGACGCTGTCATGGGTTCCTCTGTTTTCCACAGCACTTCCATGATCGTCCACTCATTTTCACTCGGCATAGCCTCGCCCATATCGCACCTCCTGATCAAAGACCCTTCTTTCAACATATCGGATTATGTACATAAATATTTTATAGAAAAAGCAACTCACGATACATTTTAATGTATATGACCGTGAGTCGCATTATAACTAATGAAAAAACTCTACTCTGCGAAAACCTCTTCCTCTGTCTCCTCCATGACAAGCAGTTCTTCCCCTTCCTCCGCGTGTGTTTCTTCGTCTGGCTCATCAGCAAGTGTATTTGCCACTTCCTCAGCCACTTCACGGGCGGCATCTCCATTCTCAGACACATCGTCCTCTTCTTCGCCGTTTTCCCTGTTCTCCACTGGCTCATCCACATGTTCCGGCGGATCAAGACTCTCCACCAGGTCGCTGTGGATCCCGATATTGCGGTAACGCTTCATTCCCGTACCCGCCGGAATCAGTTTGCCGATGATCACATTCTCCTTCAGACCGATCAGCGGATCCACCTTGCCCTTGATGGCAGCGTCTGTCAGCACCTTGGTGGTCTCCTGGAAAGAAGCAGCTGACAGGAATGAGTTGGTAGCCAGTGCCGCCTTGGTGATTCCGAGGATGATCTGTTTTCCCTCCGGCGGCTCCTTCCCCTCCTCATTCAGTCTCTCGACGGCGTCCTCATACTCCAGCGCATCCACCATGACGCCCGGCAGGAAATCTGAGTCACCGTTGTTTTCTATACGAACCTTCTTCAGCATCTGACGGACGATGACCTCGATATGCTTATCGTTGATCTCCACACCCTGCAGACGGTATACCCGCTGCACTTCCCGGAGCATATAGTCCTGCACCGCGCGGACGCCCTTGATCTTTAATATATCATGGGGATTGACGCTCCCCTCTGTCAGCTCATCCCCGGCTTCCACTTCCTGCTCATCCAGAACCTTGATCCTGGAACCATAGGGAATCAGATATGCCTTACTCTGGCCGGTTTCATCGTTGGTCACGATGACCTCCCGCTTCTTCTTCGTATCCCGAAGCTGTATCTTGCCGGCAAACTCGGAGATGATGGCGAGACCCTTCGGTTTTCTTGCCTCAAAGAGCTCCTCCACACGGGGAAGACCCTGTGTGATGTCATCCCCAGCCACACCGCCGGTGTGGAAGGTACGCATGGTCAGCTGTGTTCCCGGCTCCCCGATGGACTGCGCCGCGATGATACCTACGGCCTCTCCCACCTGCACCGGCTCCTTCGTCGCCATATTCGAACCGTAGCATTTTGCACAGATACCGGTATGGGACTTGCAGGTCAGGATCGTACGGATCTTCACCTGGGCCTTGTCCCCGGCGTCCACAATGGCCTTTGTATTTACAATGCGGGCTGCGCGCTTTGGCGTGATCATGTGATTCGCCTTCACGATCACCTCGCCCTCGTCGTCCAGGATAGTTTCACAGGAATAACGCCCCGTGATCCTCTCCTCCAATGTCTCTATGATCTCTCTGCCCTCCATGAAGCCGGTGATCCACATGCCTGGGATCTCCTCTCCCTCACGGTTCTCACAGCAATCCGTCTCACGGATGATCAGCTCCTGCGACACATCCACCAGGCGCCTGGTCAGATATCCGGAGTCAGCCGTACGAAGGGCCGTGTCGGACAACCCCTTGCGGGCTCCGTGGGCGGAAATGAAGTACTCCAGAACATCCAGTCCCTCACGGAAATTGGACTTGATCGGCAATTCTATGGTGCGGCCTGATGTATCCGCCATCAGACCACGCATACCGGCAAGCTGCTTGATCTGCTTGTCGGAACCACGGGCCCCGGAATCCGCCATCATATAGATATTGTTATACTTATCCAGTCCGTTCAGCAGGGCCTCGGTGATCTCATCGTCCGCATTCTTCCATGTCTCCACCACGGATTTGTAACGCTCCTCCTCGGTCAGGAGACCGCGGGCATACTTCTGGGAAATAACCTCCACCGTGTCCTCCGCGTCTTTTATGATCTTCTTCTTCGCCTCCGGCACTCCCATGTCAGAGATGGAGACGGTCATAGCCGCCTGGGTGGAGAACTTGTAGCCCAGCGATTTGATCGCATCCAGCGTCTCCGCCGTCCTGGTGGAGCCCTCGTTATTGATACATTTCTCCAAAATCTGTTTCAACTGTTTCTTTCCCACATGGAAGTCCACTTCCAGTTTCAGGAAATTCTCCGGATCCTTCCGGTCTACGAAACCGAGATCCTGGCTGATTATCTCATTGAAAATGAAACGCCCCAGTGTAGAGCTGATCACACGGGTTTCCTTTTCTCCCTGGGCATTGACGCCGCAGCGTCTCACATGGATCCTTGCGTGCAGTGTGATCTCATGGTTCTCATAGGCAATGATAGCCTCATTCATATCTTTGAAAATCTTTCCTTCGCCCTTGACCCCCGGTCTCTCCTGGGTAAGGTAATAGATGCCCAGGACCATATCCTGAGATGGCACGGCCACTGCACCTCCATCGGAGGGCTTCAGCAGGTTGTTGGGGGAGAGCAGCAGGAAACGGCACTCCGCCTGAGCCTCCACGGAAAGGGGCAGATGCACCGCCATCTGATCCCCGTCAAAGTCGGCGTTGAACGCCGTACATACCAGGGGATGAAGTTTGATGGCTTTGCCTTCTACAAGTGTCGGCTCGAAGGCCTGGATACCCAGGCGATGCAGGGTAGGAGCACGGTTCAGCATAACCGGATGCTCGCGGATCACTTCCTCCAGGATATCCCAGACAGCCGGCTCCAGCTTCTCTACCATTTTCTT
>CAZAEM010000068.1:0-5357 GCA_964484225.1 uncultured Eubacterium sp.
TCTGTTGTCTCCGGGGCATCTGTCTCATCCAGCGCGGGACTGGCTGCCGCATCATCCGTCATCTCCGGCGGGGTGCTGATCGTCGTCTCGTCCGTCGTCTCCGGGGCAGCACTGACTCCTGCTCCCGTCACACTGGGGGCGTTTGTTGAGACCTCCGGGGGATATGACCTCAGCGGAGCGTTTGTCAGCACCGGCTGGGTGTTGACTGGTGCGCTTGTTACGGTGCCCACACTGGCTGCCATCGTCGTCCCCGACCCATCACCGGCCGCCGGTGCAGCAGAGGAAGCCCCTTTACTTGAGGCCGAAGTGCCTTTCACAGTCACCTTACAGGTCAGTTTTTTCTTTCCCACAGTTGCCCGCACTTTCGCTGAGCCTTTTTTCTTCCCGGTGATTTTCGCACTTGTTTTTCCTTTTCTCTTCAGCGCAATGTTTTTCTTTCCGGATATGACTTTCCATTTTACTTTTGCCTTTGTGTTTTTGACCTTGATGGTCTTACTCTTTCCTTTTTTGACAGTAATCTTTGTCCTGTTCAGCCTGACTTTTTTCGCCGCTGACACCTCATTTGTCGGAATCAGGCTAAATAAAAGCACAAACGACAGTAACCATGCTGCAAGTTTCTTTTTGTTCCTCATCGATGTTTCCTCCTTATTTTTGACGTTTTTTTGTTGTACTGTGAAACAATACCTTTCGGATATCCAAAATGGATCTATCCTGAATCCGTGAAGTTCGAACACCTCAAACTTCTGTAACCACCTATATTATAAGGCTTCCCACCGATATTTGCTATTTGTGATTGGAGCACGTTTACATGCATTATGGATTGTAGATATCGCTGTATGCGTAGTATTTCACCTCATAACTTGCATAACTGGGAATGGTATTGAAATCTTCGTCATAGTCAACCGGGGCGTACGCCGTACCTATTTGTGTTTCGTTCGGTTGTAAGTATATCGAGGTATAACCGTCTATGTCGACTACATTCCCAGAAGCGTCCTTGAAATACACAAGGCAATATCCACTGACCACTGTAGAGGCATTGTTCTTCAGCGTGACCACAATATCATGCTCCACATTCACTTCAGATTTCACATCCACTGAGGCGGTCTGATCCGTATAGGTAGAATATGAATAGTAACTCGCTGTTTTGCTGACCTCCGATTTCGACGTGTCCACGGTAGCCGCATCCTCTGCGACAAGGCCAATCGGTTTCGACTGCGTACCATTGGGCTTCAACCCTTCAAAAAACAAACTACCCGTTTCAATGGATAGACCCGATGAATTTTTTATATTGTAATTCACCGTCAGGGTGTCAATCCACTGCGCATTGTTGTTCGTCACAGTGAACAAAACGCCTTTTTGATATTTCTCCATTTTCACGGAGACGTTCGCCGCCAGCTGGTCTGTGGAGACGGAGTCCACATTTGATTTGGGATTCTCTGATGGAACGGGTGCAGGAGTCCGCACCGGAGCCGGGGTCACCACCGGATTCTGGCTTGACGTCTTCTTCGCCTTGACTGTCACGGTACATTTCATTTTTTTACTGCCCGCCCTGGCGGTGATTTTTGCTTTCCCCGCATTTTTCGCCTTCACTTTACCGGAAGAGCTAACTGTGGCCACCCACGTATTGGAGCTGCTCCACTTCAACTTTTTCTTTTGTTTTTTTGAAAGGTTTTTCACCTTCAGTTTGGCTGACTTTCCTGCTGTCAGCGTCAAACTTTTTTTGTTTAACTTTGGCTTTGCCTTGGCCGAACTCTCTGTGCTGTTCGCGACAGCGCCGCAGAGCACCAGAGAAAAAATCAGTGCCAAAGCCACCTGTCTGTTCCATTTTCTCATCTCTTTTACCTCTTTTCCTGTTGAGTTTTTGTTAGATCCAATCACAATATATATTTAAACGCAAATGTCTGCGTCAAATATCGTCCCGCATCACAATCAAAACTTCATCTTTAGAAGTATTCTACCACAGCCAAAACACAGAATCAAGAAAAACTTCACCTTTAGAAGTTTACCGAGGCGTTTCTTCCGTACAATATATACAAAAAGGTTTCATCTTTAGAAGGGAAATGTCTATGAAAATATACTGGAATGGGAACTCAAAGAATATTATTGGAAGTAATTTGAAAAAACTCCGCAAGGAAAAGGGACTTACCCAGAAGGAACTGGCAGAAAAACTGCAATTAAACGGACATGAGTTCTCCGACTTAACTGTATTGCGGATTGAACAGGGAAAACGCTTTGTTCCCGATTATGAGGTTGTGGCACTGGCAAATTTTTTTGAGATCAGCACAGACACGCTATTAAAAACAGACCTGACAAAATAGTTACCCAGGGCATAATGTTCACTTTCCCTCTTCCTCCCCGCCACACCGCGCTTCCTGACTCTCTTCATTCCAACCCTCCGCCTTCCTGCCGTTGCCGCACAATCTCATACAGGGCGATGGAGAGAGCACACCCTACATTGAAAGACGAGGCATAGGATTTTTCATCCATCGGTATGGAGCAGAGCAGATCACATTTTTCCCTGTAAGCCCTATTCAACCCCATTGTCTCATTTCCCACCATCAGGAGGATGGGACCGTCAAGCTTCGCCTCCCAGATCGGCATCTCCTGATGAGCTGTTGTGCCCACTACAAAAAACCCCGGATATCTCTCCTTCATCCGATCAATAAAATCGTACAACGGTCCGTTCTCTGTCATACGGACTACCGGAAGATTGAAAAAAGATCCCATGGCCGACACCACCACATCCGGCTCATACAGATCCACGCTGTGTCCGGTAAGGATCAGCATGTCCGCGGCCAGCGCATCACAGGAGCGGATGATCGTCCCCAGATTGCCCTTGTTGGAAGGCCGGTCAAAAAGGACGATCAGAGGGTTATCCGAGAGGGGAACCCTGTCCACATCGTCCTCACGCATCTCTATGACTGCCAGAAGTTCGGAGGCATCCGACTTCCTGCTCAGTTCTTCCAGGAGAGCGGCGGGCAGCACAAAATTTTCTTCCGTCGGCACCGTCTTTATCATGTTCCCCGCCCAGTCAGACAGGTTATTCCTGTCGTAAATAAAGGATTTGATGTGCCAGCCATTCTGCACTGCCTCGTTGAGGCTCCTCACACCCTCCACCAGGAATTCGTTGTATTTGTGGCGTTTCTTTCGGTTTGTCCGCAACACTTCAAATCGCTGATAAGCATTATTTTTGTTATGTATCCAGGTTTCTTTCATCTTTTCTCCTTTAACCTTGCATAAGGGAATCACTGCAATGGATAGTATACCCCTTATCTCCCTATCCCGTCAACCTGCGTAAAAATTAACAGTGGCAATCTTTTTAAATGTCTGATAAAATAAAAAACATGACAGCAAAGAGGAGAGAGAAAAAGATGAAAAGAAAACAATTATTTACCGTAATATTAGCTACGATCATGCTTCTATCCACAGTCACCAAGATAAATTCTTCTGCCCGGGAAACAACGGCGGAGGGGAGCGGCACACCTCCGGCCATCCAGCAGACGGAGATACCGGAAGCCACTGAGACACCGTCACCTTCTGAGACGTCAGAAGCACCTCAAGCGACAGAGAATCCGGAAGAGTCTCCTTCCGCGGAAACACCGGCAGTGCCCTCGTCCACTGTGACACCGGCTCCGCCACAGCCCACCGGAACCCCGAAAACCACCCGGAAGCCTGCCACCACCGGAGAGATAGCGAAAGGCTGGTGGGAACGAAAAAACGGGAAACGCTACTATAGATTAGAGGATGGAACTTATCTGAAAGGCGTAGTGAAGATCAAAAAAAGGATATTTGCCTTTTCCAGCAAGGGAAGTGACACAACACCCTCCCGGCTGCTGACAGGCAAAAAAGACCGTGTGTTAAAAATAAAGGGGAAAAAATATCATGTTGATAAAAAAGGACTCGCCCTGAAGGGATGGTATTTGAAAGGGAAGCACCTCTACTATTTCAATGGAAAACTACACTGTGCTATCACAAACCGCACCGTCCAGAAAATCCGATTAAACAAATCCGGGTATGCCATCCAGGACGCCAACAGCGATGCCAAAATAGAGGCCATGAAAGTGATACAGGAGATTACCGATCCATGGGACAGCAAAAGCCGGAAACTCAGCAAGGCATTCAGCTACATTACCCACCCGCGCAAATGGAGATATCTTCCCAAATATCCCAATATGCATGAAGCCTCCTGGCCCAGGAAACTGGGGGCCGACATGCTTCATACCCATTCCGGGAACTGCTATGGTTTCGCCTGCGGGTTCGCGGCTCTGGCAAAAGAGATCGGCTACCAGCCTCAGATCATCTGCGGCCGGGTCCGCGGCAGCCGGGACAGAGCGGCAGACGGCTTCACCCGCCACGCCGTCGTCAGGATCAACGGGCGGTACTACGATCCCGAGGGATGGTGGAAAGGATTCGTCCACGCAAGAGGATCTGCCCATTATCCCATAGCAATAAAGATCATCAAGGCCGTACCTTTTTAAAAACGCTTCAATATAAAACTACTGCAGCTCTCGATCACTTCATCGGATACTTTTGCCGCCACATTGTATTCGCTGACATCTCTCCTCCCCTGACTTTCCATGAACAGATGGTTCAGTCCGGGATAGAGATGAAATTTCACATTTTTCTTCCCTTTCAGCAGTTCCTTCCACTGCTTAAAATCCACATCGGCGTATACCTGGAAATCCTCCCTCCCCTGCAGCATCAGGATCGGGATCTCCAGTTGCTTCGCCGCCTCTCCCTGCCGGAGCTGATTCAGGCTGTACCAGTATCCGGCGTCTACCCCCAGGTAATCGCCGGTGGAATCCTCTGTCAAATGATCAATCTTCTCCACCACCTGTTTTAACATAGTCAGCTGCTGATTTTTTTCCTGTTCTGTCAGATCGTCTTCCATTTCCAATGCGGCCGCATTCTGATCATAGATGATATCCTGAAGATGACGGGGACTGCCGGCCAGGCAGATGATACCGGCCACTTCGGGATTGTCCCTGGCGATCACCGGCGCCACCATGGCCCCCAGACTGTGCCCCATAATATAAATTTCTGATGAGCACTCCAATTCTTTTACATAGCGGATCGCAAAGTTCACATCCTCCAGCACTTCGTCCTCTATCGTGATCTTCTCCACGGCCATATCCGGGTGCTCGTAATACCTCTTGTTGTAACGCAGTGAGGCGATACCTCTCTCCGACAACCCCTCCGCGATATCCCGAAAGGGTGCATTCCCGGCCGTTCCGATTGTCTCATTATAGTCCGACTGTCCGGAACCCTGCACCATGATCACCAGCGGAGGTCGGGAATCCCCTTCCTTATCCGGCATCACCAGTTTCCCTGTCAGAGTGCTTTCCTCTCCCCGGATC
>CAZAEM010000069.1:0-5274 GCA_964484225.1 uncultured Eubacterium sp.
TATTTCTCTGATATAATCAGTAGAGTGAGCATAGGGCAAGGATGTCTTGAATTCAGACGGGAGTTGTTCTGTGCTTGATTTATAATTATCTTTAGGAGGGTAAAAGAATGAAAAACATGAAGAAAACATTTGCATTGCTCATGTGCCTTGTACTGAGCATGGGAGTATTGGCGGCATGTGGTTCGGAGGAGAGCAGTTCTTCCTCGTCCGGCTCCGCTGCGTCATCAGGAGGGAAAAAATATAAAATTGCCACGGATACGGTGTTTAAGCCATTTGAGTACACAAATGAAAACAATGAGTTTGTGGGTATCGATGTGGATATCCTTGCCGCTGTGGCGAAGGATCAGGGTTTTGAGTACGAACTGAATGCACTGGGCTTTGATGCGGCTGTGGCTGCTGTGGAGTCGGGGCAGGCCGATGCTCTGATCGCCGGCGCTACGATCAATGACGAGAGAAAATCCAAGGGATGGATCTTCTCCGACGGATACTATGACGCTACCCAGACCTTCGCCGTGAAGAAGGGAAGCGACATCAAGAGCTATGAGGATCTGAAAGGGAAGAAGGTAGCGGTGAAAAACGGTACAGCGGGCAAGGATTTTGCGGAGAGCCTGAAAGACCAGTACGGTTTTGAGACAACCGTTTTTGAGGATTCGCCCACAATGTATCAGGACGTGATCCTGGGCAACAGTGCCGCCTGTGTGGAGGACACGCCGATCATGCAGTCTTCCATCAAAGAGGGCGGACTGGAGATAGAGATCCCCTCGGGAATGGAGAGCGAGGGCGCTCCCTATGGATTTGCCATCATGAATAAAGATAATCAGGAGCTGCTGGATAAGTTCAACGCCGGTCTGAAAAATATCAGAGAGAGCGGAGAATATCAGAAGATCCTTGATAAATATCTGAAATAATTTGTCTGTAATGTGTAGCATTGTGGACAAATATCACGAGAGTGAAGGGAGAAGAAGGACATGATTGATATTATACAATCTTATTGGAAGATGCTCCTTGCTGCATTGGGGCAGACTCTGTTACTCACGCTTCTGTCTTTGTTCTTTGCCATGATTATTGGGTTGATATTTGCCTTGATGAATGTTGGTAAAAACCGGGTGTTCAATTTTATTGGCACGGTATATGTCGATGCGATCAGAGGAGTGCCTCTGATCGTATTGGCATTTTTCATCTATTTCGGTATCCCGGCGGGGATTCAGTCCATGGGAGTGGATTTCCGCCTGTCAGCCCTGCAGGCGGGCACCATCGCTCTGTCGATGAACTGTGGTGCTTACATGGCGGAGATCATCCGGGCCGGGATCGAGAGTGTGGATATTGGACAGATGGAGGCCAGCCGGAGCCTGGGGCTCTCCTACGGCAAGAGTATGCGGCTGGTGGTGCTTCCCCAGGCGATACGGACGATGATCCCGTCCATCATCAACCAGTTTATCATCACACTGAAGGATACTTCCATCCTGTCGGTCATCGGATTTCCGGAGCTCACCAATATGGGTAAGACGATTTCGGGAAATACTCTTAAATCTCTGGAGACATGGGCGATCATCGGTATCATGTACATGGTTGTCATTGTCACATTGAGCAGAATAGCGAAGAAGATTGAGAGGAGGGTGAGCATTGGAAAAAAGTAAACAGCCCATGATCCATGTGGAAAAACTCAAAAAAACATTTGACAAGCTGGAGGTGCTGAAAAGCATCAGCATTGATGTGGAGGAAGGCGAGGTTGTAGTACTGCTCGGCCCTTCAGGAAGCGGGAAATCCACTTTCCTGCGCTGCCTGAACCAGCTGGAGACAGCCACCGATGGACTGGTGGTGGTGGACGGCAACGTCATTACAGACAAGCAGACGGATATCAACAAAGTCCGGGAGAATATCGGTATGGTGTTCCAGCACTTCAATCTGTTTGCCCACAAGACGGTATTGCAGAACATCATGCTGGCCCCGGTGGAACTGAAGCTTATGACGAAGGAGCAGGCGGAGGAAAAGGGCATGGCTCTCCTGGAACGCGTGGGGATGGTGGAGAAGGCGGACGTCTATCCCAGCCAGCTCTCCGGCGGGCAGAAACAGCGTGTAGCCATCGCCAGAGCCCTGGCCATGGAGCCGGACGTGATGCTTTTTGACGAGCCCACCTCCGCACTGGATCCGGAGATGGTAGGCGAGGTGCTGAATGTCATGAAAGAGCTGGCAAAGGACGGAATGACTATGGTGGTTGTCACCCACGAGATCGGTTTCGCCCGGGAGGTGGCAGACCGCATTGTGTTTATGGACGGCGGTTATATTGTGGAACAGGGAACCCCGGAGGAGATCATCAACCATCCTAGGGAGGCCCGGACCATTGATTTCTTAAATAAAGTTCTGTAGACGGAGGACGTTAGCCGATGAAAAAGATTATTACGATCAGCAGGGAGTTTGGTGCCGGGGGCAGTGAGATCGGCACAAGAGTGGCAGAGCGGCTTGGCTATGAGTTCTACGACAAGGCCATTATCCTGAAAGCAGCCAGTGAGGCGGGGCTGGATGTGGCCAGCATTATCCGCTGGGATGAAAAGGTTCCGGTGGATTTTGGTTTTGCCCAGAGCCTTTTTCATTTTTACAACCGTCCGCTCAATGAAAAGCTGTACGATGCCCAGCAGAGTGTGATCCGCCGGCTGGGTGAGAAGGGAAACTGTGTCATCGTGGGGCGGAACGCCAACACGATACTGAAGGAGTTTGACAACGGACTCCATGTGTTTGTCCACGCCAACCCGTATTGGCGGACCATGCACATGAGCAAAAAAATGCCGGATACGACCATGGCGAAACTCAGCGAGGAGATGCGCCATATCGACAAGGCGAGAAAGAAATACTGCAGCCATTATACCAACACGGAATTCGGTGTGGCGGAGTACTACGACCTCTGCCTCAGCACGTCGTCGCTGGGAGTGGAGGCCTGTGTGGATATCATCTGCGGGCTTGCGGAGTGAGTTTGGTGGAGTGGGGAAATACAGAACAGGGTCGAATTCTAACACGCATTTTGACATGTTTTAACTGTATAATGAAACGGATGCGGCAACGTATTTTGATAGGCGTTCTGTGTACCGCTCTTATCCTTCCCACCTGCGCTGCAGGGCCGGTTAAGGAGTCTAAAGCGGCGGAAGACCAACCGGATTTCCGCTGGACCTTTGAGAATATCCAGGGTACAGTGGCGGCCAACGAGGGTAGCGTTTCGGGGGCGAAGGCGGAGCTGAAAGGGACGGCTAAAGTAGATTCCCAGGCTATTGAAGTATCGGGGAAGAAATACTCGGAGGATACGAACCACGTGCTGACGCTGTCCGGCGGCTCAAAGGGCAGCAGCTATGTGGATCTGCCGGAGAAACTGTATGAGGGCGTGAGTGAGGAGACCGGATTTACCTGGTCCTTCTGGATGAAGCCAGACACCGGTATAGCCAGCTATTCCCGTTTGCTCAGCTCGACGGACAAACAAAATAAAAATGAGTTCGCTTTTGCACCGTTTGCCAATGACAGTGTGTGGAACCTTATTTTTGATGATGACAATGGTTATAAGCAGATATTCAGCAAGGAACCGGACAAGGGTGTTTGGACACTAATGACGATCACGGTTTCGGATGAAGAGGCCCGGTTTTATGAAAACGGACTGCCGGTGGAGTCAAATTGCGGCGGAGGGGATTCCAACGTGCTGCGAAGCCGGCTCAGCACAATCTCTGATTTTGTAAACCATGCCCTGGGCATGACCTGCTCTACCTGGAGTGATCAGGACTGCGCGGTACAGTTAGACGATGTGAGTCTCTATCATAAAGTCCTGACTGAGGCCGAGATAAAATCCATAGCGCAGGGATACGGACTCGATGTGACACAGCAACAACCTACCCGGCCACCGGTGTCGAACGACGATGCCTCCGATGGTCTGACCGAGATCGGGGAATTGAAGACAGCCTCTGCGGACGGCAGCAACGTGGTGCGGATATGGAAGGATGCGTCCAACAAATATTATTATTCCGCTTACCGCGACAATCAGGTTGTCTTGAAGTGCGCTTCGCTGGGTGTGCAGACAAAGGAGACGGATCTCTCTGAAAATCTGGAACTGCAGACGGATTCCATAGCGAAGAGAGAGGGGAAAGAAGAGTATGACTGGATTCAGGGCAGTGCAAGCCATATTTCAAAGAAATATAATGAGACAGCGTTTACTCTCGTGAATGGAAACAGTAAGATCACGGTGATCTTCCGCGTATTTGATGACGGGATGGCTTACCGGTATGAAATTGACGGAGATACGGCAAAAGAAGACGAAGTGACGGAGATCACGGAAGAAAAGAGTTCTTTCCTTCTGCCGGATGCGGCCAATATCTGGACCATGGGCACATCGGCAACCTATGAGGCATCCAGCTATGCTTCCCGCAAGGTCTCCAGTATAAAGACGGCGGACAGCAGCTATGCCACACCGATATTGGGGAAAGTGCCTACAAGTACCGGAGACTGCTGGGTTCTGCTCTCCGAGGCCAATGTCTACAATGAGGCGGAGCCTTATTGTGCGTCCGTATTCCGTACAAAGAGTGGAAGCAGTGCTCTGCAGGTAAAGTTTGGCCAGTACCTGCAGCAGGAGCAGGACGATTCCCTGGACGGGCAGAGATATTCTCCAAAGTATGGCGGTATTTCCAGTGTTTTCATGAAGGATAAGTTCCATACGCCATGGAGAGCAGTGATCATGACAGACAATCTGGAAGACCTTGTGAATTCTTCTCTCATATCGGATCTGAATCCGCCGGCAGAGGGCGATTTCAGCTGGGTGGAACCGGGGACTTCTTCCTGGTCCTGGTGGTCCACCAGCAGCGATAATATAGATTATGACACCATGTATGACTATATAGATTATGCAGAGGAGACCGGTCAGAAATACTGTCTGGTTGATTTCGGCTGGGAAGTGTGGGAAGACTACGAGAAAAAGATAAAAGATCTGGTGGCCTATGCCGATCCGAAGGGAGTAAAACTGATCCTGTGGTACGGCGTTAACAAATTTGACCAGCCTCACAAGTTTGATCTGGATAATCCGGACACCATTGAGGAAGAATAGCGGACATTTGGACTGGAAAGTGCGTAAAATCGGCATTTTTCAGTCTTTCTTTTTGCTCCGTGAGATTGTTTTGAGATTGATATTGAAACACTTTCCATATATTCCGCATTTGGCAACCCGAATCGAAATTTGTTGAAAAACCCCGTTTGCTGTGATAGAATGTCCTTGGGTGTCACCAAGATGGTAGGTGGCTGGCCCTCTCC
>CAZAEM010000070.1:0-4876 GCA_964484225.1 uncultured Eubacterium sp.
TTGATCGATGCAGCAAAGGAAGCGAAGGGGAACTGAAAGATGTTGGAGGAAGCCGGTGAAGTCCGGTAAAAAATAATAATAAAGATAACGGAGCAGGAGGCTTGCCATTCATGGGCAGCCTCCTGTTTCATGAAGTGAAAATTAGGACTAGCCCTCGTGACGCCAACATGATACAATATGGTTGGAGGTGAAATAATGTCAAACAACGAAAAGGCCAAATCATGGGAGTTAATTCCCCTTATCCTTGTCTTGGCACTGATGCCGCTGGTCTGCATCATCCATAAATATGACTGTGGTCTGGAGAAATATCCATGGTATCCTGCCGATGGCACGGTATATGATTTTTTCCTGTATTATCGAAGCAGGCTACTGATCATCATTGGAGTGATGCTGCTGGCACTTTTGATCTGGAAGATAGTGGAAAAAAAGATCGAACTCACTTTTGATACCCAGACCACGCTGATCATGGGGTTTGCCGGGCTTTATCTGATTTTTATGCTGTTTTCTGCCCTGCTGGCCGGACATGTGGATGAGGCGGTCTGGGGAGGATATGAGCAATGGGAAGGCGCCCTGGTGGCGGTGACATACATACTGGTTTTTGTATTTGCTTTCTTCTATATCCGCAGCGAGGGGCAGATCCATGTGCTGACGGGAGCCTTTGTCATAGGAGCTTTTCTCGTGGGGCTGCTGGGTACATTCCAGGCGTTTGGTCTGGACTATATCAAGAGTGACTGGATGCACGGCATCCTGACCATGCTGGAAGCCTCCGTGAGAGATATTCAGGTGGCTCTGAATTTCGAGGAGGGTATGGTCTTTTCCACTCTGTACAACCCTAACTATGTGGGGAGCTATGTGGCGCTTGCCCTGCCAGTCATGGCGGGGATCATTGTCGGCAGCCGAAAACTATGGCAGCGTATCCTGGCAGGGGCGTCGATAGTTGTCATGCTGATTTCATTATATTTCTCAGAGTCCCTTACCGGATTCATCGGTATCGGAGCGATCGCCCTGGTGGCGGTTATCTTTCTCATCCCTCTGGGAATCCGACACAGGCGGGTGGGGATTCCGGTGGCCGGAGGCGTTGTTTTGATCCTCTTAGTTTTACTCATTGTCAGACCGGCGTTTATCGGGAATATGATCGACAGAGTGACCAGAGCCACCGCCTCGGAGACGAACAGCACCATAAAAGAAATGTCAATGAAAAATAATCAGATATTGATCGAGACCCGCGGTGGTCAGGATGTCACCATAGATGTTTCCTATGGGGAGGGATTCCAGTTCCAGGCCAGGAACGGGGCCGGGGAGACCATCACGCCCCAGACCGGGGAATCCGACGCTTCGGTGACATTTCCGCTGTCCTCGGGTGAAACTCTGACATTGACGGCATCCATCGTCACTCTGGAGGAGAAGCAATACCCCATGTTTGCGCTGGCGACGGCCACAGACAGCTGGAATTTCATCTGGTATCTGAACGAGAAGAAAAATGAGAGCTCCCTGAAATTTCTCAACGCCTTCAACCGCCCCTGCAATTTGAAAGAAATAGAGACCTTCGGGTTTGAGGGACGTATGACGTTTGCCACAAACCGCGGATACATCTGGTCCCGTACGCTGCCCATGCTGCCGGATCACATTTTCCTGGGATGTGGCCGGGATAATTTCACCTATACCTATCCCAATGACGATTATGTGGGGAAGCAGAACTACGGCTTCACCGGGCAGATCATGACCAAACCCCACAACATGTTTATGCAGATCTGGGTGGAGGACGGTCTGCTGGCGCTGATCGGTATGCTGGGTGTTTTTGTCCTCTTTGTCCTGGACTGCTTCCGCCTCTACTGGGGGAAAATGCGAGGGGGATTCCTTCCCTGGCTCTCCCTGGGGATCCTTCACGGGAGTGTGGCGTTCATGGTGGTGGGGCTTGCCAACGATTCCACCATCAGTGTCACACCGATATACTGGCTGATGATAGGTGTTGGATTTGCAGCGAACCGGATCGTCCGCGCGGAGGTGAAGAATGAAAAGGAAGCATAGTCTGATCCTGAGATGGAAACCGTTTTTATACGCATTGCCGGTTTTGCTGGCTGTCACGCTGGTGCCGCTCATGGTATTTGTCCGAAGGTATGATACGGGGCTGACTCATTTTCCCTGGTTTTCCAATACGGTTTCCACCATTGATCTGTTTTTGTACTGGAAAGGGCAGGGGCTGATATTTCTTGCCCTCATCATGCTCCTGATCCTCATCCAGCCTGTCTACATCCGACATCGTCTGCGCGGGATACGCAGGCGGGTGAGCATGGTCTATGTGGTGCCGGTCCTCTGCTATCTTGTGCTGGCGCTTTTGTCCAGTCTCTCCAGCCAGTATCAGGATTTCGCACTGTCTGGCAGCTATGAACAGTGGGAGGGCATGAATGTGCTGGCGGCCTACGGGATGCTTTTCTTCTACACCTACGCCATGGCGGACCGGCAGAAGGTGATACGCCTCCTGGTATACGGCATCTTGCTGGGAGGGTTCGGTGTGGGAATGATCGGGGCATTTCAGTTTATGCACATGGATCTCTTCCGCAGTGAGGCCGGGCGTTTCATCATGAACCTTTTGAACCCCGAAAATCTGAACTTTTCTTTCAACTTTTCCGAGGGGTGGGTTTACTCCACTCTCTACAATCCGAATTACGTCGGTTCCTATGTGGCCCTGGTGCTGCCGGTGGTCATCGCGGTGGCCGTGCTTGAATGGAAAAAGATCCCCATATTCTGGACAATACTGTCCATGGTGGATGTCTGTGTCCTCACCGTCACTCTCCTGGGCTCCCAGTCCATGACCGGCTGTGTGGGCGTGATCGTCTCGGCGTTGTTCCTGGTTATTTTTATGGCAAGAAAGATATGGTCTCAATTCGGATGGAAAAAGATTGTCGTGGCTGCCGCGGCGCTGGCAGTGTTTGCGGGGATCCTCTGCGGGTTGTTTCCGGAAGCCATCCGCTTTGGCGTGGATAAAGTATTCCGGCCCAAAGAGGATTATCATCTGATCTCACAGATGCTTTCTACGGAGAAGGGACTGGAGGTGTCCACTGTGGACGGAAACACCTTCTATATCGTTCTCACAGGGGACGGGGAAAATCCATTGACCATGACGGACAAAGACACCGGGGAGGTTCCTCTGGAGAAAAACCAGGAGAAAAATTATTACACGCCGCAGGATGACAGGTACACAGAGTTCCGTTTCTACCCGGAAAACATTTACGAAAATGGTATGCACTACGACGGGCTGCGGATCTTTAATCCCTCCATCAACAAAAAGTGGGTCATCGCCAAAGTGGGAGATGAGTATATGATCTACAATGCCTTTCACAAGCTGGACAGCCTGCGCCCTATCCCGGCCTGGGGATTTTCCGGGAATCAGCATTTTGGGGATAAGAGAGGGTATATCTGGTCCCGGACATTTCCCCTGCTGAAGAATTATATCCTCCTCGGCTCCGGGCCAAACACCTTTACCGAGGTCTTCCCCAATGACGACTATGTGGGGAAGACAAACATGAATTACGACGGCGTCATGGTGACCAAACCCCACAATATGTATCTCCAGATATGGGTTCAGACGGGTTTTCTGTCCCTGGTCGCCTTTGTCGCCCTGTACCTCCTGTATTTTGTGTCCAGTATCCGCCTGTACTATAATCGAAAATATACGCCGATGATGAAACTGGGTGTGGCGTTTATGATCGGAACCTTCGGTTATATGGTCACGGGCCTTGCCAACGACTCCACCGTGACGGTGGCGCCTCTGTACTGGATGATGTTGGGGCTGGGCCTCGCCATAAATCGTGTAAATTCTGTGTCAAAAATATGTTGACATGGTCTGTGGCATTCATATATAATTAAGACAGTAACGATGTCAGGGACATAAGTTTTGTCCCGCCCGAAGGGAGAAATGATATATGAAGAGAATGGTAAATAAGCACATTACAGCTCTGGCCCTGTCCCTGGCTCTTGTGATCGGATGTCTGAGCAGCCACGGCGCTGCAGTGGATGCCAAAGGGGATAAGGCGATCAAAAAGCTGACGGTGACGAATGTGTCCGGAAAGAAGCTGATGATCAAAAAGGGCAGAAAATTCAAGATAAAAACAAAGCTCCAGGTGAAAAAGGGAAGCAAGGCCAGCCGCGGGCTGATATATAAAAGCAGCAAAAAATCCATTGCCACGGTAAATAAAAAAGGTTCTATCAAGGCGAAAAAAAACGGCAAGGCAAAGATCACCGTCAGCTCCAGGGCGAACCCCTCGAAAAAAGTTGTCCTGCAGATCACGGTGAGCAAAAAAGTGCCAAAGGTAAAAAAGATCCGCCTGAATAAGACAAAACTCACCCTCTATCTGGGAGATGAAGATTATTACGATGAAGATGAGGATTATGAGGATTATGAAGACGAGGACTGGGATGAGGACGCCGATTACGAAGAAGACGAGGATGATGAGGATGAATATTACGACGAAGATGAATTGGGAGACGATGAGTATGAATTGATCGCCAGGATCACGCCGAAGGCCGCTATGGCCGCCGACCTGGTCTGGAGCAGTTCCGATGAGGATGTAGTAGAGGTGGATGATGAGGGTTATGTCCTGGCCATGGATGAGGGGACGGCCACCATCACAGTTCGGGCGAAGGACGGCAGCAACAAGAAAGCCACCTGCAAAGTTACGGTCATCGACAGGGAATCGGATTATTATGATGATGACGAGGATACAGAGGATGAGGAAGAATAAAATTTTGTTGAATCTTTTCCTTTATAATACAAAGAAGAAAGCCAGATCCTGCGGGATTTGGCTTTCTTCTTCTTTTCACTTTTCAGATCTTTATCAACCTAGTTTTTCTTCGCTTCCTTTGCTGCATCGATCAG
>CAZAEM010000071.1:0-3497 GCA_964484225.1 uncultured Eubacterium sp.
AATTTATCAATGTGCTATGACCGTAATTTCATCGACCCAAGGTGCAGATGACCACGGATATTTCTCGAATTTTTCCAACGCCTCCTGTCCGTTCTCGGCGCTCTCTACCGTCACTCCGGTCTCGCCGATCAGCTCCTCTACGATGATCCGGTTCAACTCAAGATCATCTGCCAGAAGAATCCTTTTTCCGTTCAGATCCACATCGGAAATGGATTCCTCCTCCGGCGGTGCCTCACTCTTATCTTTTTCTGCGATCTGATTAAAGAGGTATAGCAGACGCGACCGGAACAATGGTTTGGATATAAAATTGTTTACACCTGCACCGCGTGCTTCCTCCTCTACCGCGCTCCAGTCATATGCCGACAAAATAATGATCGGTATATCCGGACCAACCTTTTCGTGAATCGCCCGCGTTGTCTCGATACCATCCATTTCCGGCATCTTCCAGTCCAAAATCACGGCAAAATAATCCTGGCTGCTCTGGTGATGCTCCCATACCTTCTGCACGGCCTCGCCTCCGCTCAGGACATATTCGCCCTTCATTCCCAGGTTCTCAAGAATCAGGCATGCCATCTCGCCGGTATTTTTGTCGTCATCTGCCACCAGCACCGGAAGACCCATAAGCATCTCCGGACTCGGCGCCTCCGTATCCACGAATTTGAGAAGCAGCGTCACAACAAATTGTGTTCCTTTGCCTGTCTCTCTTTTTACCGTAATATCACCGTTCATCATGCGGGCAATATTTCTTGCAATGGTCATTCCAAGACCGGTTCCCTCGATTTTGCTTACCCTGGAATCCTCCGCGCGGCTGAAGGGCTCAAACAGCTTTTCCTGAAACTCCCTGCTCATACCGATCCCATTGTCACGGAAAACAAATTCATAACAGCCGTAGCCCTGCATGTTGGATGCCTTCTCGTTGATTTCCATCTCGATATTTCCGCCCGGATTTGTGTATTTTGCTGAATTTCCCAGTATGTTCATAAATATCTGCTGCATTCGCATGACGTCACTGATCACGCGCTCATGCTCCAGGTTCGTGATATGCACATCAAAATTATGATTTTTTTCTGCATGGCAGGCCGGATCATGGTTACCAGATTTCCGATCAGGTCGGACAAATTAACCTCCTCCTCCGACAGATCTATTTTTCCCGATTCGATCTTGCTCATATCGAGAACTTCATTGATCAGTGACAAAAGATGTTTGCTGGAGACAGTGATCTTCCCCAGGCAATCCTTGACGCGCTCCTTATCATCCAGATATTTTCCTGCAATCGTCGTCATTCCGATGATCGCATTCATCGGGGTTCTGATGTCGTGACTCATTCTTGACATAAAATCACTCTTGGCTGCATTTGCGTGATTGGCGGCTTCGCACGCCTCTCTTAATGCCTGCTGCTCCTGCTCTTCCTTCAGCTTGGTTTCCGTCACATCCTGTGCCACATACAGTGCCCGTTTGGGCCTGCCGTCGCCGGTTGTCTCAGCCAGCACTATACTGGCGCGGATCCACGCCCTCCGATTATTCTCATCCGGCACCCTGCGATATTCAAAGGCGACCACCGGCTGTTCTCTGCTCAGGGAATCCAGCAGATGCTGATGATCAACATTCGCCAGATATTCCTCCCTGTCCTCCGTGGAAATAAAGTTTTGGGCATACATATGAGTCGCCTGCGTGTAATTTCGTTCATCTCCCAGGACACTGCTGACTTCCGTTTTCTGGATTACGGGCCTGAATGAGTCATTCTCAAGATCCATATAATAGGTTGCAAAAAACATGCTGGTTAAGCTGTTTATGATGGATGCTTTTTCGATCGAATCCCGGTACGCGTGCTCTTCCGCCAGTTTTTCCGACGTAATGTCACGCCCCAATATATTGACAACGGTTTTTTCTCCCTGGCGCATATAAAACACATGCTCTTCTGTCCAAAGAAATGGTGTGCCCCTGTGCCTGTACTGGCAGATATCCTCGCGAAAATCCTGCACCGCTTCCGCATTTTTCCGAAGGTTTTCGAGGAATAACGCATCTTTGAACGCTTCCCTGTCCTCTTCTACGACCGTTTCCTCATATGCCTTTCTGACATAATGATCATAATCACCTTCCTCGCGCCTGCCCGTAATACCTTCTCTCAGATAGACCCTCTCGCATATTCCGGTATCCAGGTCAATAGTATTTAATATGCTGTATCTTGACCGGATGATCGCCGCCATTCTCTGGTCGTTCCGTGCCCGCTCCATGTCCCTTTTTGTCTGTTCATCCACATCCTGAAAGGCCAGGATCGCATAGCCGCCCTGTTTTGCGTTCTCCTTAAAATAGACGGATACGGAAATGCTCCGCCACTCACCATACAACAGTACCCGGCACAGGATCGTCTTTTTCTTTTCTCCGCTCTCCCACGCAGCCCTCAACGACTCCAGGGAAAGCTGCTTGTATACTGTCTCCTGATCCTCAGGCGATATGTAATCGGGCCCCTTTCCCTTGAAAAAGTTATCCCACATATAAACTTCTGTGTTCAGGGTCTGCCGGATCTTGTCCGTAGTCCACACGATATTGACACCGCCGCTTTGCAGATCTACAACATAAATGGCAAAATTGGACTCTCCCAGCGAGTTGATGATCTCCTTATTCCGGGTATTGACCTCCTCTCTCGCAAGCCCCTCTCTGAACGTATCATGGACGTCTTTAAGGCAGATCATCACCTTCTGATTATCATTCGTATAATCAAAATCCGGAACGATCTCCAGCGTGTGCCATCTATACCCGTCACCGGCTCTGCGGCGGTAAATACAACACAGCTTTTTTGCCCCTTTTTTCAATTCGGCTCTCACATTATCAAAATGGACAAAATTCTCATACCGCTCTCTATCCTCCTCGTAAACATAACCGCTTTTGGAAATGCCGAAAAACCAGTCCGTAAGCGACGTCATATTCACGCATTTCCTGAATCTCTTCCTCATCCGCCTTTACGATAGAGAAACTGTCCGTGCTTAAATTTCCCCGCAGGACCATGTGGTATACATAATTTGCCACCTCAGCATAAGGCGTAACCGTAATCATAAATGCCGGGACCGTTTCCTCCCACATAATGCGGGTGGCCGCGATCTCCACTGCCTTGCCGAAAGGATCGTCATAATTAACGGAACGTGCTTCGTTTTTGTCCCCGATATACAGCAGCGGGCAATTTTCACAGGTGCCTTTCCATAATTCGTGACAGACCATGCCCTTCTCAATATCCGGTGCAACCTCTCTGAAATTCGTTTCAACAAAAGTTCGAGATAATGTTCGCTAATGTGTCTGCTGGAATTACGTAAAATCTCAACACTTTCAATGATCTCTGGTTCTGAGATGTTCTTTTCTTCAAAGGAAGCAAGTAAAAATCCAATGGTCCCCATAATTTTTATTCCCATCTGTTCTGCGACTTGACGCCCTTTTAATTCATCGATTAATTAAAACTTTCCCAAACTGTCGGACTATAGAAAAAGCCCTCAAATCCGCTGTTT
>CAZAEM010000072.1:0-3379 GCA_964484225.1 uncultured Eubacterium sp.
GAGCAGGAAAACCTATGTCAGGAATCCTTCATCCCACAAAATTTGTGATTGAGCCACTTTTTTAGAAAAAATGAAAACTTTTGAAAGGTTTTAAAAAATCCGATCACCGGATGATCGCAAAGGCTGTATACAATACATACATCCCCAGCATGATCCCCCCCTCCAGCCGGTTGATCTTTTTCCCGCTGCACACAAAGGCGAAAGCAATGAGGCTGACTCCCAGCAGCAGCCCCAGATCCACAAAGGATTCCACCTTGATCGCGATGGGATGGATACTGCTGGACACACCCAGGATCAAGAGCAGGTTAAAAATATTGGAACCCACCACATTGCCGATGGCCATGCCGTTCTGTCCTTTGGAGGAAGCCACCACAGAGGTGACCAGTTCGGGGAGACTGGTGCCGATGGCCACAATGGTCAGACCGATGAGCGTCTCGCTCATGCCAAAGAACAGGGCCAGCGAGCGGGCGCTGTTTACCACCATCTGTCCTCCCATCACGATCGCCGCAAGGCCAAGCACGATAAACAGTATACTCTTCCAGAGGGGGAGTATCTCCACCTCCTCCCCCTCTGTACGGTTTTTTTTCGCCACATGTACAGTGTATATCATGTACAATACAAATATTCCTGCTAGGAACAGGCCGTTCCAGCGGTACAGAATCCCCGCCTCCGCCTGCATGTCCCGGATATCAGCACATTTTCCTGTGAAGACAAGATTTCCCGCCAGCACTCCCACCACCAGCGTGATGACCAGGGAGAAGGGGAAATCCCTCTTCTTGATATTTTCATCCACCGGCAGGGATTTCATCAACGCGCACACGCCCAGGACCACCAGAAGATTAAAAATATTGGAGCCCACCACATTGCTGACAGCGATGTCGTTGGAGCCAGAGATACCGGCGGATACGCTCACCGCCAGCTCCGGCGCGCTGGTCCCCATGGCCACGATGGTCAGGCCGATGATGACGCTTGGCACTTTCAGCCGTTTTGCGATGGCGGCACTGCCGTCCACAAAATAATCCGCCCCCTTGATCAGTGCCACAAATCCCACGATCAGCACAACAATATCTAAAAACATTTTCATAAGCTTCCTCCTAGACAAAAATAAAGCGAGACTAATATTGTGTCACAATGATGTTGGGGTCATGACCCCAACGGATGTCTCCGGATTGCTCCATTGCTACGCAATTTTCGCAATCGGGCAAACATTGCTTTCGTGCAAGCACAAGAAATGTTGACCTTTTGACCCTGACATCATCACAATAAAAGTCTCGCATAAAAATATAAATTGTGCAAGGATTACTTTAGTTTTTGTACCATATCTTTGAGATTCTGAATCTCATCGTCAGTGAAATCCTCCTTGTCCAGAAAGGCCGCGAAGAATTTCTCCTTGGATCCGTCAAACATGCGGTTCACCAGTTCCTCCGTCTCATATTCCTGGATATCTTCTTTGGAGTACAGCGCCTGACAGACAAAATGCGGCTCAATCCTCTTGATCGCGCCCTTCTCCACACATTTTTTTACCACTGTGTAGGTGGTATTGCGATTCCAGCCAATGCGGTCCTTCAGCACTTTCACGATCTCACTGGCACGCATCTCACCAAACTCCCACAGGACCTCCATCACTTTACGCTCTGAATCAAAAAGTTTCATACCTTTCTTCTTTTCACTCATCTATGATCCCTCCGTTCATCACCTTCCGGTTTCCTGTTATGCACAGACTAGCATATTAGTCCCGAAATGTCAAGGGATGGTTTTGCCCTGTGGGTGAAATCCGCGAAGGACGCTCTGCCGCCGGAGGTCTTTGTCCCGTAGCAGAAAAGTCCCGCCCGGACGCCGCAGAAATGATCCAGCTTAAAATACAGCTTCATCTCCGGCCCGAAGAATACCCACTCTCCGTCCCGGAAAATCTCAAACTCTGCCCGGTCCCCCATCTGTTCAAAATCCACCAGGACGCGGATCTGCAGACAGGGTTCCCGGAGCGCCGTCTCCGCCACAACGGCAGGTTCCGTATCGTCCTCCGGCCCTGCCATGGCATTTTCCTTCTCCGATGGCCGCAGGAACATCCGGGCAGCGTAACCGTCCCCCATTCTCTGGATCCCCACATAGCCGTAATCCCCCTGCAAAAGACAGAGTCCGGCCACATCCCCGTCCCTCATCAGGCCGCCGTGGACCGTCACAGCCACTTCGCTGCCGGGATACATCAGCCGCTGGGTCAGAACATTGACCGCCTGGGTCACATTCCGGCAGACCCTGCCTGCAGTCAGACAGAGCCTGTGCCGCTCCCGGTCGATATCCCAGTTCTCACATTCCGGCACATGGTTCCACTGCCAGAAGAGTTTCAGGTGAAAGCGGCCGTCAGCCTCCCTCTCATAGGTGAAATCATCGCCGCCGTAGAGAGGGGCATATTGATAACCCGGGCGATTGTCCGGCACCTCAAAGGAGTCCGGCACTCTCCCGCCCTCCCCGAACACGGGAAAACCGTTTTCAAAGCGGACCGGCACCAGCACCGGGATCCGGCCCACGGCGCCGCTGTCCTGAAACAGCAGTCCAAACCACCGCCCGTCGGGTGTGTCCACGATGCCCCCCTGGGCCACCCCCTGATTGCCGTACCCTCTGTCGTCGTCCAGCACATCGCCGCCCCGGTAGGGACCGTCAATTTTTTCCGAGACAAAACAGGCCTCTGCCCGCCGGGCCGTCTCAGAGCTGCCCCAGTGGATGAAAAAGAGGTAGTATCTCCCCTCTATCTTGTAAAAATGGGTCCCCTCGTAGCCCAGCCGCACATCCCCCGTGTCCTCCACCACCATTTTGTGGAGTCCCCCGGGCTTCGGGCCCGTCAGATCCGGCTTCAATTCTGTTATGTAAATCTGTCTGTTCCCGTATGCGATGTAGACGCGGCCGTCGTCGTCAAAGAGAAGGGAACTGTCGTGGTAAAAGCCCTCGATCTCTGACCTCTCCCATGGGCCGGTGATCTCTCCGGAGCGAAACAGGTAGGTCTTTCCCGTGTCGTTGGCCGCAAAGCAGATATAAAAAATCCCTTCGTGATAGCGAAGAGACGCCGCCCACATCCCCTGTCCATAGATACATTCATGATTCCTCATACACTGCCCGTCGGTCAATTCCAGAGTCTCATAGACATAGGTAAGGATCTCCCAGTCCACCAGATTGTATGAACGCAAGATCACACATCCCGGCATGAAGTGCATGGTAGTGCTGACCATATAGTAGACAGAACCCACGCGTATTGCATCCACGTCCGGGTAGTCTGTTTTCAGTATCGGATTGATCTTCATATCCCCAATTTCTCCTAACATACTATGAAATTAACCTGAATCCGTGAAGTTCGAACACCTCAAACTTCTGTAACCACCTATATTAT